>JBCDFF010000471.1:0-3153 GCA_039178415.1 Bacteroidota bacterium
CGTCTACGCGCTCGGCGGGCTCTCCAACGTGCTCATCGGGCCGCGGGCAGGGCGCATCTCTGATATCGTCGGGCGCAAGCCGGTCATCATCGCGGCGTCGGCGGGGGTGGGGCTGTTCATGGCCGCGACGCCCCTGACGGGCGGTGTGCCGTGGGGGCCGTTCGCGCTCTTCTTCGGCATCATGGGCTGCGCGGCCGCCCGCTACAGCGCGTTCCAGGCGATGCTCACCGAGCTCGTCGTCGGAGCTCGGCGCGGGTCGTTCATGAGCCTCACGATTGCCATCGGCCAGGTTGGCTTCGCGGTCGGCAGCGCGGTCGCCGGGACGCTCTACGCGGGCATCGGCTTCCCGATGAGCGCCATCATTGCGGGCGGCCTGTCCGTCGCCGCGGCCCTCCTCGTGTGGGTCGGTCTCCCGGAAACGCTTGGCCACGACGCAGACACCGAGGAAGCGGCGAAGCGCACCCGCGCTCAGGTCGTGCACCCCGCTGGCTGCGGTCCGTGCCCCGAAAGCGTCACGACGAGCGAAGAAGTCGCCGCCCGCTAGCGCTCGGTCGATATCGCTCAGTCGATATCGCCGAGGACGAACACGCCTTCGATGAGGAGGAAGGCGAACACGGTGCGCTCGTTGCCTCCGAGCGTCACTTCCAGGACGTGCCAGGTGCCTTCGGCCTCGGCCTCGGAGAAGTAGGTCTTGACCTCGAACGCGCTAGTCGGACCCGCATACGTGCTCAGTTCGCGCAGCATCGCCTCCGCCACCGCGTGCTCCGCCGAGACAGTGGGGTCGATGGCGCGCCGCCAGCGGTCCGGCCCGTCGCCCCGGTACACCAGGTGCGGTGCCGCGGCCTCAACATCGCCGGTACGTGCCCATCGAAAGAGTTCCTGGAGGAGCGCCTCCAGGCGAGGCCGGGCGTCGGCCACGGGGGGCGCAAGCGGAGCCATGTCGGGGTGTCCCGACACAAACAGGTAGGCACCTTCAGCGGCCATGAAGAACAGTGTGGGGCGTCGCGTGGCCCCTCCATCTTCGATGACGAACTGGGCCTGCGCGCCGAGGAAGCCCTCCATCTCATAGGGTGCCACGATGGCCTCCATCGAAGGCCGGATCGTCGCGTCGCCGAAGAGAAACGCGATCTCGGCGAGGACCTGGTCGACCCGCTCGGCGCGGTCTTCAATCACGGGGGACGCTGAGCACGGCGCGGGGACGAACTCCTCGTCCGTGTCACGCCGACAGGCGATCAAGGCTGCCGCATCCTGATGGGGGAGCGCGCCCCGGGCAGCGGCCTGCAGGAACGCGGCGCGGGCAGGAAGCTGAACGCTCAGGTCCGGCGCGCGAAGGATCGGCAGGTCGAGCACGGAGGGCTCCTCGGGCGGTGGCGCGTCCGCGAGCATCATCGACGGGCCACGGTTCACCTGCACGAGCAGCGGGCGCGACGCATGGTCGGCAAAGAGAAACACCGGTTGGCCGACAGGTTCGTCGTCGCGGCGGACCTTCACCTGGACTTCGGTCAGCCCGCGCCCTTCGACTGTCCGCGTCGTGACTGCGTCGAGGATCCACGCGCCGTCGGGTGGTAGTGCCTCGTAGATCGCGTCCACGAACGCGCCCGCCGTGTGCTCCATGCGCGGGTCACCTTGGTAGACACACGGCGCGATGCGGCCGCCCTCCACGCCAGCGCCGTGGTCGAGGCACGCCATGTGGGCCATGAGCGAGGCATCGCCGTCCTGCGCGATCTGCGCCAGCGTGTCGAGCGCGAGCGTCAGGCGCTCCTCTGCGATCTGCGCAGTGGCGTCGTGGAGCGATGCCGCAGCGAGGAGAAAGGCGAGCAGTAGGGAGCGCATGGCGTATCCGATGGCAAGGGGGACGACACCGTACAGGCGCAAATCCTGCCACGAATAGCGCACGGGTATGCGCCCTTACAGATCAATAAAAAACGAGCCGCGCGCGAAGAGGCGGTCGGGGTCGTTGGTCCACTGCTGGTAGTCGAGGTGCAGCGCGAAGCCGACTTCGTTGAACGGCTCCCACGTCAGGTCGAGCGTCGCGCCGGGGCCTTCCTCCAGGGTGCCTCGCAGGAACTCCTTCGTCGGCTCGTCGAACGGCGGCTGGTCGCCGTTGGTAATCGTGCCGCCCACGTTGACGAACGTGCCGTCCTCGGCGGTGAAGTTCTCGCCGCGCCGGGCGTAGCGGCCCGACACGCTCGCGCGAAGGCGGAACGGAAGCCAGAGCTGGACGCCCGCCTCCAGCAGGTCCGCGTTCGGCCCGATGGGGTGACCGAGCCCGAAGCCGTTGTGCGTGTAGCTGTTGTAGTACGACCCCTCGAGCAGGAAGCGGTGCGTGTAGATGAACGGCTCGGTGCGCGTGTACTCCAGGTAGCCCAGCAGGGCCCCCAGGGGCGTCTCGAACGCGCTGCCGATACCCGCCTGCACCGCCCACTTGTTGTTGTACGAGTTGTCGCCGAACTCACCGAAGTCGAGGTCGTCGGCGAGGATGGTTGCGTGTGCTTCTACGCTGGGGAGCGGGCGGACGACCGCTTCGAGGGCGAAGAGCGTGTTGTCGCGGTCCCAGAGTGCGTGCTCGGCGGTCTTGAACGGGTTGACGGGGTTGAGGTAGGCGAGCTCGACCCCTCGATTGCCGTAGACGACCATCTCGGTAAAGGCCAAGGCGAGCCACGAGGTGGGGTTGACCGTCAGCCGGTGCAGCGCCATGTAGCGCTCGGGGCCGACGAGCACGTCGAAGTCGTTGCCGCCGTCGACGAAGCGCGACTGGTCGCCGAGGGCGCTGTGCATGAAGTGGTACTGCACGAGCCGGGTGTCCACGCCGAGCTTGACGAACGAGAAGTTATCGGCGTTGCCCGACAGGATGAGCGGCCGCCCGAAGGCGGCGCCGACGACCGGCCGGCTGTGTGCTAGTTCCGCCGAAAACGTGCGGTTGGCGACGCGCACCGAGGCGGTGGTGCGGTCGAAGGAGCCGTCTGGCGTCTCCAGGATGCCCACATAGTAGAGCGACGCCAGCGTCGGGTCGGCCTGAAGGACGCGGCTGTCTCCGGTGGCTTGGTAGCCGTTAAACGTGCGCGAGTAGGCTCCGACGACCCCCTTGTAGTTGCCCTCGAACGTGACCGTGGGCACGCCGGCGAGGCCGCTGTAGGAGGCATCGACCGGGAA
>JBCDFF010000472.1:0-3133 GCA_039178415.1 Bacteroidota bacterium
CGTGAGCGCGTGGGCACCGATGAGTTCAGCGCGCACCTCGTCGAAGTGCAGCCCGAGGGCATCGAGGCGCTTTTTCAGGATATCGGCCGCGTGGCGGGCCTTCGCGGCGGGATCGGGCCAGGAGTAGACCAAGGTCGAGGTGGCCTTCCAGCCGTCGGCATAGGCGGCGCTGACTTTGTAGAACGCGGTGTTTTCGGTCCCGCGGATGCCGTGGACGCGCACGCGGTTCGGGCCGAGGTCGTCGAGGTGGATCGAGGTGAAATCCGCGATGCAGTCGGGGGTGATGTAGTCGGTCGGGTCGCCGATCTCGTAGAGGAGTTGCTCCGCGACGGTCTGCCGCGAGACGAGGCCACCCGTGTTCTCGTGCTTCGTCACCACGAACGTGCCGTCGGGCGCGGCCTCCACGATGGGAAAGCCTACGTCGTGCAGGTCCGGGACCGTCTGCCAGTCGGTGAAGTTGCCGCCTGAGGCCTGCGCGCCGCATTCGAGGATGTGCCCGGCGACGGTGCCCGCGGCCATCTTGTCCCAGTCGTCCATCGCCCAGCCGAAGCGGTCGATCATCGGCGCGAGTGTGAGACCGGTGTCGGTCGTCCGCCCCGTCACGACCACGTCCGCGCCCTGCCGCAGCGCCTCCACGATGGGCGCCGCCCCGAGGTAGGCGTTCGCGCTCACGACGGCGTCGCGCACGTCGGCGAGCGGCTGACCCGTTTCCATGTGCTTGAGCGCGATACCCTCGGCGAGCAGGTCGTCAAGCCGGTCGAGGAGGTCATCGCCGGTGACGACGGCCACCTTGAGTCCGGTGTGCCCGCGCTCGCGTGCTGCCGCCACGATGGCATCGCGGCAGGCGGTCGGGTTCACGCCGCCCGCGTTCGAGATGATCTTGAAGCCCTTCGCCTGGATGTCGGGAAGGAGTTCAGTGACCACCTCCACGAAGTCGCGCGCGTAGCCCATCTCGGGGCGGCGCAGCTTCTGCTTCTGCATGATGGACATCGTGACCTCGGCGAGGTAGTCCATCACGAGCACGTCAATCGGCCCGCGCCGCGCCTGGTCGATGGGCGCGCGCTGAAGGTCGCCCCAGAAGCCCTGCCCGGAGGCGATGCGGAGGGGAGCAGGGGTGTCGGACATGAGCAGTAGAATGCGAGTGCGGAAGCGGAGGAGGTGTTACGTATTGCACGTTGGACGCAACCACGTATGTAACAGAAGACCCGGCTTCGATGCTGAGCGGGAAGCCAATTCCTGGAAGGGCTTCCGAAGCTACGCTGTCCTGGGACTCACGCGGTGCCGTAGCTCGTCAATCGTCCAAGAACACGCGCACCTCGTCGCCCTCCCCCTCGACGACCACGCGCTCGGTGTGCTTCGTGGGGATGACCGCGCCCACGAAGTCGGGCTGGATGGGATACTCCCGGTGGCCCCGGTCCACGAGTACGACGAGTTGGATCGAGCGCGGCCGTCCGTGCGCGAGCACCGCCTCGATGGCCGCGCGGGCCGTGCGGCCGGTGAAGAGCACGTCGTCCACGAGCACCACATCGCGGTCGGTCACGTCGGGCCCGGAAAGATCCGTGGGCGCATCGCCCGTGTGGTCGTCACGGTAAGCCTGCACGTCGAGCGCGGTCACGGGGATGTCGTCGCCAGTTTCATCGCCGATGATGGCGGCGAGTTGGCGGGCGAGCGCCGTCCCTCGCGTACGGATGCCGAACGCGAGCACGTCGCCGCCGCGGTTGCGCTCGATGACCTCGTAGGCGAGGCGGGTGAGCGTGCGGCGGACGCGCGCAGGCGAGAGCAGGACGGTGCGGGCGGAGGCAGTCATGGCGAGAGGAGGCATCAAGCTGGGTTGGCTCCTCCCGCTTGGCGCGCCCCTTGGCAAGACATCGGGGCGGTGGTCAAGCTGTCCCCCTCATGCGTGAGGGGGACAGTTTTAGGCGGCGCGGGAGCGCAGCGACTGTCGCCTAAAACGGGGGGAGTCGAGACGATGTCAAGATCGCACCGCACTCGCCACGGTGCCTGCGACTTCGCGCAACGTCTCGGCGTGGAGGCGGTGGCCGCCGTCGAAGGGGACGACCTCATAGGTCACACCGACGCCGTCGAGGGCGGCCTGCGCCTGGGCGAGGCGCTCCGGCGTCAGGAACGGGTCCTCGGCACCGACGACGATCTGCACGGCGGCTGCATCGAGCCACGCCGCCCTAGCGCGGGGCCAGTCGAGGTCATGCGGCGGGACGTTGCCCCAGGTGAGAAAGCGCTGCACGCGGTGGAGGCGCTCGGCGAGGAGCGGGCTACGGTCGAGCCACCGGCCAATCGTCGCCGCGCCCTGCGAAAAGCCGAAGCCGACGAGCGCTACCGTCTGCGGATCGGCGGCGTGCCGGGCGCACACCTCGGCGAAGACGGCATCGAGGTAGGCGACCTGATCGGCAATCTCGGCGTCGCGGTCGTCGCGCGTCATCCACGAGGCGGCGACCCGCTCGTAGGCCCCCTGGTTGCCCTGCCCGTCGGCCCCGTCGAGGTAGAACCGCGATAGCCCCTCGGGCGCGACCACGAGCCGCCCCGGCGCTTCGATAGCGCGGAAGTGACGCAGGAAATACGACGCAAGCTGCCCGTAGCCGTGGCAGACCACCCAGACCTCGCGGACGGGACCATCGTCAGGCGATGCCAGCGTGTAGTAGCGCGCGGTGCGAGGGATGGTGAGGGTGTGCTTGGTCATGGAGTCCAGGGTCGTGGGTCGAAGGTCGTGGGTCCCGACAGATCCGCCCGACGGCATTCAGGACAGAGAGCCGATGGCTGGGAGCCGACAGCCCAGATCCGGCGCGTTCTTGTTCCGACCGCGCGCCTACTCCTGGATTTGTTGTCGACGGCCCCAGGTCGAGTGGGTCCGAACACCGTGCTGGGACGAGACGTAGGAGACGCGCACCTCTTCGGATGGCTCCCGCCGTGGCGTCGTCCTGCCTGTCTCCCCGTCACCTCTTCTGCTTCGTCCGATGGCGAAGAAGCGCTCCGGCTCCCGACCGCCTCGCTACACCAAGTCCACGCTCCCCTCGAAGACGTGTGCTGTCTGCGGCCGTCCGTTCGACTGGCGCAAGAAGTGGGCGGACGTGTGGGACGAGGTGAAGTACTGCTCCGAGCGCTGCCGCCGGAATCGGAG
>JBCDFF010000473.1:0-3118 GCA_039178415.1 Bacteroidota bacterium
ACGGGATCCGCCCTGTGACATGCAGGCTGTCATCCCGGTTGACCTTGCTTGCGACGCACTCACCCGCTGCTCGTTATCCCCTGCAGCGCACCCCAACGTCCCTCCGTGCTTCCTTCCGAACCGCTCCGCCTCCGTCTCCTCCTCACCCCTGCGCAGGTCCTCAGCAACCTCGACGCGCCGCGCCCGCTCTTTCTCACCCGGGTCGCGGCGGGCTTCCCGTCTCCAGCCGACGACCACGTCGATCAGGACCTCGATCTCCACGACTACCTCGTCCGCAACCCCGCAGGCACCTACTTCGCCCGCGCCGAGGGCGACTCGATGACGGGCAAGGGCATCCACGACGGCGACCTCCTCGTGATCGACCGCACGCTGGAGCCGGCCAACGGCCGCACGGTCGTGGCGGTCGTCAACGGCGAGTTGCTCGTCAAAGAGTACCGGCGCGTTGGGTCTCGGCTCTTCCTGCTTGCGCACAACGAGCTCTACCCCCCGCTCGAAGTGGGCGAAGGCGAGGAATGCCGCATCTGGGGCGTCGTCACCCACGTGATCCACGATCTGTAGGGTGCGCCGCACCAGCACGCTGCGCCCGTCGTCCAGCCCCGTCTCGCCCGTGCGTCTCTTCGTCCTCGCGGACTGTTCCAACTTCTATGTCGCCTGCGAGCGCGCCTTCGACCCGACGCTGGAAGGGCGTCCCGTGGTCGTGCTCTCCAACAACGACGGCTGCGTGGTTGCCCGCTCCGAGGAAGTCAAGCGACTCGGCGTGACGATGGCGGCTCCCTACTTCAAGGTCCGTGACCAACTCGCGGCGGCAGGGACGGAGGTGTTCTCCTCCAACTATCCCCTGTATGCCAACCTCAGCCGCCGCATCACCACCGTCCTGAGCACGTTCACCGACGAGATCGAGCGCTACAGCATCGACGAGGCGTTTTTGCGCGCGCGGCCCCGCACGCAGGCCGAGGCGGAAGCGTTGGGGCACGCTATTCGGGCTCGCGTACTGCAGTGGACCGGCATCCCCATGCGCGTCGGCCTCGGCCCGACGAAGACGCTGGCGAAGGTGGCGAGCGAGCGGGCTAAGGCGCTCCGAGACGCGGGGCAGCCGCCTGTGCTCTGCCTCTGGAACGAAGCGCACCGGAACCAGGCCCTACGTGGCCTCCCCGTCCGTGAGGTCTGGGGCGTGGGGCCACGCTGGGCCAAGCGGCTCGCCGCGCGTGGCGTCTTCTCGGCGGCGGACTTCGCTGCGCTGCCGGATGTCTGGATCAAGCACGAGATGAGCATCGTGGCGCTCCGCACCGCCTACGAGCTCCGCGGCATCTCGTGCCTCCCGCTCGACCTCGTGCCTGGCGTCCGCAAGACGCTCGTCCGCAGCCGCTCCTTTGGACGGCCCGTCACGGCGCATGCCGAGCTCCAGCACGCGCTCGCCACCCACACCGCACGGGCGGGGGAGAAGCTGCGCGGCGAAGGCCTCGTCGCAGGCGGCATCGAGGCCTACGTGACGACCAAGCGCTTCGGGCGCGGCCCACACCGCACCCTGTCAGCGACCGCCCTGCTCACCCCGCGCACCCTCGACACGCGGCGGCTCCTCCAGACGGTTCGCGGCCTACTCCGGCGGATGTACGTCCCCGCCGCTCCCGACGGGACGCCGTTTCGCTGGAAGAAGGCTGGCGTGACGCTCTTCGATCTTGTCCGCGAGGTTCCGACCCAGACGCACCTCTTCGACGCAGGCCCCACCCCGGAGCACCGGGCCCTGCTCGACGCCGTCGACGCGGCCAATCAGCGGTGGGGGCGACGGACCGTCGTGTGGGGCAGCCAGGGCACGCCACGCAAGCACACGCCGACCGAGACAGGCCACGCGTGGTCGATGCGGCAGGCTTACCGCAGCGCTCGCTACACCACCGACTGGGACGACCTGCTTCGTGTCTTTGCCCGCTAACGCGCCACGCGTGCCTAGAAGGGGGCGTCGCCGCCGGAGGGGAGCGGGGGCGGACTGCCCGCGAACCCTCCCCCTTGGTCGAACCCACCCACATCGGCGCCGAAGCTGCCTGCGCCGGCATTTCCGTAGCTGCCTCCGCTGTCGAACGCGGCGTAGTCGGTGCCGCCGCCGTACGGGCTCGGCTGGGCGTATTGCAGATTCTCGAAGCGCGCGTAGCGGTTGACGAACGCCACCTTCACCGTCCCGATGGGCCCGTTGCGCTGCTTGCCGAGGATGATCTCGGCGAGGCCCTCGGTCGAGTTGCCGTGCTCGTCGGTGGTGATGCCGTAGCGCTCAGCGCGGTAGATGAAGCCGACCACGTCCGCGTCCTGCTCGATGGAGCCCGACTCGCGGAGGTCCGAGACGATGGGCCGCTTGTCGCCCCCGCGCGTCTCGACGGCGCGGCTGAGCTGCGAGAGCGCGATCACCGGCACGTCGATCTCCTTAGCGAGAGCCTTCAGGGAGCGGCTGATCTGCGCGATCTCCTGCTCACGGCTGCCGCCCCGCCCCTGCGAGGTGCCGTGCATCAACTGCAGATAGTCCACCACCACCATCCCGATGTTGTGCTCGGCCTTGAGCCGGCGGCACTTGGCGCGCAGTTCGAGGATGCCCAGCCCGGGCGTGTCGTCGATGAAGATGGGCGCGTTGGCGAGCACACCGGCAGCTCGGGCGAGGCGGGGCCAGTCGTCGTCGGAGAGACGGCCTGTGCGCGCCGCCTGCGCGTCGATGCGCGCCTCAGAGGTGAGGAGGCGCTGGGCGAGCTGCCCCGCGCTCATCTCCAGCGAGAAGATCGCCACACCCGCCGGATGCTCCGGATGCAACGCCGCGTTCCGAGCCATAGCTAACGTCAATGCAGTCTTCCCCATGGAGGGTCTAGCTGCAATAATTACGAGGTCGGAGGGCTGCCAGCCGCCCGTCATGTCATCGAGCTTGTGGAAGCCCGAGGGGACGCCCGTGATGCCGCCCTCGCGGCCGTGGATGGCCTGGAGGTGCTCGAGCGTGCCCTTGATCACGTTCGAGAGCGAGGCCGCGCCCTTGCGGAGCTGGCTCTCCGAGATCTGGAAGATGTCGCGCTCGGCGCGGTCGAGGAGGTCGAAGGCGTCCGTGGCGGGGTCGTAGGCCTGCCCGACCACGCCCGTCATCGTCTCGATC
>JBCDFF010000474.1:0-3114 GCA_039178415.1 Bacteroidota bacterium
CCGCTTTAGGCTTTTGCGGCTTTTCAGCAGGCAACGCGGCTCAACCCACGCCTCATCTCCATGACGCTTCTTCCACGTTGAAGACGCGGAGGAGCACGCAGCCGGGCGGCAATCGTCATCCCTACGTCACGCGGGTGACACGGCAGCGCGTGTAGCTTCAGGCGTTCCCTTCGATCCCCCGCCTGCTGCCCACGACGATGCGCCGTCCTCGCCTCGCCCCCTCCCTCCTGCCGATCCGGTTTGCCCTGCTTCCTGTTCTCGTGAGCGGCCTGCTGGTAGGCTTCAGCGCACCCGCAGCGCAGGCGCAGCCAGCCGACACCCAGACGCCGCCGCCGCGCAACCTGATCGTGTTGATCCCGGATGGGTTTGGGCCGACCTCGCAGACGATGGCGCGGGAGTACCTCCACGAGATCGAGGGCCGCGACCTAGTGCTCGACCGCATTCTCACCGGGGCCGTGCGGACGTATGCCTCCGACAGCCGCGTGACCGACTCGGCCGCGAGCGCCACGGCCTACGCATCGGGCGTGAAGACCTACAACGGGGCCATCGGACTCGATACGACCCGGGCCCCGGTGGCCACCCTCCTGGAAGCGGCCGAGGCACGCGGCATGGCCACAGGCCTAGTCGCGACAAGCCGCATCACCCACGCGACCCCGGCCGCCTTCTCGGCGCACGTGCCCCAGCGCAGCATGGAGCTCGAGATCGCCGCGCAGATGCTCGACCAAGGGATTGAGGTCATTCTGGGCGGCGGGCGGCCGTTCTTTCTTCCCCCCGACAACAACACCGGCTACCCCGGCCGCCGAGATGACGGGCGCAATCTGATCGCCGAGGCGCGCGGGCGCGGCTACACCGTCGCCCTGGATCGTGCGGGGTTCAACGCGTTCAGCGCGGTGCCTCTCGGCGGCGACGACACGGCCCCTCCCGTGCTCGGCCTCTTCAACGACTCGCACCTGGCCTACGAGATCGACCGCAACCCGCAGCAGGAGCCGAGCCTGGCCGAGATGACAGGGTTCGCGCTCGCCCACCTCAGCACCGACCCCGACGGCTTCTTCCTCATGGTCGAAGGCAGCCGCATCGACCACGCGGGCCATGGCAACGACCCCATCGGCCACCTGCACGACATCATCGCGTTTGACGAGGCCGTGGCGATGGCGTTGGCCTTCGCGGAAGACCGCGGCGAGACGCTGATCGTGGTGATGGCCGACCACGAGACGGGCGGCCTCTCGCTGGGACGCAACCTGAACGGACGCGGCATCTACGACTGGCGCCCTGACGTGCTCGCCCGCGCCACGCGCAGCGTCGAGGGCATGCTCGACCTCGTCGAGGCGGGCGCGGCCCCCGACTCGCTGATGCAGACCCACGGGGGCGTGGACGACTTGACAGAGGAGGAGCGAAGCGCGTTGGCCGAGGCGGCCGGCGGACCGCTTGGTGCACGCGCGCTCTTCAGCGTCATGGCGAACATCCTTTCGGAGCGCGCCCTCGTCGGCTGGACGACGGGCGGCCACACGGCTGTCGCGGTCAACCTGCACAGCTTCGGCCCCCACGCGGAGCGCTTCGCGGGCGTCATGGAAAACGATGCTATCGGGCGCACCCTGGCCGACGTGATGGGTTTCGACCTGGACGCCCTCACTGCTGCGCTGCGACAGGCCGCACGCAATCCGGAACCCGTAGGCGTACAGAACTGAGTTCCGTCTTGACCAACCAAATACGGCCTACGCTTGGCTCTAGACCGCGTGCACCGCGTTGCACTACATCGCCGCTGCGGAGCCTGCCCCGGACTCTGATTCGGGAGCATCGCCTGCTTCGCGCGCCTTGCGCACCCCATCCGGCGCTCATGCTTGGCTGCGCAGCGCATGTCCAGACAGCGCCTAGCCATCTCGGCGGACGTGTACGACGGTACAGCCGGGCGCGGCGCTGTTTCTTGACCGTCCTTCCCTGACGCTCCGCTCCCCGTTTCCACGTTCTCGTCCCCACCCCTGAAGCATGGACCTCGGCACCGCCATCGAGCACGCCACGTTTGTGGTCACCGACACCGAGACAACGGGCGCACGCGCGGGTGAGGACCGCATGATCGAACTGGCGGCCGTTAAGCTCCAGGGCGGGCAGATCGTGGGGACGTTCCAGCACCTCATCAACCCGGAGCGGCACATCCCGCAGCGCATCACGCGCCTGACAGGCATCACGACCGCCATGGTCTTCGAGCAGCCAACCGCGGCGGCGGTACTGCCTGGGTACCTCGACTTTCTGGGCGAGGGGCTCCTCGTCGCGCACAACCTGCCGTTCGACCAGCGCTTCCTCGACGTGGAGCTCGACCTCGCGGGGCTGCCGCCGATGACCAACGAGGCGCTCTGCACCCTCCGGCTGGCGCGGCGGCTCCTCTCCGCGCTGCCGTCGAAGGGGCTCGCGGCGCTGACGGCGCACTACGGCCTCAAGAACGACGCCCGCCACCGCGCCCTCGGCGACGCCACCGTGACCGCGCACGTGCTCCAGCGGCTCCTCGACCAGCTCCGCATCGAGTTCGGCGCGACGACCGTGGCCGACGTCCTCGCCTTCCAGCGCAAGCGCTACAAGGACACGCGGCGAGCCCCGAAGCACCTCGAACGCATCCGCACGGAGCAACTCCCGCTGCTGCCCGACCGGCCCGGCGTCTACTTCATGAAGGACCGCCGCGATCGCATCATCTACGTCGGCAAGGCGAAGAGCCTGCGCAGCCGCGTGCGCTCCTACTTCACTGGCATCGAGGCGCACCCCCCCAAGACCCGCAAGCTCCTGCGGGACGTGCGGCACGTGGCGTGGAAGGAGACCGGCTCCGAGCTCCGCGCGCTGCTCGACGAGAGCCGCCTCATCAAGCAGATGCTACCCGTCTACAACCGCGCGCAGCGGCGCTACCGCTCCTATCCGTTCCTACGCCTCGACACTACGCACCGCTTCCCCACGATCTCGCAGACGCCGATCATCCGGAACGACGGCGCAGAGTACTACGGCCCCCTCGGGCGGCGCGGGCAGGCCGAAGAGCTCGTCGAGCTGATCGGGCGGCTGTTTCAGCTGCGCGAGTGCGAGGAGCCGACGTTTCGCCTCGGCCGCGCGTGCCTCTACCACGAGATGGGCCGCTGC
>JBCDFF010000475.1:0-3098 GCA_039178415.1 Bacteroidota bacterium
GCGACAGCCACCCCGACCTTTCCGCGACCGTCCTCAACCTGGGCGCGCTGCACTTCGCGCTCGAACGCTACGCCGAAGCGGAGGCCGCCTACCGCGAGGCGCTCCGCATCGACCTGGCCACGCTCAGCGACGACCACCCGTACGTTGCAGGGGACCGAGTGCGGCTCGCCACGCTGCTCATCGCGCAGCAGCAACCCGACGAGGCCGAGGCCCTCCTTGACGCCGTCGAACCGGTGTTCGCGGCGACCTATGCGCCGGACCACCCGCGCCAGGCCGACCTGCTCATGAAGCGCGCCTCGGTGGCGCACCTGCGCGGCGACGACGCCGAGGCCGAGCGCCACGCTCGCCTCGCGCTCGATGGGCTCCGCCGCCACCTCGAACCCGACCACCAGGCCGTCGTCGATGCGCACGTGGTGCTCGGGCTGATGCTCGTGGCGCAAGACGACCCAGCGAAGCAGCGCGAGGGCCAGGCCATGCTCGTGGAGTATGTCCCGGCTATGCGTGACCTCCTCGGACCTCAGCACTCGCTCGTGCAGCGCGCCGAGGCCGCACTGGCGGTGGCTGTACCCAAACGGTAGCGGTGCCAAGCGTGAGCGCACTGCAACGCCGGCACTCAGCCGGTCACGAGCACCTTGCCGCGTCGGCCCGACTGCGCCTGGTGGGCGAGCGCATCGCCGATCTCAGCGAGGTCGTAGGCACCCGCCACGGGCAGCGCGAGAAGGCCCTGCGCGACGAGGTCAGCGAGGTGGACGAGCGCGGCCCGGCTGACGGCGCGCGGGGCGGTCGCGAACCAGCGCGTACGCCAGACGCCCTGCACGGTGAGCCGCCGGAAGATCACGCGCCCAACGTCGAGCGGAAGCGGCTGGCCGCTGAGGACGCCGTACGACAGCAGCACCCCCCCCTCCCCCAGCGCCGCCGCCACAAGTGCCCCGGTCGCGCCGCCCACCGCGTCGATGCCGAGGCGAATCGGGGCCCCTTCGGTCGCGGCTCGGATCTGTGCGCGGATGGCTTTCGGGTCAGACGTCTCCTCGGCAACGATCACGGCATCGGCCCCGAGGCCTTCGAGCAGGGCGATGTCTGACTCCCGACGCACCAGGCTGACGCTGCGTGCGCCCGCGTGCCGAGCCAGTTGCACGACGAGCCGCCCCACCGTCGTCGCGCCCGCCGACTGCACGAGCCACGCGCCCTCAGGCAGGACGCTGTGTTGCTGTCGCCCGACGTGCTCCACCAGCAGCCACGCCGTGAGCGGGTTGACGAAGAGCTGCGCTGCCGCCTCGTCGGACACACCATCGGGGATACCTAGCAGGTCGCGTGGATGGGCCACGAGGTGCGTCTGCCACGTCGGCCCGGCGTCGAGGGGCACCACGCGCTGGCCGAGCGCCGCCTCCGGCACACCTGCACCGATGCAGTCCACAATGCCGACCCCCTCGTGCCCCGCCACCGCCGGGAGATCGGGCGTGGTACCGTAGCGCCCGCGCACTTCCAGCAGGTCTGCCGGGTTGATGGGGCGGTGCGTGAGCCGGACGCGCACCTCGCCGGGACCCGGCTCGGGGTCGTGCAGCGTGTCGAGGCGCAGCACCTCGGCGGGATGGCCGGTCGTGTGGAAGCGGAGGGCGCGCATGGGCGAGTGGTCCAGTTTTTCAGGGATTCAGTCCTTCAGGGAGACTATTTGTGTAAGCAAGCTCGGGCTGCGTGCCTCCGCTTGACAACGTCGTCCCGTCTCGGTTCGCTATCCTTCCCCACACGCTCGCACCCCACCACCTCCAGCCATGCCTGTCCGTCGCGCCACGGTCGCCGATGCAGACACGCTCCACGATCTCGTCTGCGCCCTCGCTAACTACGAGAAGTTGCGCCACAAAGTCATCGCCACGGCGAACGATCTGCGCGCGAAGCTCGCTCCCGACGCCTCGCCGCCGCTCCATGCACTCCTCGCCGAGGACGACGCGGGGCAGCCCGTCGGCTTCGCGATCTATTTCGCCATCTACTCGACCTTTCGCGGCAACTGGGGCCTCTACCTCGAAGACCTCTACGTCCGTCCCGAGGCGCGGAGCCGCGGCCACGGTTACGCGCTGCTCCAAGCCGTCGCGCAGGATGCCGTCTCGCAGGGGGCGCAGCGTCTGGAGTGGCAGGTGCTCGACTGGAACCAGCTGGCACTCGACTTCTACGAGCGCCTCGGCGCGAAGCCGATGAGTGGCTGGGTCACGATGCGCCTCACCGGCAACGCCCTGAAGGATTTAGGATCGGAGGATTTCAGGATTGAAGATGCATGACTTAATTAAAATGCACCTTTGATTCACTTATTAATAAATCATACATCTAAAATTACAAACTGACCATGAAAACGATCGTCCTCATCCCCGCCTTCAACGAGGCGCGCTCCATCGGCAAAGTCATCGGCGATCTGCCGATGGACCGCGTGGACGAGGTGGTGGTGATCAACAACGCCTCAACGGACGAGACGGAGGCCAACGCCCGCGCGGCCGGGGCGACGGTGGTGCGTGAGGACCGGCGCGGCTACGGCTCCGCGTGCCTGCGTGGCCTCGCCTACGTCGATGCGCTGCCCGACGAGCAGAAGCCCGACGTGATCGTCTTCCTCGACGGCGACTACTCCGACCACCCGAACGAACTCCCGAAGCTGCTCGCGCCCATCGAGCGCGACGAGGCGGACCTCGTGATCGGCTCGCGGATGGCGGGGCGCAAGCGCGACATGGTGGAGCCTGGCGCGATGCTGCCGCAGGCGGTCTTTGGAAATAGATTGGCCTGCGGGCTGATGCGCGTGATCTGGGGCGGGCGCTTCACCGACCTCGGCCCCTTCCGCGCCGTCCGCCGTGACGCCCTCGACGCACTTGGCATGGAGGACACGACCTACGGCTGGACCGTCGAGATGCAGATCAAGGCGCTGCGGCAGGGCCTGCGCTGCACGGAGGTGCCCGTCAGCTACCGCCGCCGCATCGGCGTCTCGAAGATCACCGGTACCGTGCGCGGCACCCTCGGCGCGTCGTACAAGATCCTCGCGACCATCGGCAAATACGCCGTGCGGTAAGAGTCGAAGAACTGGAGCACCGACAATCGTAGTGCTGGCAATCGCAACGCCGACA
>JBCDFF010000476.1:0-3096 GCA_039178415.1 Bacteroidota bacterium
CAGCGACCTCCGGCGTGATTTCAAGCGCGAGCGTACGGCCGCTCGCCGCGTGCGTCAGTTCGTAGCGCACGAGCGTCCCATCGCGCTGGACCGGGACGCCGAGCGCCTCGGCGATGCGGTCGAAGTCGGTGGCGGAGAAGGCGAAGGCCATGACGGGAGCAGCGGGGAGAAGAGGGGCAACGCGCAAATCTACGAACGGAAGCCCGCGCAGGTCCCCGCTGCCGTCGTCCCGTGGGTCGGTGCCCGAACTGGTAGCTCAGCCCGCGTCGGGGGAGAGCGCCTCGGCGGGCTCGCCGGTCGGTGCGGCGTCCGAGGCCGCGGGCGCGCGCTCCTGCTCGAAGGCGCGGCGCAGCGTGTCGGCGTTGAGCCGGAAGCTGTCGTCGCCGACGCGGTCGGCGATCTTGTCGGAGAACGCCGCGACCTCGTCGAACGCCTCGTTGGCGAGGTAGGTCTGCTGGATGAACTGCGCGTATTGCAGCCCCGTCTCCATGTCGGAGTTCGAGCGGGCCGTCAGGAAGTGGAGGGCCAGGTTCTCGCCGCGCTGCATGATCTCGACGACGCGGTCGCTGTCGCCGAGGGCCTCGTAGGCGGTGGCGAGCGTGTAGAGCGAGTAGAAGTCGGGCGGGATCACGTCCGAGGCGACCTCGGTCTCGACGCGGTTGAGCAGCGCGCGGGCGTCCTCGGCGCGGCCCTGGCTGGCGAGCGCCTCCGCGATGGTGGCAAAGACCGCGCGGTAGTTGTCAGCCATCTGCCGTATGTTCTCGTCGTAGTAGACGCTCGGATCGGCGAGGTTGGTGAACTGGAACGAGTTCAGCCGCTCCATGGCCACCTCCGGCACGACGCGCCCGCCCGGCGTGTCGCTGGCGATGGGCACGAGGCGCCGCGCGAGGCCCTCGTTCTGGAAGTAGGGCTGCAGGCCCAACTCCGACGCCCGGGCGATGGTGGAGGCGAAGTAGATCGGGCGCTCCCAGCCGTTGCGCGCGTTCTCCTGGATGATGTGGAGCGTCATGCGGTCGGACACCTGCAACAGCTCCGCCTCGTTGGTGAACGGGTGCGGCCGGCCCTCGACAACCCACGACACCGCCGCGAGCGAGTCGCCCTCGATCCCGGCCCCGGCGATCATCTCCGAGGAGAGGCGCTGGTCGTCCACCGGCAACGTCATCGCGATGCCCTTCGGGATTTCCTGGTAGCCTAGACCGTCCACCTCGCGGTCGGTGAGCGTGATCGGGAGCGGGGCCGAGGTGTGGCTCCACTGGTCACGGAGCTGCTTGATGTACCACGGCGTGTTCAGCAGCGACAGGTTCACCACGCGCACGTCCTGGCGGATGCCCTCGACCTCCTGGGCGTACCACAGCGGGAAGGTGTCGTTGTCGCCGTTGGTGAAGATGAGCGCGTTTGGCGCGGTGCTGTTGAGCATGTTGGCCGCAAACTCCGGCGCGATGTAGCGGCCCGAGCGGTCGTGGTCGTTGTAGTTGACCGCGATCATGAGCGCCGGCACGGCGAGGAAGAGCAGCCCGGCCACGAGGCCAGCGATGCGCAGGCGGCCCCGCTCGGCGGCAGAGGCGTCGGTGTCCTGGTCGGGAGCCTCCTCATCTGAGTGCGCCGTGCCGTGCCGTCCGAGCGCCAACTCGATGAGCCCCGTCGCGCCGATGCCGCACCACAGGCTGAAGGCGAAGAACGACGCCACGTACGAATAGTCGCGTTCTCGAGGCTGGAACGGCGTCTGGTTGAGGTAGAGGATGATGCCAATGCCCGTCATGAAGAAGAGGGCGAGCACCGAGAGCGCCCGTCGCCAATCTCGACTGAAGTGGAACGCCAGCCCGAGCAGTCCGAGCAGGAGCGGCAACCCGAAATAGGCGTTGCGGCTCGACCACTGCGACGGGCTCTGGTAGAGCACGTCGGCGGTCTCGTCCGGTACGAGCCCGGAGATCCAGCGCGCGCCCTGCTCGTCGGACGCCTTGCCGACGAAGTTCCAGAGGAAGTAGCGGACGTACATCTCGCCGACCTGGTAGCCCCAGAAGTAGTCGCCGTCGGAGTCGAACTGGCCGTAGTAGCGCTGGTGGTTGGGGTCGGGCGACCAGCGGCGGGGA
This sequence comes from Bacteroidota bacterium, assembly GCA_039178415.1. Lineage (GTDB taxonomy): Bacteria > Bacteroidota > Rhodothermia > Rhodothermales > Rubricoccaceae > JBCBEX01. The sequence goes on from JBCDFF010000476.1 coordinate 2,091, forward strand.
AAGAGCACCTCCTCGCGCGTGAGCGTGCCTGTGCGGTCGTCAAACGTGGCACCGGTGAGCAGCGGCGTGTTGCCGTACTGCTCGCGCTTGAGGTAGCTCACGATCGCCTCGGCCGTCTCGGGATCGTTCTCGTCGATGGGCGGGTCGGCAGCCGAGCGGATGAAGATGAGCGCGTAAGATGAAGAGCCGATCAGGATCATCGCGAACGAGAGCGCGAGCAGGTTCGCGACCGGCATCTGGCGTCGCTGCGTGATCCACACGGCCACCGTCATCAGCAGGATGAGCAGGATCGTGAAGGCGAGCGGGAAGCCCGAGCGCTCGGCGAAGTCCGGCAGCATCTGCACGACGCCCGGGTAGATCATCCCGAAGAGCACCGTCGCCACCACGCCCGCGACTATCACGCCCAGCGTGCGGCGCCCCGGCGTCCAGTCAGCGCGGTCGAACTTAACGAAGTAGACGATGAGCGCGATGAAGAACAGCGTGAGCACGTTCAGCAGGTGCACACCGATGGCCAGGCCGAAGAGGTAGGCGATGAGCACGAGGATGCGGTCCGAGCGCAGCCCGAACGGGTGCTCGCCCCGGGCGCGCAGTTCGGCTTCCTCGGCGATGGTGTCGTCGCGCCACTTCAGCGTGAGCCACACCACGATGGCGGTGAAGAACATCGAGAGCGCGTAGACCTCCGCCTCGACGGCGTTGAACCAGAACGAGTCCGTCGCGGCAAACGTGAGCGCGCCGATGACGCCGCCCGCGAGCGCACCGAGCCGCTGCCCCGGCGTCCACGTGTCCGGGTGGCCCTTCCAGATGCGCGCCAGCCGGACGATCACGAGGTGCGTGAGCAGGATCGTGAGCGCGCTCGCCACCACGCTCACCAGGTTCACCGCCAGCGCGATGTGCCGCGTGTCCATGAACAGGTCGAGGAGCGGTGCAAACACCATCGAGAAGAAGCGCCCGACGAGCATGTAGAACGGCGCGCCCGGCGGGTGCGACACCTGCAGCCCGTGCGCGA
>JBCDFF010000477.1:0-3093 GCA_039178415.1 Bacteroidota bacterium
CGCTCGCCAGCGCGCCACGCTCCACGATGGCTACGCGGAGGTTCGGCGCGTGCTGCCGCAGCCAGTAGGCCACCGCGCAGCCGGTCACCCCACCGCCGATCACTGCAACATCGACAGCGTCTGGCAATGGACTCGTGCGAGGCTCGGCAGGCGTGTGCGCTTGCCAATGAGACGTGGTCGACATGGACTATTCGGCTAGGTGCGTTGCGAGGCGCTCCAGTACAGCCATTCCGGCGAAGGCGAGCGTTCCGTGCCGTAGGAGGCACGGTCTGGACGACTGGTATACTGAACGACGGACCCACGGACTCTAGGGGGACCAAACATAGCGCTGCAGCGCCCCGCTGTCCTCTTCCAGCGTGGCCTCGAAGCGAAACCCGAGGCGCTCCAGCAACGCGATGGACGCAACGTTGTCAGGCACCGTGATCGCGAGCACCCGACCGAGCCCGAGCGTAGGCACTTCGTTGTCGAGGATCGCGCGGGCCGCTTCGTGGGCATAGCCCTGGCCCCAGTACTCCTGCACCAACGCGAAGCCTAGGTCTGGCGCGTCGAGCGTGTCCCGCTTCAGGAGCCCGCAGATGCCGAGCGGGACGCCGTCCGTTTGGCGTTCGACCGCGTAGAGACCGTGTCCGAGATCGGCGTAGCGGGCCCACAGTCCTGTGCGCAGATAGTCCTGTGCGTCGGCCTCGGTCCGCACGCCGCGGTCCCCGATGAAGCGCAGGAAGGACGGCTCGTTGAGCAAGCGCAGCAGGAACGGCGCGTCGGCCTCTGTGAGGTGACGCAGCGTCAGCCGCTCGGTCGTGAGCACCACCATCCTACACCCCGGCGAGCGTCACCACCAGCCCGTCGTCGCCCGCCACCACTTCCACATCGGCAAGCCGGGCGATCACCGCCTGGGCCGTGGCCAGCTTCTCGGGGTGCCCGGCCGAGGCGATGCCGATGGCGACCGCCCCCGCGGCCTGTGCCGAGGCAACGCCCGCTGGCGCGTCCTCGAAGACGAGGCAGCCGGTCGGGTCGAAGCCGAGCCCCTCGATGGCTTGGCGATAGGGATCGGGCGCGGGCTTGCCACGCTGCACGTCGTCGGCGGTGACGAGGACGGGCGGGATCGGCAGACCCGTATGCCGCAGCCGGTTCGTCGCCGTGCGATGCCGACCGCTCGTGGCGATGGCCCAGCGCTCTTGCGGAATGGTCGTCAGGAGCCGCAGCGCGCCGTCGAAGGCGCGGAGGCCTTCGGTGTCGTCGGCCTCGTCGAGTTCCTTCGAGCGCGCTTCCACCTCGGCATGGAGGTGCGGGGCGAAGAGCCGAATCGTCTCCACCGTCGGTCGCCCGTGGTGCGCCGCGAGGATGGGGCCCACGTCCACCCCGCGCGCCTCTGCCCAGCGCCGCCAATGGCGCTCGGCGATGGCGTTCGAGTCGCAGAGCACCCCGTCGAGGTCGAAGACGATAGCCTGGCAGCGAAGGGTCACGGGTGTGGCTTGGTACGTGATACGTGTCTGGATCTGAACACGCAACACGGAACACGCAATACGAACCGCCGTGCCGCGCTCTAGCCTGGAAGGGCAGCGTGCATCAAAGCCCTGCTAGGCCTCACTGGCTTTCGAAAACTGCTGGTCGAAGACGATGTCCGACGCCGGGAAGTCGATGCGCTTGACGAAGGCGGCGGCCTCGGCGGCCCCGTGCTCGCGGTCCATCTTCATGTCCTCCCATTCTACGGAGAGCGGGCCGTCGTAGCCCACGTCGTTGAGGGCGCGGATGATGTCCTCGAAGTTGATCTTGCCGCGCCCGAGGCTGCGGAAGTCCCACGAGCGGCGGGGGTCGCCAAACTCGGTGTGGCCACCGAGCGTGCCTGCTTCGGTGCGCACGTCGCTCCACCAGACGTCCTTCATGTGGACGTGGAAGATGCGATCGCCGTGGTCGCGGATGAAGCGGACGTAGTCGGCGTTCTGGTAGCCGAAGTGGCTCGGGTCGAAGTTGATGCCGAATGCCGGGTGATTGCCGAGTGCTGCGAGGGCACGCTCCCAGCTTGGCCCGTCGAAGGCGATCTCGGACGGGTGGACCTCCAGCGCGAAGCGGACGCCGAGTTCCTCGTAGCGGTCGAGGATCGGCGTCCAGCGCTCGGCGACCTCCTGGAAGCCTGCCTCGATGTCCTCGGGGAGGTTAGGCGGCCACGAGTAGAACAGGTGCCAGATCGGCGAGCCCGTGAAGCCCGTCACGACCTCCAGCCCGAGCGCCTTCGCCGCCTCGGCGGTCTTGACGACCTCGGCGGCGGCGCGCTGCCGGACGCCCTCGGGGTCGCCGTCTCCCCAGACGTGCTGCGGGACGATGGCCTGGTGCCGCCCGTCGATGATCTTGTCCGCGACGGCCTGCCCGACGAGGTGGCACGAGATCGCAAACAGGCTCAGGCCGTGCTCCTCGCGGAGCGCCGTGTGCTCGCGGAGGTAGGCGTCAGACTCCAGCACCTGATGGATGTCGCAGTGGTCGCCCCAGGTGGCGAGTTCGAGGCCGTCGTAGCCCCACGAGGCGGCCTTGGGCGCGAGTTCGGCGAGGGGCATGTCGGCCCACTGGCCGGTGAAGAGGGTGACGGGACGCGGCATGGTGGGAAGGATGAAGGCAGAAAGGGTGATCGGATGCGGCTTCGTGACGGGGCGGCACCCCCTGTTCTCGTCGCTGCGCTCCTCGAACTGTCCCCCTCGCGAGCGAGGGGGACAGCTTTCCGACCCTTTAGGGGGAGGGAAGCAGGGGGTGTGGGCAGCCTACTCGTCCACCGGCGCAAACCGGACGGCGAGGCCTCCGCTGCGGGCGAGCGGGACGGTGAGGCGGTCGGCGGCGGTGACGGAGCGCGTCTCGATCACGTAGGCGGCGGGGTTCGTCTCGTAGTCGGCGTCGTCCGCGTCGCGGTAGAGCGTGGCCGTGTAGGTCGTGCCCGCGTCGAGGAAGTCGAGGGCCACGTCCACGGTGCGGGCGGTGGCGTCGTTCTTCGCGCCGAGGTACCAGTCCTCGGAGTTGCGGTCCTTGCGGGCGAACGTCACGTAGTCGCCGATCTTGGCTTCGAGGACGCGCGTGTCGGCCCAGTCGGCGGGGACGTCCTTGATGAAC
>JBCDFF010000478.1:0-3092 GCA_039178415.1 Bacteroidota bacterium
GCCAGCCCGCGCGACCAGGGTAAGGGCTACATCGTCTCCACCGACGTGGCAGGCAACGAAGCCGAGCTGTGGGTCTGCTCCGACGGCTGCGACCCGCCTGGCACCGGCGGCGGTGGCGACGACACCACGCCGCCCAACGTCACCGGCTCGATCCGCGGCAACCGCTTCGACGGCACCGCCTCGGACAGCGGCTCCGGCATCGCCTCGGTGGCGCTCGGCAGCGACGCCGTCAACCTCGTGCTCACCGTCGATCCGTTCTCGGCGGGCGCCTCAAGCGTCGGTTTTGAGGTGCGCCTGAGCAACCCGCGCGAGCCCGGCTCCGGCACCATCGAGGCGACGGACGTGGAAGGCAACGTCGGCACGCTCTTCATCGACTCGGAGAACCGCGCACAGTTCGCTCCGACGGCCAGCAGCGCGGCCCTCCCTGAGACTGTCGAGCTTACGGGCAGCTACCCGAACCCCTTCGCGAGCACGACGACGGTGCGCTACGGCGTGCCCGCCGCGATGCCGGTGCAGCTCGCCGTCTACGACGTGACGGGCCGGGAAGTGGCGCGCCTCGTGGACGGCACCGCCGAAGCGGGCTACCACACGGCGACATTCGACGCGAGCGCGCTGCCGAGCGGCGTCTACGTGCTGCGTCTGAGCGCGGACGGCCGAGCGGAGACGCACCGGATGGTGCTCGCGCGTTAGGCTTCATCTCAGGTTCGACTACAACGCCTCGTCCGGCACCGGCTGGACGGGGCGTTGTGCTTTAGGACGGCCTGTCGGCCTGTGGTGCGGTCGCTATGCTCCCTTGTTGGACGCTCGTTGCACTCGCTGTGGGGTGTGGTGGCACGCTGATAATGCCTCGAAGCGCTTGCCGCGCTTTCGCATGCTATCCGTCCCCACACGTGGCATTGCCGTCCATAACGCCGAGAGCCGACCGCTGAGAGCCGACGGTCCAGTCTCGGCCTCGCCGTCCCAGATCGAACACAGGGGATCGCTCGGAGCGAGATCACCAACCATAGCGAGCAGAGCGAGCGTCCCACAGGCGGCGCAGCCGCCGTCCCACCAGGGAGCGCAGCGACCGAACCACGGACCACAGGCCGTAGGCCGTCCCACAAGCGAGCCGCAGGCGAGCGCACCAAGGACTCCAACCGCTTTTCGTAAACTGCAAAATCGTCCAGCCCAGCGCGCCGTGTGCAGCGGGGCTGCCTTCTCCCCCTGACGTATCCGACCCATGCCACTTCCCCGCCGCGCGGTGTATGCCACGCAGCCCACGCAACTGCGCAAGCAGGTCAACGACGCCCTGGACCAGGCGTCTGCGACACCCACGGAAGGGCAGCTCTTCGCGCTCATCGTCCCGGACTCCAACCGCCTGGCTGGCGGTGGGGTCGCCGCCGAGGCCTACCGGCTGCTCAAAAACCAAGACTTCAACACGGTCATCTTCATCTCGCCCAGCCACGAGGGCGAGTTCGGGCGGCTCTCGATCTGCCGCGCCGACACTTACCACAGCCCGCTCGGGGGGGTGCCTGTCAACGACCGCCTCCGCCACGAGTTTTGCGACGAGGACGACGACATCTTCCTCGACGACGCCGGGCACTACCACACCGAAGGCGTCGGCGCGCAGCTGCCGTTCCTGCAGGTGCTCTTCCCGAACCGCGAATTCGACATCGTGCCGATCGTGATGGGCGAGGAGGCGCCCGCGTTTTGCCGCGAACTCGGTGTCGCCATCGGCGAGGTGATGTACGGCCAGCAAGCGCTCCTGATCGCCACCGCCGACGTGCTGCGGGTGGACGGCACCGCCTTCGAGGAGTTTACCGAGGCGCTCTATGCCTTCAACGAGACGGAACTGCTCCACCTGCTGGGCGGCGAGCGCCTGGCGATCGAGGGCATGGGCGCGGTGATCGTGGCCATCATCGCAGCGCTGCACCGGGGTGCCAGCCGCGCCGAGGTGCTGCGCTACGACCCGCCGACCGACGCCGAGATCGGTGCCTTCGCCTGCGCGCTCTGGCGCGACTGACCAGAGCGCGGCACAGATCAGGAGGGCGAACGGTGCCCGTTGGCTAGCCGCACAATGTGCACGGGCCCTAGCCAGGTCAGCGCCTCGCACTTCGCGGTACTTTTCATAGCATCGGAAGGAGCGGCGTGCGTACTCTCCGAGGCTTCTGAACCCGACCACCACTCACCCCCTCCATGGCGGTCTATGCCTCGGTTTTTAAGGAGGCCCGGCCCGGCGTCACCCTCGTCGGCGCGGGCGCTGTAGGTCGCGTGCTCGCGCTCCGCTTGCGAGCGCAGGGCTACCCGATCCGCGCCGTCTTGAGCCGCACCCGTGCCAGCGCCGATGCCCTCGCCCGCGAGGTCGAGGCGGCCCGTGCCTCCGACAGCCTCCGCGACCTCCCCGACGCGACCCGGCTGCTCCTGGTCTGCGCCCCGGACGACGAGCTGCCCCGCGTGGCGGACGACCTCGCGCAGGTGCGCCACGACTGGCAGGGCACGGTCGTCGCCCACGTCTCGGGCGCGCTCCCGGCCTCCGTCCTCGATCCGCTCGCCGACCTCGGCGCAGACGTGCTGAGCTTCCACCCGCTCCAGACGATCACCCGCCAGAGCGACCCTGCGGTGCTCGACGACATCTACGTCGGCCTCGAAGGCGACGCCAAGGCCGTCGCGGCGGGCATCGAGCTGGCCGTGGGCCTTGGGATGCGCTACCTCGTGCTCTCCGCCGAGGCCAAGGCGCGCTACCACCTCGCGGCCTCGATGGCGTCCAACTTCTTCGTCACGCTGATGGGGCTCGTCCAGGAGACGCTCCTCTCGCTCGACATCGACCGCGCGGACAGCTTCGCCGTCATCGAGCCGCTCGTGCAGGGCACGCTCGCCAACCTCGCGGCCTCGACGCCGGAGGACGCGCTCACGGGCCCCGTCGTGCGCGGCGACCTCGACACGCTGCGCCGCCACGGTCTCGCGCTCCGGCAGCACCTCCCGCACCTGATCCCGGTCTACTCGGCGCTTACGGTCGAGACGACGCGGCTCGCCGTCCGCAGTGGCACCCTCGACCCCGACGCCGCCGAGGACGTGCTCGGGCTGATGCAGCGCCTCGTGAACGTCCCGCGCCC
>JBCDFF010000479.1:0-3076 GCA_039178415.1 Bacteroidota bacterium
GCCGAGGACGGCAGCACGCCGCTCGCGTTCGCGCTCGACGCGGCCTACCCGAACCCGTTCACGGTGCAGACGACGGTGGCCTACACGCTGGCCGAGGCGGGCGACGTGCGACTCACGGTGTACGACGCGCTCGGTCGCGAGATCGCGGTGCTCGCGGACGGGCGTCAGGTGGCGGGCCGCCACGCGGCGGCGTTCGACGGGCAGGGCCTCGCAAGCGGCGTCTACGTGGTGCGGCTCGAAGCGGGCCGCCACGTCGCCACGCAGACGCTCGTGCTCGTCCGCTGACGGGAGCGGGTTTGCCAAGGGACCAGCCGCTAGGATATGTGCGCCTCTAGCGGCTATCCTCCCAACCCTTTGCGTGCTCGTCGCTACCACCGCATCAGCGCGCCGAGTCTCATCCGATGCTCGCCCAACTAGCCTCCCCTGTCATGCTTCGCTGTGTGCTGTGCGCCGCCGTCTGGTGTCTGATGGTGTCCCCGGCCGTGGTCCCCGTGGCCCGCGCCCAGACCCTGCCCGCCTCCCTCGAACTCGCCTCCCCCAACGAGGAGGATAATGGCCGCTTCGGCAGGTCGGTGTCGGGTGCGGGGGACGTCAACGGCGACGGTTTCCCGGACGTGGTCGTGGGGGCAGATCTCGAAGATCCCAACGTGAGTCCAGACTTTGCTGGCCGTGCGTACGTGTTTAGCGGGGACGGTGGCGGGCTGCTCTACACGCTCGTCTCTCCCAATCAGGAGAACGGGGGCGTCTTCGGCAGCTCGGTGTCGGGTGCGGGGGACGTCAACAAGGACGGCTTCGCCGACGTCGTCGTGGGGGCGCCTGGCGAGGATCCCGGCGCTAGCCCATTCTCGGCGGGCCGAGCCTACATTTTCAGCGGGGCGACGGGTACCGTTCTCTACACGCTCGCTTCCCCTAACGAGGAGTTGGATGGATTGTTCGGATCCTCGGTGTCAGGTGCGGGCGATGTGAATGATGATGGCTTCCCCGATGTTATCGTGGGGGCGTTCCAAGAAGACCCCGGCGCGAGCCCAACCGATGCCGGCCGCGCATACGTCTTCAGCGGGGCGGACGGCACCGTGCTCTATACCCTCGCCTCCCCCAACGAAGAGGATTCCGGCTTCTTCGGTTTTTCGGTGTCGGGGGCGGGGAATGTGAACGGGGACGTCTTCGCAGACGTGATTGTAGGGGCTTACCCTGAAGGCCAGTCGTTGCCTGGATCTTCGTTCGATGGCGCGGGTCGCGCGCATGTGTTCAGCGGGGCGGACGGCACCGTGCTCTATACGCTCACCTCCCCCAATGCAGAGGCGTTTGGCTCCTTCGGTTTTTCGGTATCGGATGCAGGGGATGTCAACGACGACAGCTTCGCCGACGTGATCGTGGGGGCGAACTTCGAAGCTCCTGGTGCGAGTCCTTCCGGTGCGGGCCGTGTGTACATCTTCAGCGGCGATGGGGCAGGATTGCTCTACACCCTCGCCTCCCCCAATGAGGAAGAGTTTGGCAGCTTCGGCTTCTCGGTGTCGGGGGCAGGGGATGCCAACGGCGACAGCTTCGCCGATGTGATCGTGGGAGCGTACCAAGAATACCCCGGCACGAGTCCGTTTAACGCGGGCCGTGCGCACGTGTTTAGCGGGAACGGCGGGGGGCTGCTTTACACGCTTGCCTCCCCCAACGAGGAAGACTTAGGTCTCTTCGGCGTCTCGGTGTCAGGGGCAGGCGACATCAACGGCGATGGCTTCCCGGACGTGATCGTGGCGGCCGACAGTGAAGGCCCCGGCGCGAGTCCAAGCGAAGCTGGCCGAGCGTATGTCTTCAGCGCACCGACGCCCATCACGCTCGGCGGCCCTGAGGGCTGGACCACCGTCGCTGTTCCCCGCCTCACCTTCCGTGACGCCTTCTTCGACCCCATCTGGACGCAAGGCATGACCGGCGGTGATGTCTCCCAAGGCGACCCCAGCGTCCTCAGCTACTTCGAGTTCGCCGCCGGAGGTGACCTCAACGTCGGCTACGTGCCCACCTTCTTGTCCACCGCCCACGTCCCCGGCGAGGGCTACCTCGTCTACGCCTTCGAGGACGACGACCTGCTCACGCCGGGCATCCAGGGTACGTTTCCCAAGACGCTCGACGCCAGCGGTCCCGAGGTCAACGCGGTGAGCTTCCCCAGCGGCGTCATCCTACCCGTCACCTACACCGATTCCGGATCCATCAGTGACGACGGCTGGAACCTCGTCGGCAATCCCTACACGACCGGCCTCGACTGGGACGCGCCCGGCTGGACGAAGACCTGGGTGGACAACGTCGTGTACGTCTACGACCCCACGCTGTCGAGCTACCGGACGTGGAACGGCGCCACGGGGAGTCTGGGCTCGGGCGTGCTGGCTGCGGGGCAAGCATTCTGGGCGAAGGGCAGCCTGACGGGCGTGGATCTGATCGCGCCGCTAGAGGCGCGGGTGCACGGCGGCGGCACGCTCCACGCCCGCGAAGGAGATCCCGGAGCCGCACCGCTCGCGCTCGGCTTTGAGGTGACGGGCACCGTCGGCACGCTCGCCCGCACCGACGCCGCCTTCGTCCATTTCGACGAGGCGGCGCTCACCGGCAGCGACCCGCTCGACGCCTACGAACTGGCGCCCTTCGCCTCGACCTACCTCTCGCTCTTCGCCGAGGACGCCGAGGGCACGTTGCGCGACATCCTCACGCTCCCTGCCGACGGCGACGCTCCGCTGGGTGCGAGCATCGAAGTACCGCTGGGCGTGTGGGCCGTGGCCGAGGGCCAGTTCGCAAGCGCCGACCTCACGCTCACCTGGCCGACGCTGACGCTGCCCGACGGCTGGACCGCCATGCTGCTCGACACCGCGACGGGCACGGAGGTCGATCTGCTCACGGCGTCCGCGTATCGCTTCACGGCCACACCGGGCGCGCAGGGTGCCGAGGCACCGGACGTGCTACGCGGTCGCACCGCGCGCGAGGCTCCGCCGGTGCCGACGCCGCTGGCGCTCGACGGCATCGCAGCGGAGGGTCGCCGGGCGGCGCAGCGCTTCGTGGTGACGGTGGCCGCGAGTGGCGTCGATGCCGAGGACAGCGC
>JBCDFF010000480.1:0-3076 GCA_039178415.1 Bacteroidota bacterium
GCTCAAGCCCGAGGGCCGCGCCGTCGTCAACCGCGACGACATTGCCTGGGCGGCGATGGTCGCCGGGACGCCGGCACGTGTGACGACCTACGGCTTCCACGAGGACGCCCACGTCCGCGTCGAACTCGTCCGCAACGCCCTCGACGGGCTGCGGCTGCGGTTCGAAGACTGGCAGGGCAAGCGGCACGAGCGGACGTTCAGACTAGCGGGGCGGTTCAACGCCCTCAATCTCGCGGCGGCGTATGCCACCTGTCTGTCACTGGAGCTCGCCGACGCCGACACGCTCCTCGATGCGCTCGCGGCCGTGCCGCCGGTGCCCGGTCGCTTCGAGACGATTACCTCCGCCGAGGGCATCGTCGCCGTCGTGGACTATGCCCACACGCCCGACGCGCTAGAGAACGTGCTCGCCACCACCCGCGCGATGCTGGACGCCCCCACGTCCGAACAGGACGAGCAGACGGATGCCCGCCTCACCGTCGTCTTCGGCTGCGGGGGCGACCGCGACCGCACCAAGCGCCCCGCCATGGGCGCCATCGCCGAGCGGCTCGCCGACCGCGTCGTCCTCACGAGCGACAACCCGCGCACCGAGGACCCGCAGGCGATCCTCACTGACATTCTGGGAGGGCTAACTCGGCCCGGGGCTGCGACCGTAATCGCAGACCGGGCCGAAGCTCTCCAGACCGCCCTCGCCGATGCCCGCCCCGGCGACGTCGTCGTGATCGCCGGCAAGGGGCACGAGCCCTACCAGATCATCGGCACCGAGAAGCGTCACTTCGACGACCGCGAACAGGTCCGCCGCGCCTTCGCCGACCTGGCCTGACTCACCCCTCCTCGTCATGCTCTACGTTCTGTTCGAATGGCTTGAGGCCGCCTACCAGCCCCCGGGCTTCCAGGCGGTTCAGTTCATCACCGTCCGCGCGACGCTCGCGGCGGTGACGGCGCTCCTCGTCGCGCTGTTTGCTGGGAAGCGGATCATCCGGCTCTTGCGCCGCAGGCAACTCGGCGAGACCGTACGGACGGGCGAAGATGCCGGCGTCGTGAGCCACGCCCACAAGGCCGGGACGCCGACGATGGGCGGAACGATCATGCTCCTCGCGCTCTTCTCGGCGGTGCTGCTCTGGGGCGACCTCGCCAACGTCTACGTCCAACTCGCGCTCTTCGGAACGGGCTGGATGGGCGCGCTCGGCTTCGCCGACGACTACATCAAGACGATCAAGAAGAACAAGGACGGGCTCTCGGAGAAGGCCAAGCTCGTCGGGCAGGTCACCTTCGGCGCGGTGCTCGGAACGACGCTCTACTTCCACCCCGATACCGCGGAGTTCGGCTCCGTGACGAGCCTCCCGTTCGTCGCCAATGGGCTGATCGACTACGACTTCCTCTCGCCCCTCATCGGCGTTGACGTGGGGTGGGCGGTCTACATCGTCATCGTGACGTTCATCCTCACCGGCGTCTCGAACGCGGTCAACCTCACCGACGGCATCGACGGGCTCGCCGCTGGGACGAGCGCTTTTGTTGGTGCGGGCCTGGTCGTCCTCTGCTACATCTCGGGCAACGCCGTCCTTGCCGATTTCCTCAACGAGATCTTTCTGCTCGGCGCGGGCGAGTTGGCCGTCTTCGCGGCCGCCATGACCGCCGCCTGCTTCGGATTCCTGTGGTACAACAGCTACCCCGCGCAGGTCTTCATGGGCGACACCGGGAGCCTCGCGCTTGGCGCGGCCATCGGAGCGATGGCGATCATGATCCGCAAGGAGCTGCTGCTGCCGATCCTCTGCGGCATCTTTTTCCTGGAGACGCTCAGCGTGATCCTTCAGACGAGCTACTTCAAGTGGACGAAGAAGCGCACCGGCGAGGGCAAACGCATCTTCCGGATGGCCCCGCTCCATCACCACTACGAGGCGATGGGCATCCACGAGTCGAAGATCGTGATCCGCTTCTGGATCGTGACCGCGATCCTCGTGATCGTGACCTTCCTGACGCTGAGGTTGCAATGATTCCGAAGGTCGAAGGTCAAGGGTCGAAGGTCGAAAGTCTTCGCGAGAGCGTTGAAGGACAGCGCGTGACGGTCATCGGTGCGGCGCGGAGTGGGCTGGCAGCGGCGAAGCTGTTCGCGGCGAAGGGCGCGGACGTGTTCCTTACGGAGCAGGGCATGCTGCCCGAAGCCGTCGCGGCCGATCTCACCGCGCGAGGCATCGCCTACGAAGACGACGGCCACACCGCGCGGGCCCTCAACGCTGACTTCTTCGTGGTCTCACCGGGCGTGCCGACCGAGGCCCCGCTCATCCAGGAGGCGCTCAAGCAAGACCTGCCGGTCTACTCCGAAGTCGAGGCCGCCTCGTGGTTCGCAAACGGTCCCATCGCCGCGATCACCGGGACGAACGGCAAGACCACCACGACGAGCCTGTTGGGGCACATCGTCCAGAACGACGCCAAGCAGTCGGGTCGCCGGGTCGCCATCGCGGGCAACATCGGCCGTGCCTTCGCCGACGCGGCGCTGGCTTCCATGACTGAGGGGGGCGACGCCGCCGAGACCACCTACGTCCTCGAAGTCTCCAGCTTCCAGCTCGACCACGTCGCCACGTTCCGTCCGAAAGCGGCCGTGCTGCTCAACGTCACGCCCGACCACCTCAATCGCTACCAGCACAGCTACGAGCGCTACGTCGCCGCCAAGCTTCGGCTCTTCGAGAGCCAGCAGCCCGGCGACTGGCTCATCTACAACCACGACGACGCCCTCGTCCGCGCCCACGCCCTCCGCATCGCTGAAGACAAAGGCATGACGCCCTACGCCTTCTCCATCGAGCGCGAAGTCGAACGCGGTGCCTTCGTCAGCGACGACCAGATCGTCCTCCGCCTGCCCGACGCCACCGTTCAAGCACAGACTGCCGACTCCACCGCCTCACCCTCCTCGCTCAGCGACCACGTTCTCACGGACACCATTCTTATGGACACGCGCGATCTCGCCCTCCGGGGCCGCCACAACCTCTACAACTCGCTGGCCGCCGCCATCACGGCGCGCGCCATCGAGATCCGCTCGGACGTGATCCGCGAGAGCCTCATGTCGTTCGAGGGCGTCCCGCAC
>JBCDFF010000481.1:0-3070 GCA_039178415.1 Bacteroidota bacterium
GGTCGGCGATGGCTTGTACCAGTACCTCCATCAAACACGCCTGCTCCTCAGCAGAGATGGTCGGGTAGAGATCGAGGTACGTGGCGATGCGATCGGCATCGGCGACGCCCCACTCCCAGTCCTGCTCTCCTGCTTCGGGTGGCGGTACCCCCAACCGTGCTGCAAATGTGACACGCGGGTCCGATTCGGTCATGGGGCTGCACGCGGCTATGCCACCCGGACGCCTTTCCAAAACGCGACGCGGTCCTTGATCTCGGCCGCTGCCGGTTTCGGCTCGGGATAGTACCACGCCGCATTCTCGTTGCGCTTGCCGTCCACGACGACGTGGTAGTAGTGCGCGGTGCCTTTCCACGGGCAGCGTGTCGTGTGGCCGCTCGCCTCGAAGTGTGCGCGGTCGAGCGCGTCGGCGGGGAAGTAGTGGTTGCCCTCCACGACGACCGTGTCGTTCGAGTCGGCGAGGGTGGCGTCGTTCCAGGTGGCTTTCATCGGGGAGAATGGGGATGTGGAAGTAGTACGCTGCGTCAGTAGATGCCTACGACGACAGCATCGCTGCGGTCCGCCGCGCTGCGAGAAAAGCTGCGAAACGGTTCAAGCAGGTGCCAGGCGTAGGCATTCCAGGCTGCTGAGGGGCCCGCCCCTACTCCATAGACCTCATCGCAGTTGACCTGATGTGCTAGAGTGATGTACTGAGCACGCGTGAATGCGGAGAGCGAGGGGCTCACGTCTGCTACGACGGATGCTGCATTGAACCGAAGGTGGCAGGGCAAGAGGTCAAGATCGCGTTTCTTGCGGACGCAGAAGTGAGGGCAAAGCGGTGCAGCCCTCATGATGGCGATGCCACCATCCGACTTCGGTCCTTTGGCATCTCATCCAGTGCGTCCCTCAGGATCAAGCGCATCCATAGAAAATCCCGTGCGTTGTGTAGGGTGATCGTCGGATACCCTTGCACCTCCGTCTCGTAGCAGGCGAGAGTCCACGTCTCGACGTCGTTGCATGCTTCATCGAGGAACGTCGAGGAGCCCGCCACATACGTGGCACGGAGACCGATCGCTATGCCTCCACGCGAGACGCCGCTGCTACGGCTCGTGCCGTCTCAGGCAGCGAAAGCACCCCGCTCACGTTCGTCCCATGGTGCGGCTCGACGTGCACGTCGCCGCGGAACGAAGTCGAGTCAGAGGCAGAGAAAGCGGCGAGCTTGCCGTCGAGGGCGAAGACGGCAGACTGCGGCGTGGAGCACGCGACGGGCGGGTTGGCGTCGCCGAAGAGGGCATAGCCATCGGGCAGCGTGTCTGCGTCGAGGTAGCCGTGCCAGTGCGAGATCGCGAGGCCACGTCCGCCGAGGGCGCTCACGAACGGATGCGACGGGTCGTTTGCGGCGAGCAGGCTCGCCACGAGCGCGTTGCCGAGGGCGTGGGCGAGGATCGTGTAGGTGTCATACGACGGGCGTGCCTTCGAGACGCCAGAAGCCGTCGCCAGGGTCACTTCGCCTCCATCTAGGCTCAGCCTAACGAGGTCGCGCCTCGGATCGACGCGTGTCTTGTCGCATCCAGAGCGGGTACACAGCACCGACACCGCAGGAATCGGTACGTCCCAGCGGGCACCATGCCACGACAGCCGCACGCAGCCCGGAGCCGCGTGGCCGTTCGTGCCTTCCGGCGCGCGCCGGGCCGGCTCGATAGACTGTGGAAGCTGGTGCGCCATGAACCCGTAGCTCATGCCCGTCCGGCCGTCGAGGAAGAGCGTGGCGAGGCGGCGGTGGAACGGGTGCTGATAGCGCAGGGCTTCCACCGACGTGTGCGCCAGCATCAAGCCACTCTCGGCCCAGATCTGTCCCGCCGTCTGGAAATCGTCCGCGAGCGAGCGGATCAGCGGGGCGTCGACCTCCAGCGCGCCCGGCGCGAAGGTGAGCGCGTCGAGGCGCGGAGGGCGCACCTGGGCTGCGAGCTTGGGCACGAGCGACTCGCGAATGACCGCGTCGAACGACTCGTCGCGCGCGTCGGGCGAGCCGCAGGCCAGCACGCCCCCGTTCATCGTGGTGATCGTCCAGCGGGTCTCCTCGACGAAGAGCACGAGGTGCGCCATGTTCCAGGTGAGCTGCTCCACGATGGCGTCGAGTGTCTCCTGGAGGGGGGCCTGTGCTCGTACCGGTGGTGGCCCTTCCACGAGCGCCACGATCTGGTTGTTGGCTAGGCTTGCCACGTTCGCCATCGCGAAGCGGTCCGGCGGCGTGGGCCCAGGCACGAGCACAACAAGGCCATCGCGCACCTTGCCTACAGGGGTTAGCGCCTCGGACGTGGGCACCTCTGCGGCGCCGAGCGCCTGAAGCGTCGTCCTCAGTCGCTCGGCGAAGCGAGCCAGCCGAGGCGTAGGCGTAGCTTCGTTCCACGTCGTCCAGGCAACAGAACGCGCCATCGCGTCGAACGACAGCGGCACGCCCGACGGCAAACCGAGCAGCAAGAGCGACGTGTCAGCGGTGAGCATGGCTAGGAAGGCAGGCGGCGATCAGCTGTCGGCTAGTAGAGGAACCAGATTCGCAGGTTCCGTTTACCGACAGCCGATGGCCAACTGCCGACAGCGGCTTACCCCATGTTGTCGATGATTTCCTGGCCGAAGTCCGACGTGGAGACCTTCGTGGCGTTCTCCATGCCGCGGGCGAAGTCGTAGGTCACGCGGCCGCCACGGATGGCTCCGGCCACGCCCTCGATGATGAGGTCGGCCGCCTCGGTCCAGCCCATGTAGCGGAACATCATCTCGCCGGAGAGGATGACCGACGAGGGATTGACCTTGTTCTGGTCGGCGTACTTCGGCGCGGTGCCGTGTGTGGCCTCGAAGATCGACGCGCCCGTGACGTAGTTGATGTTGGCACCCGGCGCGATGCCGATGCCGCCGACCTGCGCGGCGAGCGCGTCCGAGAGGTAGTCGCCGTTGAGGTTCATCGTGGCGATCACGTCGTAGTTCGACGGGCGGAGAAGGATCTGCTGGAGGAACGCGTCCGCGATCACGTCGCCGACGGTGATCTCGAAGCCGTCGTCGAGCGTGATCGTCTGCCAAGGGCCGCCGTCGAGGTCCA
>JBCDFF010000482.1:0-3062 GCA_039178415.1 Bacteroidota bacterium
CACGACGCAGTTGCCGCGGGCGATCGCGGGCGCGACGAGCGAGACGAAGCCGAGCAGCGGCGCCTCGTCGGGGCACGCGATGCCGACCACGCCGAGGGAGTCGTGGTGCGCGGCGACGAAGCCCTGGAAGTTAGCCTCCTGGAGGTACCCGCCGAATTTGTCGGCGTAGGCGGCGTAGGTGAACAGCCGCTGCACGCTGGCCTCGACTTCGCGGTGGGCGGCCTTGGCGCTCGCGCCGGTCATCGCGCGGAGGCGGGCGGCGAACTCGTCGGTGCGCGCCGCCAGGTTCTCGGCGATGTAGTAAAGAATCTGCGCGCGGTTGTGCGGGGAGCGGTCGGCCCAGCCCCGCGCGGCATGCGCAGCCTCCACGGCGTCGCGGATGTCCTTGCGGTTGCCATCGCCCGCGAGCCCGACCGTGCGGCCCTTCGGGTCGAGGACGGGGTAGCTGTAGTTGCCGTCGGGCCGCTTCTGCTTGCCGCCGACGTAGAGCTTCGCCGTCCGGTCGATTGCTGGGCTGGAGGCTTTGCTAGGCTTCTCTGGGAGCGGAGCGGGCGTGGTTGGAGTGTGGCTGCCCCAGGTGGCGAGCGGGTCGGCACCGTCGCCGGTCGGCTCGGGTGCCGGCGTCGGGCGCGACTGCCAGGCGGGGCGGACGTACTCGTAGAGGCCTTCCTTGCCGCCCTCGCGGCCGTAGCCACTCTCGCGGTAGCCACCGAAGCCGCTCGCAGCGTCGAAGAAGTTGGTGCCGTTGACCCACACCGAGCCCGCCTTGATGCGGTGCGCCACTTCGAGCGCCTGCGTGAGGTTCTCGCTCCAGACCGTCGCCGCGAGGCCGAAGCGGGTGTTGTTCGCGAGCGCGACGGCCTCGTGTGGTGTGCGGAACGTCATCGCGACGAGCACCGGCCCGAAGATTTCCTCCTGTACCACCTGCGACGCCGGGGCGACGTCGGTGATGAGCGTCGGCGGGACATAGCAGCCCACCTCTGGCACCGGCGCGTCCGGCTGGAAGATCGAAGCGCCCTCGTCGCGCGCGACCTGGATCCAGCGCTCGATGGTCTGCTGCTGCTCCTCGCTCACGACCGTGCCGAGGTCGACGGCCTTGTCGAGCGGGCTGCCCACGCGGAGTTGCCCCATGCGCCGCCGGACGCGCCCCAGGAAGTCCTCGGCGATGGACTCCTGCACGAGCAGGCGGCTCCCTGCGCAGCAGACCTGCCCGCCGTTGAACCAGATCGCATCGACGAGCCCCTCTACGGCTCCGTCGAGGTCGGCGTCGTCGAAGACCACGTAGGGCGACTTGCCGCCGAGTTCGAGCGAGAGCTTCTTGCCGGAGCCGGCCGTCGCCTGGCGGATCGCGCGGCCGACGGGCGTGGAGCCGGTGAACGCGACCTTGTCGAGATCCGGGTGCGCGACGACCGCGCGGCCGGCCTCGTCGCCGCCGGGCAGCAGATTGACGACGCCCGCAGGCAGCCCGGCCTCGTGGCAGACCTCGGCGAAGAGGAGCGCCGTGAGCGGCGTCTGCGGCGCGGGCTTGAGCACGACCGTGTTGCCCATCGCGAGCGCGGGGGCCACCTTCCACGCGAGCATCAGCAGCGGGAAATTCCACGGGATGACCTGCCCCACGACGCCCACGGGTGCGTAGCCCGGCAGTTCGGTGTCCATGACCTGGGCCCACCCGGCGTGGTGGTAGAAGTGCCGTGCCACGAGCGGAATGTCGAGGTCGCGGCTCTCGCGGATCGGCTTACCGTTGTCGAGCGACTCCAGCACGGCGAAGAGGCGCGCGTGCTTCTGGATCGCCCGGGCGAGCGCATAGAGATGCCGTGCTCGCGTGTGGCCGTCCGTCTGGCTCCACGCCTTGAACGCCTTCCGCGCCGCATCGACGGCCGCGTCTACGTCGGCACGCCCCGCCTCGGCCACGTCTGCGATGTGCGCGCCCGACGCTGGGTTCGTCACGGCGAACGTCGCGCCGGACTGCGCGGCCTGCCAACGGCCGCCGATGAACAAGTCGAAGCGGCGGTCGTGGGCGTCCAGCCACGCCTCGGCAGCGGCAGGCGACTCGGGCGCGGGGCCGTAGGGCATCGTGGCAGTGAGATCAGCGACGGAGGGCATGAGGGGAAGGGAGAAGTTCGAAAGGAGAAGTGGCGGCAAGGCTATCTGCCTCCGCTCGTGTCATCCTGAGTGGAATCCGCGAAGCGGATGGAGCCGAAGGATCTAGGTCGCAGCGCGGTGCCTCAAACACGACCTGGAAGCTGAAGCACAGATCCCCCGCCTTCGCGAGGGTAAGCTCTTCGACTACGCTCGCGGTCACTCGCTTCGCTCAGGATGGCATTGGAATAGGGATGTGTTTCTCTAGCTAGGCGGTGAAATACAATCGAGCGGGAGCTTCGTCGTCGGACTTCAAAAGTTTGTAGACGAGCGCACTTACGCACTTAAGGTCGACAGAGGCTCCTGAATCAGTAGCGCTAAGGCCAGAAGCCTGAAGGATCTCATATGCCCCCGTTTTGATATCGACTACGAACGTCCCGAATACGTCGTCTCGAGATACGATCTCAGGGAGGAAGCGATAGGTCAACCGCGACCCATCGCGGTTCAGCAGTTCGCCTCTGAAGTGAGAAATACTCATACCCTCCCACGTTCTTCCTTTCCTCCATTCATCCGCTCCTCCCTCACCCCATCGGCTGGTGGTGGCGGGCGGCGTAGCGGCCGGTGACGTGGTGCGAGAGTTGGCGCTCGACGTCGGCGAGGAGGCTGGACGCGCCGAAGCGGAAGTAGCCGGGCGTGAGCCAGAGGTCGCCGAGTTCTTCTTTCATCAGGCTCAGCCAGACGAGCGATTCCTTCGCCTTGCGGATGCCGCCCGCGGGCTTGTAGCCGGCGCGGTGGCCCGTGAGCGTCTCGTACTCCCGGATCATGCGCGTCATCACGAGGCCGACGGGCAGCGTGGCGTTGACCGACTCCTTGCCGGTGGACGTCTTGATGAAGTCGCTCCCGGCCATGAGCGCGACCTTGCTGGCGCGGGCGACGTTCCAGAGCGGCCCGAGGTCGCCCGTGCCGAGGATCGTCTTGAGCGA
>JBCDFF010000483.1:0-3042 GCA_039178415.1 Bacteroidota bacterium
AGGTGCTGTCTTCGAGGAGCGACGTGCCCGCGTACATCGTGTAGTCGACGCCATCGGTTTTGTACTTCTCGAAGAAGTGCGGGACGAGGCGCTGCGCCCACGTCTGCTGCCGGTCGAGCACGTCGGCGACGGTGTCGTTGATGAGCGTGACCGAGTCCTCGTAGCGCTTGCGCTCGCGGTAGAGCACGCCCACCTTCGGGTCGAGCGCGGCGCGGTAGGCAGCCACGGCCTGCGCGGCCTCATCGCTGCGGGCGGCCAGCACGTCGAGGTGCGGCTCCACCTCCGCGTGGAGAAATGTCACCGCGTTCGACTCGTCGCCGACATTGGGGCTTTCGCGGTCGAGCGCTTCGAGCGCCTGCTCGATGCGGAAGGCGAGAAGATCAAAGGCTGGCGCTGGGCTATCGGACTGCGCAGCCTGAAGCACCGCGCGGGCGAGCGCCAGCTGGGCGCGGCTGTCCGTGCGAATCGCCTCGACGCGTGCCTCCGACGAGCCGCGGATGTCGGACTGGCCGTAGAGTGCGTGCACCCCGTCGAACGCGATGGACGCGAGGCGCGGCTGCTCGCCCGCCGCCTGCTGCTTCAGCATCGACCGGGCGGCCTGCAGGAAGCGCCACTCGACGGACGGGTGGATGGCGGTGTACTGCTGCTTGATGAGCGCCTGGAGGCGGTTCTCCTCGGCGTCGCCGTTGCGCTTGAGCGCGCTTGCGAAGAGCGCGGCGATCTCCTCGATCTCGCGGACGTTGAGCGCCGAGAACACGCTGGGCCGCGTGGAGCCGAGTTCGAGGACCCCCACGAAGTCGTCGCCTACCCGCAGCGGGGCCACGACGAGCGTCCGATAGCCCGCCTCGGCGAGCCGCTTCCCGAGCAACGAGCACGTCCGCTGCGTCAGGTCGTCGACGAAGACCGGGGTCGTGAGCGCCTCGCTGTAGAAGGACGAGCCCCAGGCCTCGACGTGCGCGTCGTCCTGGGCACAGAGCCCGCAGGCGTCGCCGAGCAGGAGACTGCGGCCGACTGGCACGCCGTGGCGGACCCCATTGGCGTCGGGTCGCGCGAGGCGGATCACGCCCAGGTCGAGGTCGGACTGCCGGAAGACCGCGCGCAGGCGATGCTCCAGCTGGCCGACAGCGTCGGGGCTCGCCATCGCGTCGGCCTCCACGAGGTCGCGGCGGAGCGCCGAGAGTTCCTCGGTCATCGTGACCTCGGCGGCTTCCATGAGCGCGAAGCCCCGCAGCGTGTAGTGCGACGGCGGCAGCGCGGTCGTCCAGCGGTCGAGGTCGGTGCGGTCGGCGAGCAGCGGACGCAAGACCTCGTCGGGCAGCGTGTCAGGGGCATCGTCGGCCTTCACCACGTCGCAGAAGCGCACGTCGAAGCGGAGCTGGAAGTGGCGCGGGAGGCCGTGGGGGTCGTCCGGGTCGGCGAGCGTGACGAGGAACGGCACCATCTGGGCGTCGGCCCCATACGCCTCGGTGAGGATGTAGTCGTACGCCTTGAAGACGTGGGTGCGCGCCATCCCCTCCTCGCCTAGCAGGCGCCCGAGCGCGTCGATCAGCCCGAGCCGCTGCACGGCGGGCGTCGCGAAGAACGGGGCGAGGTCGAACGGCGGGATCGCGAACGCGAGGCGGTCGTCCAGCCAGCCTGACGGGATGAGCGCGCTCATGAGCGCCTGCACGAGGTCGCCGTGCTCCTGCAGCATCGCCGGGTCGTCGATGTCGCCGAGCAGCGCGGGGGTGGCCTCCACGGCCGCGACAAGCGTGCGGGCCTGCTCGGCTTCGAAGCCGTCGGCCTCGTGAGCGCGGGCCCGCCAATAGTCGATCAGCCCGTCGAGGCTGAGCACCCGCCGGAACGGGAAGTCCTCGCCGAGACCCGGGGCGGCCTCAGGGGCCTGTACGGGCGTCGGTACGAGCGGGTTGGGGAGCGTAGCAGTCGAGGCCATGCGAGCGTCGGACAAATGCGCGGTGCCAGAGGTCACCTGGCACGTCCGACGCGCCCACGGGATCCGTACGCCCTTCCGCTGTCCCGACGAGACTAGCCGACGAGGATGCCTTCGGGGATGGCGCAGAGGCGGTGGAAGTCGGCTACGCGCGCGTCGACCTCGTCGCGGGTGAGCACCATCAGCCGCTCCGGGCCGAGCGCCTCCACACAGAACGACGCCACGACGCTGCCCATGACGATGGCCTGCTTCATCACCGTCGTGTCGATGGTGGGCTGGCCGGCGAGGTAGCCCGCAAAGCCACCGAGGAACGCGTCACCCGCGCCGGTGGGGTCGTAGACGTCTTCGAGCGGATAGGCGGGGGCCGCGAAGACCTCGTCGCCCGCGAAGAGGAGCGCGCCGTGCTCGCCCTTCTTCACGACGAGCGTCTTCGGCCCAAGACCTTGCACCTTACGCGCGGCCTTGATCAGGTTGGACTCGCCCGCGAGCTGGCGCACCTCGGCGTCGTTGATCACGAGCACGTCCACGCGGCGGAGCGTCTCGGCGAGCGTGTCGGGCGTGTTCTCGATCCAGAAGTTCATCGTGTCTGCGATCACGAGGTCGGCGTCCGGCACCTGGTCCATGACCTTCTGCTGGACGGTCGGGTCGAGGTTACCGAGGCAGACGATGCGGCGGGACTGGTAGGCTTCTGGCACGACGGGGTCGAACGTCGCGAGGACGTTGAGCTGCGTGTCGAGCGTGTCGCGGTTGTTGAGGTCGTAGTGGTAGCGCCCGGCCCAGAAGAACGTCTTTCCGTCCGGCTCGATGACGAGGCCCTCGGTGCCGATACCGCGCTCCTGAAGCTCGATGATGTACGCCTCCGGGAAGTCGCCCCCGACGACGGCCACGAGGCCCACGTCTTCGGTGAGGAAGCGGGCGGCAAGCGTGAGGTAGGTGGCCGAGCCGCCGAGGATGCGGTCGGTCTGGGCGAAGGGCGTCTCGATGGCGTCGAAGGCGACGGTGCCGACGGCGACGATGCTCATGGTGTCGTGGGTCGAGGGTCGTAGGTCGTGAGTCGGTCTCAGACTGGGGGCGCGGTACCCCAAAACAGCGCCAAAATAGCCGGATGGCAG
>JBCDFF010000484.1:0-3018 GCA_039178415.1 Bacteroidota bacterium
ACAGGCGTGATGCCGATGGCAATGCCCACCTTGTAGGCATAGTTAAAGAGGGTGACGGCCAAGACCGTCTGGATGGTCATCATGCCAGGGACGTAGAACGCGACGAAGAGCACCAGGAACGTGTCGAGGAACTGCGAGCCGAGCGTGGAGCCGGTCGCGCGGAGCCACAGGTGCCGCCCGCCCGTGAGGCCGCGCAGCCAGTGGAAGAGGGTGAGGTCGGCGAACTGCCCGACGAGGTAGGCCACGAGACTGCCGATGATGACCCAGGTCGTCGTCCCGAAGACGGCGTCGAAGGCCTCGCCGGGGACGGCCGACACGGGGTCCGTTGGCACGGCGAGCGCAATCTTTAGGAGCACGAACTCGAAGCAGACCATCGCCACGCCGAGGAGCGTCAGGAAGCGGATGCCGGGCTTGCCGTAGTACTCGTTGACCAGGTCGGTGACGATGAACGTGACCGGGAAGGCGATCACGCCTGCCGTCATCACCACGCGGTCGAACGGCGTGCCGAAGAGCGTGATCGTGCCGGGCAGCGCAAACGCGGTGAAGAGCTTGCCGGCCGTCGCCTCGGCAATTACGAGCGCGGTCAGGAAGACGGCCGCGCAGATGACGTAGAGCTTCTGCGGGCGGGTGAGGACGAGCGGAGACGACACGGGGGCGGAGCACAACCAGAAACGGACGACGGGCGCAGTCTACGAAGACCGCGCCCGTCGCTTTGCTGGTTCCGTTGGGCCCTACTTCAGCAGCACGACCTTCTCGCGGAGCGCGAAGCCCGACGCCTCGTGCAGGATGCGCACGACGTAGGTGCCGCTGGCGTGCCCGCTCAGGTCGAGCGCCACCTCGCGGGTGGCCGAGGACTCCTCGCGGAAGCGGTCGGCGAAGACACGCTGGCCGAGCAGGTTGAACACCTCGACGCTGTACATCCCCGCCTCGGCGATGCCGAAGCGCACCGTGGTCGTCGGGTTGAACGGGTTCGGGAAGACGCCGTCGAGTTCGAAGGCCTCGCTCACACGCGCCTGCGGGTTGTCGGCGTCCTGCGCGGCCGTCGTTCCGGTGATCTCGATGTTGTCCACGTAGTAGAACTCTGACGTGACGGTGTTGTAGCCCCGGATGACAAGCTGGAGCGTCGTCCCGCTGAGGCCACCGAGGGTGACCGTCTCAGCAGGGCCGTCGCGGAACTCGTTGGTGCGGCGCACCCATGTCGTCTCCGCGCCGCCGTCGAGGCGGTAGGACAGCTGGAGGTAGTCGTCGGGGTCGAGGCCGCCGGCGCCGTCGATGCGCGCGGAGAGGTTGACGCGGCTGTAGCCGTTGATGTCGATGACCTCGGAGCGCCACACGCCGACGCCCTCGGCTCCGCCGTTGGTCCCGTCGGGGTCGCTGATGAGCAGGCGTCCGCCGCTAACCTCGATGCGACCGGTCGCGCTGATGTCGCCGCCTTCGAGCGCGGCCGTCCAGGCCGTCGTGCCGTCGTCGCGGGTCGTGCCGTTGCTCTGGCCGAAGTTCTCGACCCACGGCAGGTCGCCCGACACCTGCGTCGAGCCGGAGACCTGGACTTGTTCGAACGTGCCGATGCTCACCACGCCCACGCGGTCCACGTCGGTCGCGGCTGAGGCCAGGCCGACGAACGCGTTCGCGCCCATCTGGACGGTCGTGCTGCCGCGCTGCGTCCAGTTCTGGCCGTTGGTCGAGGTGAACGCCGTGAACGTGTTCCCGGAGCGGTCGAGGCGGATCCAGATCGGCGCCTCGCCGTCGGTGAGGAACTGCGAGCCCATGAAGGCGCTCGTGGAAGGACGGTCTTGGAGGTGGACGCCGCGCGTGGGCGTGACGGCGAGGAAGGCGTGCGCGGAGCCCGGCGCGAGCGATTCGCGGATCATCAGCCCGGCCTTCGACCAGTCGAAGGGCGCGGCGATGCGCGAGAAGCGGGCCTGGATGGAGCCGTCGCCGGTGAGCGGCTGGTAGGCCCAGTAGAAGTTGTCCGCGTCGCCCCACACGTCGCCGGAGGACGTGACGGAGAAGGAGCTCCCGTTGAAGGTGGCTTCCTCCTCGCCGAGGCCGGTCCCGACCTGCGCCTGCTGCCACGGGTTGGGCAGGCCCCCCGGGTCGCTCGGGCCGTCGCCGAGGGTGACCTCGGAGAACGTCGAGGTGGCCGTCGCGCCGGTGCGGCCGACGTCGTCGCCGGTGAGCGAGAGGCCCACGATCAGGCTGTTGGCGAAGCTCAGGTCGATGGTACCCAGCGAGGTCCACGTCCCGCCGTTGGGCGAGGTGAACGCCTCGAAGCGGTTGCCCAGGCGCGTGAGGCGGATCCACTTCGGTGCCCGGTCGCTGTCGAGGAAGCGATAGTCGTAGGAGCCGTCGGAGGCGCGCCACTCGAAGTAGGTGCCGTCCTGCTTGGTGACGGTGAGGTGGAGGTACGGCGCGTCGACGGCGGTTCCCTGGCGGGCCATGAGGCCACCGCGGGCGTACTGCGTACCGCCGGCGAAGTCGTCCATGCGCGCGGTGAGCGTGAAGTCGCCGGCCTTGGACTGGCGGACGAACTGGAAGGCGTCGTTCCCCGCCGGGCCGAGCTCGCCGCTGGCGCTGAGCGTGAACGCCGCGCCGTCGAACGTCGTCTCGCCCGCGTCGACGGGGCTGCCGATGTCACCGGCAACCCACGGGGCCGGGACCTCGCCCGCAAAGTCGTCCTCGTTCTGGTGCCGGATGCGGAGGATCTGGCCCGTGGCGATGTTGATGTAGTGCATCAGTTGCGAGCCTTCGTCGTAGCGGAAGCCCACCACGGCACCGGTGTTGGTGCTGAAGACCGTCTGGCTCTGGAAGCGGTCCTGGCTGTCAAAGCTGCCCGTCGCCATCCAGCCGTTGGGGTAGTCAGCGTAGAAGAGCACGCCCTGGTAGGCCGGCGGGTAGCGGTTGCCGCTGTAGAAGTCGCCGATGATGATCGCGTCGCCGCGCAGGCCTGCTGGGAAGGAATTGGACGGCTGGTTGGTCCAGTAGAGCGACGGGTTGACGGTCTGCGCTTGCGTGTAG
>JBCDFF010000485.1:0-3017 GCA_039178415.1 Bacteroidota bacterium
GATGCCGAGGCGGTCCTCTACGTCGCGGAGTTGGTGCGAGAGAGCGGGCTGCGAGAGCGTCAGGCGCTCGGCCGCCGCCGTGAGCGTGCCTTCCTCCACGATGGCGCGGACGAGGCGCAGGTGACGCAGGTCGAGGGTACCGAAGTCCATAATCAGAGCGAATGGGTTGGATGAAAACAATCGATGGACCGGATGGAGGGCACTTCGGTTCCATCCCTCCCGACCCACGCACGTGCTACTGACGCGGCTTCGTGGCTCGCGTGCTCGGTATGTCAGGTGTGGACGTACGAACGCGTCGACGAGCACCGCCACCCTCACACGTGCACACCTGCGCACGTCCACACCACAAGCCTACGCCATCGCTCTCTCGCCATGCCCGACCTCCCCGCGACCATGACGGCCGTTGTCCTCGACGACTTCGGCGCGCCCTCGGCTTTCCGCACCACGACGATTGACACGCCTACGCCCGGCTCAGACCGCGTCCTGGTCCGCGTTGAGGCGACGAGCGTCAACCCTGTCGACTACAAGATCCGCGACGGGTCCGCCGCGACGCTGGCCCCCGACCTCCCGCGCGTGCTCCACATGGACGTCGCCGGGACGGTCGTGGCGGTGGGCGCCGACGTGACGGGCTTCGCCGTTGGGGACGCCGTCTTCGGCTGCGCGGGCGGCATTGCCGGGGCTGAGGGGCCGCTCCAGGGCGCGCTCGCCGACTACATGGTCTGCGACCCGGCGCTTCTCGCCCCGAAGCCGTCGTCGCTCTCGTTCCGCGAAGCCGCGGCGCTCCCGCTCGTCTGGCTGACGGCGTGGGAAGGGCTCGCCTGGACCAAGGCGAATGTGAGCGAGGGCACGCGCGTGCTCGTCTACGGCGGCACGGGCGGCGTGGGACACATGGCGGTGCAACTCGCCAAGACGCGCGGCGCGGAGGTCACCACGACCGCTTCATCAGAGGCGAAGGGCCAGACGGCCCGCGACCTCGGGGCCGACCACGTCTCGAACTACCGCACCGAGACGACCGAGGCGCTCGTCGCGCGCGTGACGGGCGGCGCGGGGTTCGACGTCGTCTTCGACACGGTGGGCGGCGACAACATCGCGACGGCGTTTGAGGCGGTGCGGCCCAACGGGCACGTCGTAACGACCACGTCGAGCCTGGCGCTCGACCTGACGCCGATGCACATGAAGGGGCTGTCGTTGCACGTCGTGTTCATGCTGCTGCCGATGCTGAGCGGCCAGGGCCGCGCGCGCCACGGCGATGCCCTCCGCGAAGCCGCGCGCCTCGTCAAGACGGGCCAGCTGCGTCCTCTGCTCGACGACCGGCGCTTTGGCCTCTTCGACGCCGCCGACGCCCACGCCCATGCCGAATCCGGTGCGGCCGTCGGCAAAGTCGCCCTTGCTCGCGACCCCGCTTAAGCCACTACCTGACCCGCAAGCGGACCTCCTACGAACCTCACATTTGCTACCCGACCTCCCATGCTTACCATCATCGCTCACATCCACGCCAAGGCCAACCGCGCCGCCCAAGTCCGCGCTGAGCTAGAGAAGCTCATCCCGATCACGCGGGCCGAGGAAGGCTGTATCCAGTACGACCTACACGTGGACAACGAGGACCCTGCCCACTTCATGTTCTACGAGAATTGGACCTCGCGCGAGCTGTGGCAAACGCACATGAACGCGCCGCATCTCAAGGCTTACATGGAAGCCACCGACGGAGCCGTGGAGACGTTTACCCTCTACGAGATGACTGGTATCGGCCTCACCTCCGACTAGGCGCAGGGCCGGCCTTCGAGTCACCCGAGTAGCTTCCGACACTGATGTCCCAGACACCAACGTCACAGACACCGCCCGCTTCGCCCCGGACACCTTCTTTGGTTACGCCTGACGTCCTACCGTCCAAACCAGAGCAAGGCGATTCTGCCGGGTTTCGTCTGATCAACCGTGGCTACTGCACGGCCTTCCAGCCTGGGCGGCTGACGCTCGGGCTGGTCGTGCCGATCGAGACGTACGACCGCGGGCCGGTGCCGACGATGCAGCGCCACCTCGACCGCGCGCGGCTCGCCGACGACCTCGGCTTCGCCGCGCTGTGGCTGCGCGACGTCCCGTTCAACGTACCGTCGTTCGGCGACGCGGGGCAGCCGTTCGATCCGTTCGTCTACCTCGGCGCGCTTTCAACGTCCACGGAGCGGATCGCGTTGGGTGTGGCGAGCGTCATCCTCCCGCTGCGACACCCGGCGCACGTCGCCCGGGCAGCGGCCAGCGCCGACGTGCTCTCGGGCGGGCGGCTGCTCCTCGGCATCGCCTCGGGCGACCGGCCGGACGAGTACCCCGCGCTCGCACAGCCCTTCGACGAGCGCGGCGAACGGTTCCGCGACGCCTACGCCTACCTCCGGCGTATGGCCGAGCGCACGCCCACGGTCGACAGCCCGTATGGCCGCGTTGGCGCGGGGATGGACCTGCTGCCCAAGCCCGTCGGCGAGCGGCTGCCGCTCCTCATCACGGGCAGCAGCCGTCAGTCGCCCGACTGGATCGCGGAGCACGGCGACGGCTGGATGCTCTACCCACGCCACAGCGCCGCGCAAGCGCAGGCCGTGCACGCCTACCGCGAGCGCGTCCTCGCGACGGGGCCGTTCGACAAGCCCGTGATGCAGCCGCTCTACGTCGATCTCGACGCCGACCCGGATGCGCCGCCGCGCCCGCTCCATCTCGGTTTCCGCTCGGGCGTGAACGCACTCATCGCCTACCTCCGCGCGCTGGAAGCCGCGGGCGTGAACCACGTCGCGCTCAACCTCCGCTTCAACCGCGCCGACACCGAGGCCACGCTCCGCCGCTTCGCCGACGACCTCCTCCCTGCCTTCCCGACGCACCCCGACTGACGTGTCCAACCAGACTGACGTACCCAAGACGATGCTCCTCACCGGCTCCACCGACGGCATCGGCCTCGAAACGGCCCGGCGGCTGGTCGCGGGCGGCCACCGCGTGCTCCTCCACGGCCGCAGCGCCGACAAGCTGGCCCGCGTCCAGGC
>JBCDFF010000486.1:0-3011 GCA_039178415.1 Bacteroidota bacterium
CAACAGCGACGGCATGACCGAGGTCGACGGCCTCTTCAGCGTCACCGTTGACGGCACGCCGGTCTACACGCTCACGCCGGAGGACGCGCTGCCCTTCAACCCGGCCTACACGCGCATCGACGTGCCGGTGTCGTTTTCCGCGGCGGGCACGGCGACGGTGCGCTTCGAGCTGGATGTGCTCAGTGCGAGCGCACCGGGGGACGATGTCTTCCAGGTCACCCTCGACGACATCACGCTGGGGCCGCCGCCTGTGACGGACACCGTCATCGACGCGGGTGACGTGGCTGTGGAGATCCTGGAAGACGGCTTCTTCGGGGCCAACCGCGGGGAGGGCCTCGGCGTCCTTTTCGACAGCGAGAACGGCCTCTTCGAGGGCCAGCTCTTCGCCGGCTTGAGTGCGTCGACCGTCTACGGGCAGCCTTATACCCCAGGCGAGTGGACCACCACCGAGGAGTTCGTAAACATCGACCCTCCTGAGGGCTTCGATGAAGCCGTCGAGGCCGTATTCGAGTCGTCCGACGGTGCTCTCGCCGTCACGCTCCGAGCCTTTGCGCGCGAAGGCGACGCGGCCGTATTCCTCGAGTACGAGATCCAGAACCAGAGCGGTGGCGACGTGACCGACGTCTACGCAGGACCGTTTGCTGACTGGGACGTAGGCAGCGCCTCCATGAACCTTGGGGACTTCGACGCGAGCACGAACCTGCTCTACGTCAACGCCGGTGACGGGTCTTCGCCGAACTACTACGGGGCCGTCGCCCTCTTCTCCAACGCGGCTCCCGTGGCGGGCTGGACGCTCAACTTGGGCGGTGAGCCCAGCGACGCGGACCTCTACGCTGCCTTGAGCACGCCGGGCTCGACACCGACTGTCACCGACGACCTCCGTGCCGTCCTCGGCACCGGCCCCTGGGCGATCGCCGACGGGGCGTCGGCGCTCGCGCGCTTCGCCCTCGTTGCTGGCGAAAGCCTGGCGGCCATCACGGACGCAGCAGAATCCGCCCAGGCGGCCTTCCCGGCGCCGATCGGCTTTGATACCGGCCTCATCCAGACCGAGATCCTCCCCGGCGGCTTCTGGGGGGCCAACTTGGGCGAAGGCACCGGCTTTGTGTTCGACGACACGAATGGGCTGTTCGAAGGCCAATTCATCGCAAGCGTCACCGCCGACGAAACCTTCGGCATCCCCTACGCCGACAACGCCAACGGGTGGGTCGCCGCGAGTGAGCCGACCCAGGCAACCCCGCCGGACGGGTTCGACCGCGCCTTCACGACCACGTTCGACAGCGACGACGGCGCGCTTAGCGTGACCCAGCTCGCCTACGCCAACACTGGAGACCCCTACGTCTTCTTCGAGTACACCCTCACGAATACGTCCGGCGGCACGCTCAACGAGGTCTACGCAGGCCTCTTCGCCGACTGGGACATCGACGACGCCGGGGACGATACCGGCGACTACATCGACGAGTCCCAGGTCCTCTTCGCCTCCGACCTGGACGCCCCGTTCCCCTTCTTCGGCGTAGCGGCTGGGCTTTCGAACGAACAGCCGCTCTCTGGTATCGCCTTCGACGTCACTCCGAGCGGTGATGAGGACGGCGTCTATGAGGCGCTCACCTCGTTCGACGAGATTCCAACCTTGTCGGCGGATCGGCGCATGATGATCTCCTCTGGGGCCTACTCGATCGAAGACGGCGCAAGCGTGACGGTCACTTTTATCGTGGTAGCCGGCGCAGACCGTGATGCGATCGCCTCGAACGCAGCGGCAGCCCAGAGCGTCCTCGTGGACATCGAGGAGACGACGCAGGCCGGGACGTTTGCGCTCCACAGCGCCTTCCCGAACCCGTTCAGCGCGCGCACGACGCTGGGCTTCACGCTGCCGGAGGCCGCCGATGTCCGCCTTGACGTCTACGACCTGCTCGGCCGGCGCATCGCCACGCTCGTCGATGGCCCGCAGGCCGCCGGCTACACGGCGGTCACGTTCGACGCCGCTCAGCTTCCGAGCGGGACCTACCTCTACCGCCTCGAAGCTGGCCGTACGCAACTGGTGGAGCGCTTCACGCTGGTCCGCTAGCCGACCGTTCCAAGCCATAGCCCCGCCTTGGAGCTACGTTCACGCAGGCCTCGCCAGACCACACTGGCGAGGCCTGCGGTGCGTCTTGCCAGCCTCTCGCTGCCACATCTCCGCATCACGTTCCACCTCGCCGTGGCCGAGGCGCAGCCCGTGCGCGTGGAGGTGTTCGACCTGCTCGGCCGACGCCGCGCCTTGCTCCTCGCCAGCTCCGTCGTGCCCGTTTCGGACGCAGCATTCACCATCGAGGCGCTGCTTGCTAGGACCTACGTGCTACGCATGAGTGCACCCGACGGCGTCGTCACCCGGACGTTTACCGTATTCTGACTTCGCTTCATCGCTTCTCGCTCCACATCGACGCGCCATGCTCCTGCTCTTCGACATCGACGGCACCCTTCTGAACGGCAACGGCATGGGGCGGCGGTGCGTGGAAGCAGCGCTCGCTGACGTGGTTGGACGGCCCGTCTCTGCGGAGGGGGTCCCGTTCTCGGGCAAGACCGACCCGCAGTGCCTCCGCGACGTCTACACTGCCAACGACATCGAGGCTACCGACGCCCTGATCGCCGAGGGCCTAAGACGCTACGTCGCCGCGATGCACGCAACGGCGACGAAGGACATGATCACGGTGCTGCCGGGCGTCCCGGCGCTCGTCGAGCAGCTGCACGCCGACGACCGCGTGCAACTCGCGCTGCTGACCGGCAACGTCGAGGCAATGGCCTACCTCAAAGTCGGCTTCCTGGGCTACGACCGCGCCACGTTTCCCTTCGGCGCGTTCGGCAGCGACAGCGAGGCACGCAACGACCTCCCCGCCATCGCTACCAAACGGGGGGAGGCGCACGCCGACCGGTCGTATGCCCCCGAGGAGGTCGTCGTCATCGGCGACACGCCGCGCGACATTGCCTGCGCCCGGCACTTCGGCGCGCGCGCCATAGCCGTCGCCACGGGCCGCATC
>JBCDFF010000487.1:0-2986 GCA_039178415.1 Bacteroidota bacterium
GCGACGAAACCCAAGCGGTATCCGTTGCTCCGGGACCCGGTGGCGCCCTTCAACAACCAGCCCGCGGTCTACTTTAACACCAAGACCTTCCTGACCCTACCCAACGACGACCTGCTCCAGAACGCTGGGCTCTACGACGCGAAGACCACGGCCATCGTGTTTCGCACGGCGGCTGACGTCACAGACCGCCAGGTCATCGTGGAGCAAGGCTCCGACGAGCGAGGGCTGGCGGCCTACGTGCACAACGGCACGCTCTGGGTTGGAGCTTGGAACCTGAAGGGCCTGCTGTGGGGCCCGCTGTGGCTCTCCACACCGGTCGAGACGCGAACGGAGTACGTGCTCGTTCACACCTTGGACGCCAACGAGGGTACGTTCTCGGCTTCGTTGAACGGAGCTTCGATGGGGTCTGTCAGCGGGGCTGGGCGCCTGCAACGTTCGCAAGGGGACCCCTCGGCGATTGGGAGTGCCATGGGGACCACGCGGTTCTCAGACCTCGGCGGCGCTCAGGTCTTTGCTCGGATGAAGGGCTACGTGGCCGAGCTGCGGCAGTGGAACGTCGCGCTCACGGACACGGAGCGCGGCGCGGTGGAGAGTGAACTGCTGGCGCACTACGGCATCGCCGGGGCTAGCGCGGCGACATCGGGAGACCTCGCCGTCCTCGCCTCCCAGGCATCGTCCGAGGCACAGCCTCTGGTGTTCGGACTCGACGCCCCCTATCCCAACCCCACGTCTGGAGCGGCTACCGTGCGCTACGGGCTGCCGAGCGCCGGGGAAGTCCGCATCAGCGTCTACGACGCGCTTGGCCGAACGGTCGCGGTGCTGGCCGACGGCACGCGCGAGGCAGGGTGGCACGAAGTGGCGCTCGATGGCACCGCGCTCGCCTCTGGCGTCTACCTCGTGCGCGCCGAGTATGGGAGTGAGGTGGTCGTGCAGCGGCTCACGCGCGTGCGCTGACACGCTCGCTTCCTCGGTGCGCGGCCCGAGAGCCACGCACAAGCCAACCAACGACGGCCCTACGAGCGGCCCGCTTCCAACGCGGCGGGCCGCTCGGCGTTGAGCGTGGCTCTCACCACCCCTCGGCGTCCTCGGCGGTCGCGCCCACGCCCAGGTCGGCGTAGGCGACCAACGCAGGGAAGAGGGGCAGCAGGAAGCGTTGGCTCGTGACGAGGTAGGGGAGCCCCCCGCCGCCCGTGCCCCCGCCGCTCTTGCCCCCGCCGTTCTTGCCAGAGCCGCTCGCAACGTGGCGACGGACCGTCTTGCGGTGCACCGTCAGAAAGCTGTCGGTGGCGGGCTCGTGGAGCGCCGCGTCCGTTGCTGCGATGCGGTCGAGCGTGAAGGCGAGGCAGGTCTGCGGGTGACGTACGTGCAGCGTGTGTGCCCCCCGCCGGGCCGCGTCGAAGCCGTCGCGGCGGGCGTTCTCCACGGCGATGGCGGCTTCGAGGTCAGCGCGGAAGGTGGCCGTGGCCGATCCCGCGTGAGCTACGTCCTCTTCGGTGCCAGCGCTGCCGAGCGTAGCACGAAAGCGGGCCACGCTGCGGTCGAGGTCGTCGGGGCGCAGGCGGCGCACGGCGGGCGGCGCGACGAGGCCCTCGGCGGCCGGGGCGAGGCGGGCGAGGACGCCGTGCGCGAGGTCGTCCAGGTGCGGCACGTCGGCCGCAGGGTTCGCCTCCGTCGTGCCCGTCGTCTCGGGAAATGCGCGCGCACGCTCGTTGCGGAGGATGAGCGGGTCGCCGAGCGACACGTGCGGGCATGCCCCCGCCAACCTTGCAGGCGAGGCCGACGCCTGCTGGTAGTGGTGTGCAAACGTGTCGCCAGGAAAGACGCGGACGCCGAAGAGCGGCCCCTTGCCGAGCGCGCGCTGGATGAGCCGAAGCTGGGCCGTCTGGAAGCCACTCGCCGGAGCGAGGGCGTCGCGGAAGTGCTGGTATTCGAGCGTCGAAAAGAGCACGTCGTCCCCTGCGCCGCGCCCGACGAGCTGCATCACGACGGGCAGCAGCCGCCGCGCGCAGTGCCGCAGGCGCGCCGCCGCCGTGAGCGCAGGACGCCAGAAGCCGCTCGGGCCGCGCTCGTCGGGGAGCGGCTCCAGAGCTCGCGCCTCGAAGTCGTCGTTGTCGTCCAGTTCTCCTAATGCGCGGAACGTGCCCGCGAGGACGCCGAGGTCAAACGTCATCTGCTTAAACACCAACTCGCACAGCTGGTGGATGACGATGAACACGCGCTCGTCGGGCACCTGCGTGGCGGGCGTCTGCGCGGCCAGGAGCGCATCGAGGCCGAGGTAGGCGGCGTAGTCGAGTGGCTGCCGACCCGCCTCGTCGGGCGCGTTGACGAGCGGTGCCCCAGCCCCGTCGCGCAGCCGCGTGCGCTCCGCATCGGCGCGTACCGCCGGGTCGAGGGAAAACGTCCACCAAGGGTCGGGGGGCATGGGAGCGTGGGGGCTGGGCGTGTGGGGGTGGAAGAAGATCGCGATGGGGCGAGGGAATTGCGACGAGTCGTCGCCTGGCAGTCAGTCACGTGTCGCTTCCAGCCACTGACCACAGCGAGCATCGCGAGCGTCCCACGAGGGAGCGCAGCGACCGAACCAAAGGCCGCAGGCCGTCCCACAGTGAGCCGAAGGCGAGCGCGCCAAAGGCCGCAGGCCGTCCCAACATCCATTCACTGCATTCGCACGAACCCGCCCGGTGGGCGGTTGTACTTTATGAGCCTGTCCGTTCGGAACCGCCGACGGGTACAGCCGCCCACTCTGGCGCACGGAAGGCCGCACGCTCCCGCTGAGCACCGCGCGGCCTGCGCCCCTCGCGGCTCCGCCCCCGGCCCGGTGTCAGACCGCCTGACATCGTTCCCCCTTCCCTCACGGCACCGACATGTTCGATACCCTCTCCGAGAAGCTCGACGCGGCCCTCAAAAACGTTAAGGGCGAAGGCCGCATCAACGAGCTCAACATCGCCGAGACGATGCGCGAGGTCCGCCGCGCGCTCCTCGACGCCGA
>JBCDFF010000488.1:0-2980 GCA_039178415.1 Bacteroidota bacterium
CGCATACACTCATCCCTTTCCGATCCGCCCCAGGTGCGTGTCGCGGAAGCTGGTCGGCAGCTTCAGGCCGAAGCCGAGCGCGCGGTCGAAGCCGATGTGCGCGCCCCAGATGAGCGCGACGCCGACGACCACGTCCATCGCCAGCACGCCGCCGACGATGCCGAGCGCGAGCGGGCCGAGGTAGGTGTGGAGCGCGTTGTAGGCCGCCGCGCCCGTGCGCTTGCCCGCGAGATAGCCGACCGCCGCAAGGTCCGGGGCGAAGAACACGAGCAGGAACAGCATCCAGCCCTGGTTGAGGCCGCTGTAGATCCAGGCGCAGGCGACGAGCACGAGCGCCCCTTCGAGGCGCAGCACCGTACGCGCGGTGCCCGTGGTGAAGACAGGAGTCGGTTCAGACATGCGAGACGGGGCTGGTGAGTCCTGGAGCATACGCCCCCGCCTCGTTCTGTTTCAGGCCCAGCGCTGTCTCGTCACGCCACCCGCTCGGCCAGCGCCACGAGTGCCCCTTCGAGGTCCGCCCGCCGGATCGGCTTGGCGAGGTAGGCGTCCATGCCCGCTGCAAGGCACTGCTCGCGGTGGCCTTCCATCGCGTTGGCCGTCACCGCGAGGATCGTCGGCTGGGCATCGGCGGGCAGCAGCGCGCGGATCTGGCGCGTCGCGGCAAGGCCGTCGAGGACGGGCATCTGCACGTCCATCAGCACGACGTCGTAGGGCACGCTCTGGACGGCCCGGACGGCCTCCTGGCCGTCGGCGACCACGTCGGCGCGGATGCCGAGCTTGCCGAGCAGCTGCACGGCCACGCGCTGGTTGGTGGCGTTGTCCTCGGCGACGAGCACCCGCAACCCGGCGGCCCCGTGGTTGAGCGTCGAGGCGGCCTGCCGGGTCGCGGCGGCAGAAGCACGCGGGCGGTCCGCAACGCCCCCGAGGGCGATCGCAAGCGCCCGCCGGAAGCGGTCCAGGTGCACCGGCTTGTTGAGCGTCACCGCGAACACGTCGCGGCTGGCGTACTCGGTGCCCACGGACGAGAGCAGGACGAGCGGCATGGTCGCTGTAGCGCCGCGGGCGCGCAGCTTCTCGGCCAAGCCCACGCCGTCCATGCCCGGCATGTGCATGTCGAGCACGGCCACGTCGAACTCGGCCCCCTCGTCGATCAGCGCGAGGGCGTCCTCAGCCGACGCGGCCGTGGTGGTGCGCATGCCCCAGCGGCGGGCCTGCTCGGCGGCGATGGCGCGGTTGGTGGCGTTGTCGTCCACGATCAGCACGAGGCGACCGAGGAGGTCGGGGACGGGCTGGACGACGGGCGGCGGAGCCACGGCCGGCGCGGCGACGGTGAAGCGGAACGTGGAGCCCTCGCCCGGCGCGCTCGTCATCGAAATGGCACCGCCCATCAACTCGACGAGGCGCTTGGAGATGGCGAGGCCGAGGCCGGTGCCGCCGTAGCGGCGCGTCGTGGAGGTGTCGGCCTGCGTGAACGCCTCGAAAAGCGCGGCCTGCCGCTCGGGCGGGATGCCGATGCCGGTGTCGCGCACGCTGATGCGTAGGCCCTCAGGCCCGTCCCCGGCGTGCGTCTCGGACACCGCGATGTGCACGACGACCTCGCCCTCGTGCGTGAACTTGACCGCGTTGGAGAGGAAGTTGACGAGCACCTGCCGCACGCGCGTCACGTCGCCCTCGACGGCCCTCGGGACGTCCTCGTCCACCTGCAGCGCGAGTTCGATGCCCTTCTTCGCGGCCTGCGCGGCCACGAGGTCGAGCGCCTCCTCGGCGACCGTGCGCACCTCAAACGGGTAGCGCTCCACCTCCACCTTGCCCGCCTCGATCTTCGAGAAGTCGAGGATGTCGTTGATGATGGTGAGCAGCGCGTCGCCGGAGACGCGGATCGTCTCGACGAACTCCTGCTGCTCCTCGTCGAGCGGCGTGTCGAGGAGGAGGCCGGTCATGCCGATCACGCCGTTCATGGGCGTGCGGATCTCGTGGCTCATCGTGGCGAGGAAGTCGCTCTTGGCGCGGGCGGCCTGGAGCGCCGCTTCCCGGGCGGCTTCCGCTTCTTCCCGGGCGGCCTCCGCCTCCTGCCGCGCAACCTCAGCGTCCTGGTGGGCGGCCTCGGCCTCCTCGCGCGCCTGTTCGGCTTCCCGACGCGCAGCCTCAGCGTCCTGGCGGGCCTGCTCCGTCGAGGCGAGCGCGGCCTCGGTCCGGGCTCGGGCCTCCCGTGCAGCGCCCTCGTTTTCCTCGGCGGCCTCCCGCGCGGCTACGAGGTTGGCCTCCATGCTCGTCCAGAAGGTGAGCAGCACGAAGAACACCAGGCACACCGTCGCAATGCTAGCCCCAAAATACTGCGGGGGCACCACGCCTGGCCCAGACGACGCCAGCGCCATGGCGGTGTAGAGCACGGTTGTGACGATGGCGAAATAGCCATAGGAGCGGGGCCCGCGAAACAGCACCACCTGGCCGATGAGCAGCACGAAGGTGCCAACGAGGAGGTGCGGAGCGAATCCGGAGTAGCTCAGCAGCCAGACATACCAGAAGCTCAGTCCCCACGCAAGCGCTGCGCCCAGCCGGTCTGCATGAACCCGCGCCCACGAGCTGAACTGCAAGCCCATGAACATGGCCAAGCACACGGCGCTGATGACGAAGCGGCTCGCGAGGTTGAGCGGACCGCCTGCCGCCATGTCGCCCTCGAACCAGTAGAACAGCGGAATCCCAATGGCAGCGACGACGGTCGCGGCTTGGTAGAATCGAATGATGGGGTGCGACGGCGAAGCCGCACGGTCGGGCGAGGCAGGCATCAGGGCGTTGTGGGGCGGTTTGCGCTCCCTGGAACAAGCCCTGTGCCGAATGAGGCCTACGCGCCCGGACGGTTTGAACGTTTCCGTCTCAGGCCTGGCTACCCCAGCGCGTCCCGCAGCAGCGCCTCGGCGTCGCCGAGGGCCGCGTCGAGGTGCTCGGGCTGCCGCCCGCCGGCTGTAGCGAGCGTGGGGCG
>JBCDFF010000489.1:0-2979 GCA_039178415.1 Bacteroidota bacterium
AGCATCACCCACCACGGCACGCCGAAGCCGACGGGCAGCGCGCACAGCAACCACGCCGCACCGCCGACGAGCAGCGCATACGGCAGCTGCGTCCGGACGTGGTCCACGTGGTCGCACTGCGAGGCGAGGCTCGACAGGATCGTGGTGTCCGAGATCGGGGAGCAGTGATCGCCCCAGACGGCCCCGGCGAGGACGGCAGCCACGGCGGCGTAGAGGATCGAGAGGTCGGTCGTGCTTCCCTCGGCGACCATCACGCCCCACGTCAGCGGCACCACCAGCGGCATCAGGATGCCCATCGTGCCCCAGCTGGAGCCCGTCGCAAACGCGGTGAACGCCGCCAGCAGGGCGATCAGGAACGGCAGGAAGCCTGGCGCGACGTTGCCCGTCAGCAGGTCGGTCAGGAAGGCGGCCGTGCCGAGCGCGCTGTTGACCTCGGAGAGCGCCCAGGCGAGGACGAGGATCACAGCGGCGAGCAAGATCGAGCGCGCGCCGTGGTACCAGGCGTCTAGCGCCTGCTCCAGCGTCAGGATGCGCTGCCCCACCGAGAGCCCCACCGCCACGATCACGCCGAGCAGCGACGCCCAGAGGAGCGCCTTGTACGAGTTCGCCTCGCCGATGATGTTCTGCAGCGTGAGCGCGTCGCCGCTTTCGAGCACGGCACTGCGGCCCGTCCACCACAGCCCGACGAGCACGCCGCCCACGAGGACGACGATAGGCAAGGCCGCATTGACGATGCGCGGCGGGGCGCCAGCCGGTGGTTCCAGGAGGTGCTGCTCGCCCGCGTCGGTCTCGATGGCGGAGCCGGGGCGGTAGAGTTGACCCGTCTGGCGGGCGCGGCGTTCGGCAGCCAGCATCGGGCCGAAGTCGCGGCGGGTAATCGCGACGGCATAGACGAAAATGAGTGCCAGGATCGGGTAGTAGAGGTGCGGAATCGAGTTCAGAAAGACGCCGTACGCCGAGAGGTCGAGGCCATCAATCTGGGCAATGGCCTCACCGATGAGGCCGACTTCGTAGCCGATCCACGTCGTCACGAGCGCGAGGCAGGCGATGGGCGCGGCGGTCGAGTCCACGAGGTAGGCGAGCTTTTCGCGGCTGATGCGCAGCTTGTCCGTGATGGGCCGCATCGTGCCGCCGACGATGAGCGAGTTGGCGTAGTCGTCGAAGAACACGAGGCAGCCGAGTACGGCCGTCGTGAGTTGTCCGCGCTGCGCCGTGTTCGCCCACGACACCACCGCGTTGACGATGCCACGCGTGCCGCCGTTCTTCTGGATCACGCCCACGAGCCCGCCGATCATGAGTGAGAAGACGATGATCGAGACGCGGTCCGGGTCCGTGAGCGCCGCGATGATGTAGGTGTCGATGGTCTGGAGCAGCCCGGTGAACCAC
The DNA here is from genome assembly GCA_039178415.1 of Bacteroidota bacterium. Classification (GTDB taxonomy): domain Bacteria; phylum Bacteroidota; class Rhodothermia; order Rhodothermales; family Rubricoccaceae; genus JBCBEX01. The sequence goes on from JBCDFF010000489.1 coordinate 1,387, forward strand.
CCGAGTGCCACGTCGCCCGTCACGAGCCACGCGCCAACCCACACGCCCGCGAAGAGCGCCGCCACGACCTGCCGAAACACCAGCGCCGCCACAATCGCGATGAGCGCCGGGAGGATGCTGAGCGCGCTCGCGCTCGGATCGGTCGGGACGTCTTGCGCTTGGACGACTGCGGGTAGCAAGGCCAGCATGAGGACGCTGAATGTGCGCCGTGCGCGAATGCAAAAGGAAAAAGGCAAAAGGGAAAAACTGGACACCGACTCCGACTCTGCGCCTGCAACTCCCTTTTTGCCTTCTGCACTCATCATTTTGCCTTTCACTTTAGGTGCCAAAAATCCGGTCCCCCGCGTCGCCGAGGCCGGGGCGGATGTAGGCGTTTCCGTCGAGTTCGCGGTCGAGGACAGCGGCGGTGATCGGCACGTCGGGGTGGTGCGCCTCGATGTGCGCGACGCCCTCGGGCGCGGCGACGAGGACGACGAGCCGCACATCCGTCGCGCCCTGCTTCTTGAGGTGGCCGATGGCCCCGGCCGCACTGCCGCCCGTGGCGAGCATCGGGTCCACGACGAACACGACGGCGTCAGTGACGGCCGCGGGGATGTTGGCGTAGTAGTCGACCGGCTCGTGAGTGGCCTCGTCGCGGTACATCCCCAGGTGTCCGATTCGCGCTTCCGGGACGAAGCGCACGAAGCCGTCGGCCATGCCGAGCCCCGCGCGCAGCACCGGCACCACCACGACCTCTTTCGCCAGCACGTGCCCGACCGTCGTCTCCAGCGGCGTCTCGATCTCCACCTCGGCGAGCGGCACGCCACGCAGCGCCTCGTAGGCGAGGATCGACGCCGCATCGGCGAGGGTGAAGCGGAACAGCCCGTGCGGGGTGGCCTTGTCGCGCAGGATCGCGATGTCGCGCTTCAGGATCGGGTGGTCTACGAGGGTGAGCATGCTGCTGAATGCAAAAGGGAGAAGGATGAATGCAAAAAGGGGAGACTGAAGAGGCTACTCAACAGGACGTCGAATTTTTGCCTTCTACCTTTTTCATTTTCCCTTCTGAGCCTTGCGCTCAGAGACGACACGCTTGTGCACCTCGGCGTTTTCGACCCAGGGCTTGCGCTCGAAGTAGCCGTTGGTCAGCTTCACGAGCAGGCCGGAGAGCGCGATCAGGGCGATCACGTTCGGGATCGTGACGAGCGAGAGCGCCACGTCGCCGAGGTCCCAGACGGTCGTGACCGCGATCACGGCCCCGAGGAAGTGCATGATCACGAAGACGAACTTGAACGGCAGGATGGCCTTCGTGCCGAAGAGGTAGTTCGCGCAGCGGTCGCCGTAGTAGCTCCACGAGATGCTCGTCGAGATGGCGAAGAGAAATACCGAGATGAGCACGATCCAGCGACCGAACCCGCCGAGGCCGATGGGCTCCAGACCCTGCTCGAAGCCGAGCGTGGTGAGCGGCGCGGAGTTCACGAAGACGTCCGCGTAGACCGTGCCCAGTTCCTCGCCGCCACTCGTCACGATGCGGTCGTCGCCGGGGAAGAGCGTGCCCGTGAACGGCGTCGTGCGTGCCTCGTCGACGAAGACGCTGTCGGCACCGACGCCGACGTA
>JBCDFF010000490.1:0-2960 GCA_039178415.1 Bacteroidota bacterium
GATTCGGGACCCTTCGTGGATCACGCTAGACTTCCGATCTTTCTCGTGCCATGTCGTCTGACCTCCTTTTCCATCGGGATCCCTTTCGTGTCCGGGCCTACGAGGCGGGCCTCGACGGGCGTGCCTCGGTGCTCACGCTGTGCGACTACCTGCAGGAAGCCGCTGGCAACCATGCGCTCGCGCGGGGATTCGCGCGCCTCGCGCTCGGCACGGGTCCTGAGGCAACCGGCGTGTGGGTCCTCCGTCGCCTCCGCCTGGAAGCGACGCGCCTACCGGCTTGGCAGGACACGGTCACGGTCGAAACGTGGGCGAGCCACCACCAAGGCCTGCGTGCCTTCCGCGAGTACGTGGTAACCGACGACTCTGGCGCTCAGATCGCCGCCGCGACGAGCAGTTGGTTTGTGCTCGACCTAGAGCGCCGGCGCCCGGCTCGTCTCCCGTCGCTCCTCTCGACCGTCGAGGCTCCCGAACGTCCCCGACCGTTTGCCATGGACGACCGCGAACGCCCTCCGCTCGTCTCCGATGCTGAGCACCCATCGTCTTTCCTCGTGCGTCACACCGACCTCGACCTGAATGGGCACGCCAATCATGGGCGGTTCGTCGAGTGGGCGATGGAGAGCGTCCCCGCCGCGTACGTTCAGACGCACGCCTGCATGGGGTTTGACCTCTTCATCGAGCACGAGATTGGCTCGGGACCACTCGTGGACGTGCATGCGGACACGCGTGCGGACGGGTGGGTCCACACCGTGAGGCATGCAGGAACGGTGCTCGCTCGCGTCGCCACGCACTGGGTGCCCGCAGGCCCCTCTCGACCGGTCTGACTGCACCCAGGTTTGGCTCGTTCGGGCGGGTCGCTATGGCATCGAGCCCAAAGTGAACCAGCACGACAGGAACGAATGGAGGGCCGACGGCTTGGAGAAGGCTACCGATTGTGCGTTTCATACGAACTGCTCGCTTCCCGACCCCAGCGCTGCCTCTCGTGTCCGTCCCCACCACCGTTGCCGTCGACATCGTCGTCGCCGGCCCAGAGCATGCCTCGTATGCCGAGGAGATCTGCGCGGTGATGGCCCTGGCCGCCAAGGCGCGCGGCACTGGTATCGCCAAGCGAGCGCCCGCCTACGTGCGGAAAAAAATCGAGCAGGGGCGCGCCGTCCTGGCGTTGGCCGATGTGGTGGGCCAGGACCGCCCCGCCTTCGCCGGGTTCTGCTACATCGAGGCGTGGACCCACGGGAAGTATGTCGCCAACTCGGGCCTGATCGTAGCCCCCGACTTTAGGAAGCTAGGGCTCGCGCGTCGTATCAAGCGCGCCATCTTCGACTTGTCGCGGCTCCGCTATCCCGAAGCCAAGATCTTCGGTATCACGACCTCCCTGGCCGTGATGAAAATCAACGCCGACCTCGGCTACCGCCCCGTCACGTTCAGCGAACTCACGCAGGACGAGGTGTTCTGGAAAGGCTGCCAGAGCTGCCCGAACTACGATATCCTCACCCGAACCGAGCGCACCATGTGCCTCTGTACCGGTATGCTCTTCGACCCCGAGGACGTCAACATTTTAGAGTGATGACGTGGAGTCCATGGTGGTTGACTATGGACTTGTGAGTGCTGTCCCCACGGCATCTGTATCGAACACGCGCCTCCGAAACCAACAGTCCCACATCGTACATCCCCAAATCGCAAATCCGATGCGGATGGTCGTCAAGCTGGGCACGAGTGTCCTGACTGGGGGAACGGCGCGGCTCGACCGGGCGCACCTCGTCGAAGTGGTCCGGCAGTGCGCACGCCTGCACGCTGAGGGCCACGACGTCCTCATCGTGTCGAGCGGGGCGGTGGCGGCGGGACGCGAGGAACTCGGACTCGCCGAGGATGAGCATCCGGGCGGCATCGTGGAGAAGCAGCTGCTTGCCGCCGTCGGGCAGCCGCGCCTTATGCGCGTGTGGGCGCAGTTGTTTGACCTCTTCGGGCTGCATGTCGGCCAAGTGCTCCTCGCGCGCGACGACGTGGAGGACCGCCGCCGCTTTCTCAACGCCCGTGACACGCTGGACGCCCTCTTTGCCCGGCGCATCGTTCCCATCGTGAATGAGAACGACGCGGTGGCAACGGCCGAGATCAAGGTCGGCGACAACGACAACCTCTCGGCGTACGCTGCGGTCCTCGCCCGCGCCGATGTGCTGCTGCTGCTCACCGACCAGCCGGGCCTCTTCACCGCCGATCCTCGGTCCGACCCGACGGCCGAGCTCATTCCCGAAGTGCGCACCATCGACGCCACCCTCCGGAAGCTCGCCGGGGGCGCGGGCTCCGCACAAGGGACCGGCGGCATGGCCACCAAGCTGCAAGCCGCCGACGCGGCGAGACGGTCAGGGACCGCCGTAGTGATCGCCGCAGGACGCGCCCACGAGGTCATCCTTCGCATCGCTCGGGGCGAGACCGTCGGTACCCGGTTCCCAGCGGTGGAAACGCCTCTGGCCAACCGGAAGCGCTGGATCTTCGCCGGGCCCCCGCCCGCTGGCACGCTGGTCGTCAACGCGGGAGCCGCCCGCGCCCTGCGCCGGGAAGGGGCGTCCCTCCTTCCCGTCGGCATCGTCGCCATCGAAGGGACCTTTCGGCGAGGCGACGCGGTGCGTATCGTCCAGCACGACGACGCGATGGACCTCGGTCGCGGCATCGCCCGGTATGACGCCGACGAACTCCACCGCCTCGCGGGCCACCGATCCGCCGCGATTGCCGACGTCCTCGGATTCACCCTCGGCGACGAAGCCGTCCACCGCGACGACCTGATCCTTGTGTGAGGACGTTCACGCCCTGACCTCTGTTGCTTTCCGCGCTCCTCCCCAGCTCTTGATCTCCCCAGCTACTGCCATGCAAGCCACTCCTGTTGCTCAAGCCACAAGTGTTGATGTTGCCGCGCTCGGCCGCGCCGCGCGGGAGGCCAGCCGCACCCTCGCTGTCGCCACCACCGACCA
>JBCDFF010000491.1:0-2904 GCA_039178415.1 Bacteroidota bacterium
CACACCTTGCCGTGATGGGCACACCTTGCCGTGATGGGCACACCTTGCCGTGATGGGCACACCTTGCCGTGATGGGCACACCTTGCCGTGATGGGCACACCTTGCCGTGATGGGCACACCTTGCCGTGATGGGCACGGATCTAGTCGTACCGGACGCCGTGTCCGCTGCTTTTCAAGTTGCGCCCCAACGATGACCAGGCGAGGGCCCGCCGCGAGATTGCATCCCTTGCGCCCGAAGCTCTGGTTTCTGAACGAGCCAACACGGACCACATGATCGCAAACTGCGAGGTACAGGTGACGCGCTACTCGTCCGTCGTCCTCGTGGCTGCAGCCCTGGGGAAGCCTATCGTCAGCGATCTCGGTGCGGAGACGCTCGCGCGGCTTGCCCCCTTGCAGAATGGAGGCCCCTCCTGCAACGCGATTGCCGACGTGTGTCTCCAGACCCTCGCGTATCCGGCTACTGCCGCCTGAGCCAGCGCTCCCTCTGGTACCGCTTGCCTCGGCTCTCTACGGACGCAGCGTGGAGAGTTCGGCACATTCTTCGCGGAAGCGGTTCCATGCAGCCGGTATTTTACTGCCGGTCGTTTGTCGTGGATCCTTCTTTCATTCCGACTGGTTCGGTAGCATTGCTCCTGCGTCCTCTGTGCTTCCCCCCGCTCATTGCACCCTGCCCGCTCTAGTTTCATGCCTCACCCAAAGATCTGGTTCAACGGCGAGCTCGTCGCCTACGAAGACGCTACCATCCATGTCCTTTCGCACGTGGTGCACTACGGCTCGTCGGTCTTTGAAGGGATTCGTGCGTACGACACAAATCGCGGGCCTGCGGTCTTCCGCTTGCGCGAACACATGCAACGGCTCATCGACTCGGCAAAGATCCATCGGATGGACAGCGGGTACGATCTCGACGCGTTGAACGACGCCGTCATCACGACGATCTATGAGAGCGGGCTGGAGAGTTGCTACATCCGCCCGGTGATCTACCGCGGCACGGGCAGCATGGGGGTGAACCCGCTCAAGAACCACGTCGAGACTTTCATCGCGGTGTGGGACTGGGGCAAATACCTCGGCGACGAGGCCATCGAGCAAGGGGTCGACGTTCAAGTATCCACGTGGAACCGTAACGCGCCCAACACGACGCCAAGCCTGGCGAAGGCTGGCGGCAACTACCTCAACGCCTCGCTTATCAAGATGGAGGCGGTCCTCAACGGATTTACCGAAGGCATCGCGCTCTCCGTGGACGGCTATCTCGCCGAAGGCTCCGGCGAGAACTTGTTCCTCATCAAGGACGGCGTGCTCTACACCGCACCGGCGAGCCTCTCCATCCTGCCCGGGATCACGCGCAACACCTTGATCACGCTGGCCGAGTCGCTCGGGTATGAGGTCAAGGAAACGACCATCCCCCGCGAAGCGCTCTACGTGGCCGACGAACTCTTCTTTACGGGCACGGCCGCCGAGGTCACACCGATCCGCTCGGTCGACCACTACCAAATTGGCTCTGGCTCGCGCGGACCGATCACCACGCGCCTCCAGAACGCCTACTTCGCCGCGCTTCGCGACACGGACAACCCGCATGGCTGGCTGACGTTTGTCAATGAAGAGGTAGCTGCTGAGGACCCCACCGAGGTCCTTCACGCAGCGGCAGAGGCTGAAGCGTAGACCGCGGCCTGCATGACATGGCGTCGGAGGTTGCTCTGGGTCGATTGCACTGGAGCACTCATCGCGGGCGCGCTCGTGCTCGGCGCTGGGAGTTGGCTTGCGACGTGGCACGGACTCCCGCACGGCGTGCTCCTGTTCACCGGCGTGATGAACATCGTCTACGGCTTGTTCTCGCTTTCGTTGGCCCGCCGCGCTGTCCGACCGAGACCCCTCCTGAGCCTACTGGCCTGTGCCAACATGGTGTGGCCGCTCGTCTGCGTCACGCTCGTTGTTCTTCACCGTGCTACCATCGGCCCAACGGGCCTGCTGCACCTGCTTGGCGAAGCGCTGTACGTCGGCGGACTGGGCGTGCTGGAGTGGCAGTCGCGCTCCCTCCTCCAGACCGCCTAGGCGTTCAACGTCGCTCGCTCATCCATGCGTCCACAGCCTGGGCGAAGCGCGCCGGCGCGTCCGCGTCCATCCGGAGATAGAGCGCCGGCTCGATCAGTTCCACCTCCATCACGGCAAACGTGCCGTCCTGCATCCGCACGAAGTCGACGCGGGCGTAGAGAGGCGCAGGCGACAGCGTCTTCATGACGTCGTCCGCACGCGCAAGAAGTGTGGGTTCGGGCCATACGGCACGGATCAGACCGCCATGCTCCTCCTGCACGCGAAAGTCGCGCGGCTTCGGCGTCTTGAGAATCGTGTGGCTGTAGGCCCCCGCGAAGTAGAACAGAGAGAACTCGCCCTCTGAGACGACGGCAGGCACAAAGGGCTGCACCATGCACGAGCGCCCGCGGAAGGTGTCGGCAAGCTGCGTGCGTGTCCGTTCCTCGACTGGGTGCGTGAGCCAGAAGGTGTCGTCGGCGTTCGCACTGACCGTAGGCTTGACGACGAGTTGGTCGGTGCCGAACTCCTCGAAATAACGATCCAGCGTGCCCCCTGGGGCCGAGTCAAGGCCGTGCGCCCATGCGGTCGGGACGATGGGAATGCCATGAGATGCGAGATCCCTGAGATACCCTTTGTCGAGGTTCCAACGGACGAGGGCTGCGGGGTTTTCAAGCTGAGCGGACGACGCCTCGATCTCGTCAAGGACATCCAGGAACGCGTCGGCGTGGTGCTGATAGTCCCACGGAGAACGGATGATGACGAGATCGAACGCGTCCCAGCCCTGGTTTGAGGTCCACGGAACGCGGGTCACCGTCCACCCCAACTTTGCTAACGGGGCTATGGCGAGATCGTCGTCGATCACGAAGCCTGTGGGGTCGG
>JBCDFF010000492.1:0-2896 GCA_039178415.1 Bacteroidota bacterium
GGAACGGGATGTCGCGCGGGCGGATCGAGTCCGAGTCGTAGTCGCCGACTCGGATGGCCCCCTCCTCGGGCTTCTTGTCCATGTAGAGCAGCTTCAGGAGCGTGCTCTTCCCGCTGCCTGTCGGGCCGATGAGGTAGACCAGCTCCCCGCGCTTGATTGTGAGGGAGAGGTCCTCGACAACGGTGTGGTGGCCGCCGCCGGGGGTTTCATACCCGGCGGTGACGCGGTCGAACTCGATCAAGGCGGCTGCGAGTCGGTGGACGAGGTAGGGCTAGGAGAGGGGGCGGCCTAGGAGGCCTGGCCGTTCACGCCAGCGTGCACGAGGTCGGCGGCGTGCTCGGCGGTGTCTTCGAAGAGGAGGTCGAGCATGCCCACGAGCGTCTGGCGGAGCTTCGGACGGGGAACGACCAGGTCCACGAAGCCATGCTCCTGCAGGAACTCCGAGGTCTGGAAGTCCTTCGGGAGGTCGCGGCGGATCGTCTCCCGGATCACGCGGGGGCCCGCGAAGCCGATGAGCGCGCCCGGCTCGGCGAGGTGAAAATCGCCGAGCATCGCGTAGGACGCCGTGACGCCGCCCGTCGTGGGGTTGGTCATCAGCGAGAAGAAGGGAAGCCCCTTGTCGTCGAGGCGGGCGAGGTGCAGCGAGGTCTTCGCCATCTGCATCAGGCTGTAGGCCGCCTCCATCATGCGGGCACCGCCGCTCTGCGAGATCACCATCACGGCGCGGTCCTCGTCGTGCCCGCGCTGGATGGCCCGGCTGATGATCTCGCCCACGACGGAGTTCATCGAGCCGCCGATGAAGGAGAAGTCCATCGCCGCGAGCGAGAACGGGTGGCCGCCCACGGTGCCGGTGCCCGAGACAGCCGCGTCGTTGAGGCCGGTCTTCTTACGCGCCGCGCGGAGGCGGTCCACGTAGGCCTTGCGGTCCTCGAACTTGAGCGGGTCCGTGGCGAAGAGGTGGTCGTCGTGCCGGGTGAACTGCCCGTCGTCGAAGAGCATCTCGCAGTAGCCGAGGCCGCTCATGGCGAAGTGGTGCCCGGCGGGCGTCACCATGTAGTTCTCCTTGAGCTCGCGGAGCGAGATGAGTTCGTCCGTGATGGGGCACTTGCGCCAGTAGCCTTCCGGCGTCTCGTTTTTGTCGGCGGGGGCCGTCTGGATGCCCGCGGTCTTGCGCTTGAACCAGGCCATGGGGCTGCGAGGAGCGTGGATGAGGAGGCAGAGCGGCCAGAGGGCGGGGTGGCCAGAAGAGGGGTCCAGGTAAACCGCTAGAAGAGTGGGCGGGGTTTCCCGGCGACGAACTCTTTAAGGTACGACGGCTCAAACGAAGCCACGTCCTCGGTCCGCCACGCGTCGCCGTGCGCGTCATACGCGCGCTCGCGTCCGAGACGAGCGACCAGCGCGGCCGACGGGGCAAACCGGGCGGCGTCGAGGAGGCGGGTGAGCGGGCGGGCCAGCGCCGCCCCGAGCTGCGGAGCCGCGGGGCCGAGCAGCCACGTCGTCGCCGCAGCGTCCGAGTCGGGCCACCACGCAGCGGCTTCGTCGAGCACAATGGCGGTCGGCCCAGCACCGGGAAGGGAGGCGATGTCGTGCTCGGGCGAAACGACGAAGCCCGCGGCATACACTTCGCCCCTGCGCGAGGGGAAGGCGACGGCGATGCGGTCGCCCGGTTGCGCGAGCGGCGCGGCCTGGCAGGCTAGCGCTTCGAGGGACGGCACGCCGACGAGCCGGGCGTCAGCCGCAATGGCGAGGCCCTTCGCCGTGCTCACGCCGATGCGGAGGCCCGTGTAGGAGCCGGGGCCTTCCGAGACGGCCACGAGGTCGAGGTCGGTCGCTGCGCGGCCCGTGTGGGCGAGCACGTCGCGGACGAGCGGCACCAGGCGCGCGGCGTGCTGGCGCGGCAGCCGCAGCGACGCCTCCGCGAGCAGGGCGTCGCCGTCCAGCAGGGCGACGCTGCACACGTCTGTGGCGGTTTCGATACCGAGCGTGAGCATAGACGGTGGACGGTAGACGGTGGAGAGAGCAGGGAGAGTACGCCGAGTGCAACGACCGTCGAGCATGCCGCAGCGTTTTCCAGCAGAATCTATCCACCGCCGCACGGGTGCCCGGATCGACTGACGCGCCGAACCACCGGAACTCGTCTTGACATTTCCTTAACCAGGATCGACCTTCATCCTCCCTTCTCCGAAAGCGGTTCCAAGGCTTCGACAGTGCCCGGGCCGCCCTTGTTTTTTATCGAACGGCTGCCTGCGGAGGGGCGGCCTCAGCCCGTGCACGACCGAGGTACCTGTATGAATGTCTACGACGCCGACCATGTCCGCAACATTGCCCTGGTGGGGCACCAGGGGAGCGGCAAGACGACGCTCTCCGAAGCCATGCTCTTTAGCGCCGGCGCCATCTCGCGCATGGGCACCGTCGAGGAAGGCTCGACCGTGAGCGACTTCCACGACTCGGAGCACGAGCGCGGTATGTCGATCTTCTCGGCGCTCCTGCACGCGGAGTGGAAGGGCTACAAGATCAACATCCTCGACACGCCTGGCTACCTCGACTTCGCGGGCGAGGTCGTGGCGTCGCTGAAGGTGGCGGACACGGCGCTCTTCATCTTGGACGCGACCGAAGGCGTCCAGGTGGGCACCGAGCTCGCGTGGACTTACTGCGAGATGACGGAGACGCCCGCCATGTTTGTCCTCAACAAGCTCGACGAGGAAGGCTCCGACTTCGAGACGGCGCTGGCGCAGGTGCAAGAGCGCTACGGTCGCGCGGCCACGCCCGTGCAACTCCCCGGCGGCAAGGGCACCCGCACCATCATCGACGTGCTCCTGATGAAGCAGATCCGCTTCGACGAGAAGGGCCAGGCACACTTCGAGGAGATCGACGCCGCTTTCCGCGACCGCGCCGA
>JBCDFF010000493.1:0-2890 GCA_039178415.1 Bacteroidota bacterium
CCAATCGTCAAAATGGCCACATCTTCGCCGTCTTTTATTTTTCGGCCTTTGCCAATTTCCATCTTCTCAAAAGGTGTTCTTCGTCGCCGAGGGCGCAGCCTATCGAGGCCGCTGCGGCGCCAGGCGTAGTACCAGCGCTCGAGGGTGGAGGGGGCGTAGCGGCGTGTGCGGTCGGCCCCCGGCGGCCGAACGTGCTGCATGGACAGTGCCCGCAGCGCCACGGCGTGACCAACGTCAATTAGTTCTGCCGGCCGACGACAACGATTCTTGCCGGTCGTCGCGGGCCGAATGAAGGGGTGACACGGCGACCATGCGTCACGCCCCGTTGGCCGGCTCGAGGGTCGCCCGGCGGTGATCACTTCTTGCTCCTCCGCCTGGTCGCGGTGCGATAACTGTCGACGTTGAACTCCAGAATCTCGGAGTGGTGGACCAGCCGGTCGACGGCGGCAGCAGTGGTCATAGGGTTTTTGAAAATCTGATCCCATTCGCTGAAGACGAGGTTGCTGGTGATCAGCATGGATCGACGCTCGTAGCGCTCGGCCATGAGCGTGAAGAGGACTTCGATCTCGTCGGCGTCCTGCTGGACGTAGCCGATGTCGTCGAGGATGAGTAGCTCGTAGGCGTCGAGCTTGCGGAGGGCGCGAGGCAGTTCGAGGTCGCGCTTTGCCGCAAGTAGATCCTGGACGAGGCGAAAGGTTGGGGCGAAGAGCACCTTGTGCCCCATTGCAACCAGCGCGTGGCCGATGGCGGCGGCGGCGTGAGTCTTGCCGGTGCCGGGGAGGCCGAAGGCGAGAATGTTGATCGCGCCGTCGAGGAAGGCGCCCTTGGCGAGGGTCCGGAGCTTGGTGGCCAGGGGCCTCGGGAGGCGCTTGTCGTCGAGGGTATCGAACGTCTTTCCAGGCGGAAGCTGGGACCTCTGCCGAAGACGGTCCACACGACGCTCCAACCGGTCGTCTGCTTCGGCCATGAATACCTCGTGAACGACTTGGAGGGCGTCATCGAAGCCGGCTGCGAGCAGTCGCGGAGCCAGCTCCTGCGCAACCGTCGGCAGCCGAAACTGTCGAGCCAGCCGAGTGACCTCATCTGCAGGAGACGTCATCGTACTTCCTCCAACAACGCATCGAATGCCTTGAGGTCGGGCTTGCCGATTCGCACCTCTGGCACCGTATTCGTGGAAGGGGCGGCGAGGTCCTTGACCGCGAGGTAGTCGAACGGCTCGTCCCGAGCGAGGAGCGTCTCCAGCGCATCCTCTACCGCGGACTCCATCGTGCTCGCCGCGAGGTGAAGGACACGGACATACTCGATGTCAGCCCGCTCCCCTCGGTAGGTCTTGAAGGCTCCGTAGGCACGACGAAAGGTCCCCGTGGGGAACAATTGGTCGCGGTACCGGTAGAGCCGAAAGGCACCCGACTTTCGGACGAGCGACCAGACGACGTGGCGGTAGTCGATGCGGGCGCCCTTCTCACCCCGGAGGCGTGGCAGCCACTCGACGTGCTTCTCCGCGTAGCGGACTTCGAGCTGCCGCGGGTACTGGCGCACCTCCACCCGATGACCAATGAGCCGCGACGGCACGGAGTAGATCCTGCCGGCTACCCGCACGGTGCTGTGCTTCTTCACCATTGGGTAAAAGGTCGTGTAGCTCGGCACGCGGGAGGACGGCAGCGGCAGCAGGACGCGACGCTCTTCCTCGACCTTCTCGGCCCGCTTGGCGGAGAGGTCGCTCGCCTGCTCGCGAACGAACGCCAGGTAGGCATCTTCGGTGTCGAAGTCGCGGCTCCCGCGGAGCTGGAGGGCTTGCTCCAACCCACGCTTAAGCAGGTCGTGCCCTTTCTCGGCAATCCCATTCTGGTGGGAGTGCCTCGGTTTAATGCGCAGTGGCTTCGCTCCATAGTGGTCGAGTACAGCGACCCATCGCTTGTTGAAGCCGCGTCCGGGAGCCCGCTTCAACTCGTGGGTCGCCGCGGACAAGTTGTCGTGCCGAATCCCGCTCGGCGTGCCCCCGAGGTCCCAGAGCGCCCCCTGAAGGCCCTCCACGAGCGCCTCGAACGTCTCCGTGAACGCGATCGTCGCCCAGGTCCAACCGCTGTACGCGAGCCGGAAGACGAAGAGCAGATGGGCGAACACCTCCCCGCGGATGGTGACGCCGAGCTCGTCTGCCTCCGTGAAGTCGAGATTGCCTTGCTGGCCAGGCGGGTGTTCCTGCTCGAAGAACACCTCCCGATCGGGCCCGTGGAGCGCTCGCCAGTCGCGAAAGCGTCGTTGTAGCGTCCTCGCCTGGCCCTCGTGAAACTCTCCCGGCTTCTTGAGCATCAGGTGCTCCAGTACGGCCTTCGCCTCCAGCTTGCCCTCCTTGTCAGCCTCCAAGAGAGGAACGATCTCCGTCTCCCAAACCTTCTCGAACGGGTCCTTCCGCGTCCGCCACGTGCGGACGCCCCTTGTCGCCGACGGCAACGGGCCGTCCTCCCACTTCCGGGCCGAGCGAACGCTCATCCCGGCGGCGGCCGCCGCCGCCTCCTGCGTCTTGCCTTCCATGCGCTTCTTCCTCAGCAGCCTGACCTGCTCGTCGGTGACCACGCACCCTCGTAGGGCGCCCACCGCGGACCGTCGTCAGGTGGCCCGAGGACCGGCAGAAGTAGATGTCGCTGACCGGCAAGAATAGTTGTCGCCGATCAGTCCTTCGCCTCAACTGTCCGAAGACGCGACCCGTCACGATGTCGAACGCGGCGATGAGCGTGCTCGTCCCGCCTCTCGGGAGTGTCAGATATTTTGTGTACCGGCGTAGACCTCGCCTGGATTTACGCGGGCAGTCGCCCCTCGAAGTGAATCGCGAATTGGTTCAGTGCTTGATTCCAGTACCTGGCCCTACGGATGGTTCCTTTTCTTTCATGGC
>JBCDFF010000494.1:0-2882 GCA_039178415.1 Bacteroidota bacterium
GAGTCAGGTAGATCGTTCGCACCCCCGCCTGAAGCGCACCCCGACAGGGCATCATGGGGCGGCCAAGATGCTGCCCTCACGCATGGGGGGGACAGTTTGAGGGAGGCGAGAGCAGGGGGCAGACGCATCGCCGAGCCGTATGACTGGCATAGCTCAATGAACAATGATGATGTCATCCTGAACTTGTTTACTGCGTGAAGCTTCGCTTTCAGGATCCCTGACGACTGCGGTGCCCCGAAAGATCGCTGAGATGCTGAATCAAGTTCAGCATGACAAAGGCGAAGGTGTATCGCTGTGCTTGATGTACACAGGTACGGGCGACCGGACGAGGTCCAGGCCCGCTGGATGGGACCTGGTCGGAGGTCCAGCCGGGCGGGCGTGGTCGAAGGGCGACCGGCTAGCGGGCTAGGCTCCGGGACGCAGCGCTCGCACCCCCACGTGAGCGCCTTCTGTCTCACCGATTGCCTGGCGTCCCATGCTTCGCAGTGCCTTCTGCTTCCTCTTCGTCCTCGCCCTCGTGGCCGTACTCGCTGCCCCGGAGGCCTCGGCCCAGACCCAGACGATCCGCGGCGTGGTCCTTGACCGGGACACCCGCGCGCCGCTGCCCGGCGCGAACGTCGTCCTCGTCGACTCGGACCCGCTCATCGGGGCCGCGACGGACGTGGACGGGCGGTTCGAGATCGCGTCCGTGCCGCTCGGGCGGCAGACCATCCAGGTGCGGTTTCTCGGCTACGCGCCGCGCATCCTCCCGAACGTGCTTGTGCGTGCGGGACAGGAGACGGTGCTGGAGATCGTACTGACCGAGCAACTCGTGGAGGGTGCCGAGGTGGTCGTGCGCGCGGAGGCGCTAGATGGGCGACCGCTCGACGACCTCGCCGCCGTCAGCGCGCGGTCGTTCTCCGTGGAAGAGGCGCAGCGCTACGCCGGGGCCGTGGACGACCCGGCCCGCCTCATCACCGCCTTCGCGGGCGTCGCCACATCGGGGAGCGGGGTGCAGGACAACGCCGTCGCGATCCGCGGCAACGCGCCGAAGGGCGTGGGCTGGCGCCTCGAAGGCGTGCCGATCCCGACGCCGAGCCACTTCGCCGGGCTCACCGTGGCGGGCGGCGGCGGCCTCACCCTCTTCAGCGGCCGCCTGCTTTCGAACTCCGACGTGTTCACGGGCGCCTTCCCGGCCGAGTACGGCAACGCGCTCGCAGGCGTGTTCGACATGCACTTCCGGACGGGCAACCCGGCCACGCGCGAGCACACGGCGCAGATCGGCGTGATCGGCGTGGAGGCGGCCTCCGAAGGCCCGATCCGGCGGGACGGGGCGGCGACCTACCTCGTCAACTACCGCTACTCGACGCTCGGCCTCCTGATGCCGCTGCTCCCGACCGAGGGCACGCTCACCTACCAGGACCTCGCCTTCAAGCTAGCCTTCCCGACGCGCCACGCGGGCCGCTTCGAGGTGTGGGGCATCGGCGGGCTCGACGCGCAGAGCGACGTGGCGAACACCGACTCGACGGAGTGGGAATACGACTTCCAGGACCGCACCGAAGCCGACCTCGGCCTCGGCGTGGGCGCGGGCGGCGTGACGCACCACCTCACCCTCGGCGACGCCACCTACCTCCGCACGAGCGCCGCCGCCACCGCCCAGTACACCGACTGGACGCAGACCCGCCTCGACGACGACCTCGTCCTCCAGCCCGAACTCTCGCTTCGTAGCACCGACGGCCGCGCGATCCTCAGCAGCGTGCTGACCCACAAGTTCAGCCCGCGCCACCTCAGCCGGTCGGGCGTCACCGCGCAGGGGCTGTTCTACGACCTCGACGTGCGGTCCGCCCTCGACAACCAGCCGCCGCTCGTGCCGGTGGCGCAGGGCGACGGGCAGACAATGCTCTGGCAGGCGTTCTCGCAGTCGCGCGTGACGCCGGTGGTGGGCCTCGACCTGAGCCTCGGCGTGCACGCGCAGCACCTCACGCTCACGGGTGCGACTGCCATCGAGCCGCGCCTCGGCGTGTCGTGGGCCTTCGCCGAGGGGCAGGCGCTGAGCCTGGGCTACGGGCTACACAGCCAGGCCGAAGACCTCCGCGTCTACCTCGCCCAGATGCCCGACGGCACGCAGCCCAACCAGGACCTCGACTTCGCCCGCGCGCACCACGTCGTCCTCGGCTACTGCCGCGCGCTCGGCGAGGCGACCCGCGTGCAAGTCGAGGCCTACGCGCAGCGCCTGTTCGACGTGCCGGTGGTGGCGGACAGTAGCTTCTCGCTCCTCAACCTCCGGCAGGACTGGACCTTCGCCGAGCCGCTCGTGAACGACGGTGCGGGCACGAACGTGGGCGTGGAGGTGACGCTCGAACGCGCGCTCCGCAACGGCTTCTACGCGCTGGCGACGGCCTCGCTCTTCCGCTCGCGCTACCGCGGCGGCGACGGCATGTGGCGGGCGTCGCGGTTCGACCAGGGCTATGCCGTCAACGTCCTCGCCGGGCGCGAATTCCAACTCGGGCGCTCGAACCTGCTCGGCCTCAACGTGCGCGTGGCGGCGCTGGGTGGCGAGCGCCGTAGCCCCGTGGACGCCCTCGCCTCGGTCCTGCAGGAGGAGGTCGTCTTTGACGAGACGCGCGCCTTCGACGACCGGATGCCCGCGATCTGGCTGCTCGACCTCACGACGACGTACCGCATCAACGGGCAGCGGCTCTCGCATGTGATTGCGTTGCAACTCAAGAACGCCCTTGCCGCGAAGGACACCGCCCTGGAGTACAACCTGCGCCTCGATGCCGTCGAGGAGGTGCGGGAGGGCACGCTGCTTCCGGTGCTCAGCTACACGCTGGAGTTCTGAAAAGCCTGCGGTCTCAGACAGGCTCGCCGATGGCGTACAGCGTGTCGCGGGAGAGGTCGGC
>JBCDFF010000495.1:0-2871 GCA_039178415.1 Bacteroidota bacterium
CAGTCGCAATCCGACCCTCTAGTCCCGGAGGTGGAAAGCATGACGCGGCGGGCAGGTCTCCTGGCTCACGACGGCCCGGCTCGGTCTGGAAGACCATGCTGGGGGAGCGACTCTTCGCCCGCGCCCTTCCCAGCCGAGGCCAGTGGGAGCGGGGTCGGCGGAGCCGCCGTCACGTCGCTGACAGTTGCGGGCACAGCCCCGGACTCTCGGCTGAAGCGCCGATCACCGGTGTTCCCTCTTACGCCGAACCCAGAGCAGGCGCTCTGAACTCAGACTCGTCGCGGTGTGGAGGATCAACTTACGCAAGCCGCCCAGTGCCCCTCGTGCCCCTTATCCACAGGTCACCCACACGCTCGTCGGGTATAACGGAGGCGAAGCGGCGATTCTGGCTCGGTATCGGAGCGGAGGGGAAGTCGGACGTAGGTAGATAACGGATATAAAGATGGGGCGCGTCGGTGTGGGCTCCGCGCCTACCTTGCTCCTGACCTCGTCCAGACGGGCCTACTTCGTTTCGCTTTCCCGCTTGATGGCCTCGACGCCCTCATCCAGCACGCCTGCCGCCGGGCGCTTCGGCACCTTCGCCGGGGTGTTCACGCCGAACGTCCTCACGATCCTCGGCATCATCCTCTTCCTGCGGACGGGGTGGGTCGTTGGGCAGGCGGGGCTCTACGGCGCGCTGCTCATCATCGCGCTCGCGAACGCCATCTCGTTCCTGACCGGCCTCTCGCTCTCCGCCATCGCGACGAGCATGGACGTGAAGGCGGGCGGCAACTACTACCTCATCTCGCGCTCGCTCGGGCTCGAGATCGGCGGGGCCATCGGCATCCCGCTCTACCTCTCGCAGGCGATCTCGGTCGCGTTCTACATCATCGGCTTCACCGAGGCCATCTCGGGGCTCGCCATCGTCCAGGGCGTGCCGCCCCAGTATATCGCCACGGGCGTCGCGCTCGTGTTCGTGGTGATCGCGTGGGTGGGGGCCGACTTCGCGCTCAAGATCCAGTACGGCATCCTCGCGATCCTGGTCGCGGCGCTGATCTCGTTCTTCACCGGCGGCTGGGGCGAATTCGTGGAGCCCAACCTCGCAGCGAGCTACACGGACGGCATCAGCTTCTGGGTCGTCTTCGCGGTGTTCTTCCCCGCCGTGACCGGCATCGAGGTCGGGATCAGCCTCTCGGGCGACCTCAAGGACCCGTCGCGCAGCATCCCGCTCGGCACCATCGCGTCGATTGTGGTGACGGCGCTCGTCTATGTCGCGGCGGCGGTGTGGTTTGCGTTTCAACTGCCTGCCGACATCCTCATCAGCGACAACCTCTCGATGGAGCGGATCGCGAGCGTGCCGGTGCTCATCCTCGCGGGCGTGGCGGCGAGCACGCTCTCGTCGGCGCTCGGCAGTGTGCTGGCAGCCCCACGCACCTTGCAGGCGGTCTCCAAGGACCGCGTGGTGCCGGGCTGGATCGCGTCGAACCTGGGGAGCCCAACGGAGCCGCGTATGGCGGTTCTCATCACGGGTGTGATCGCCGTCGTCGTGATCTGGGCGGGCGACCTCGACTTCGTCGCGCCCATCATCACGATGTTCTTTCTGAACACCTATGGGATGGTGAACCTCGTGGCGGGCATTGAGCGGCTGGTGGGCAACCCGAGCTACCGCCCCCGCTTCAACGTCCCGCTGGTGGTGCCGCTCCTCGGCGCGGCGGGCTGCTACGGCGCGATGTTCCTCATCAACGCGCCCGCGACGGTCGCGGCGATCGTGATCTCGTACGGCATCTTCTTCGCGCTCAGCCGCCGGGGCACGCGCCGCGCGTGGGGCGACGTCCGCAGCGGCATCTGGACCTCCATTGCCCGCTACGCGCTCCTCAACCTCGAACGCACGCCCGCGCAAGACGTCGACACGCGCAACTGGCGGCCGCACCTGATGGTGTTCACCGGCCAGCCGCACAACCGCGAGCACCTCGTCGCGCTCTCGGAGTGGCTCAGCCGGGGCCGCGGCATCGTGACGTTCTTCCAACTCATCACCGGCAAGGTTGACGAGACGAACAAGCCCAAGCTCCGCGAGACGGCCGAGCGGCACATCCGGTCCTACATCCAGAACCGCCAGATGACGGCGTTCGCCGAGGCGCAGATCGTGCCTGACTTCCGCGAGGGGGCCGTGGCGGTCGCGCAGGCGCACGGCATCGGGCCGCTGGAGTCGAACACGGCGCTGATGGGCTGGAGCGGGACGCCCGGCGGGCGCGTGCTGCTGATGGACCTCGTGCGCAGCTTCTCCGACCTCCACAAGTCGGTCCTCTTCCTGAGCATGGACGAGACGAAGGGCTTCGGGCAGCAGCGCCGCATCCACGTCTGGTGGGGCGGGCGCGGCGGCAACGGCGACCTGATGCTGCTCCTCGCCTACCTCCTCACGCAGCACCGCTTCTGGGACGACGCCGAACTCTGCGTCCACCGCATCGTGGACAGCCCCGAGGCCATCGAGGCCACGCGCGCCCACACCGAGGCGCTGCTCGACGCCGTGCGCGTCGAGGCCAACGTGGTCATCATCGTCCGCAAGCCGCCGGGTAGCCCGGACCGGCTACCCGTCATCGACCTGATCGCGCGCAACAGCGTCAACGCGGACCTCACGTTCCTCGGCATGCCCCGCCCCGCCGAGGGCGCCTCCGAAGCCGCTTCCGAGCGCCTCGACCGGCTGGCGCAGGCCGTCGGCACCGCCGTGCTGGTCCACAACGGGCAGAACCAGGAGGGCCTCCTCGAAGGCGAGTAGGCGCATCAAGCTGGCACCACCGTCGGCGATGCCGTCGCGCCGTCGCCGCCGAATGCGCCGGTCGGCGTCTCGCCGTCGCGCGCGTCCTCGTCCACCGACTGGGCGTCCGTGCTGGCGTC
>JBCDFF010000496.1:0-2804 GCA_039178415.1 Bacteroidota bacterium
GCGCTCGGCACCGACGGCTGGCGCGCGCTCGAAGCCACGCTGGAGGCGATCCCCGACGACCGGCTCACCATCGCCGACGGCAAGCGCGGTGACATCGGCAACACGGCCAAGCGCTACGCCGCTGCGTTCTTCGACACGCTCGGCGTGGACGCCGTCACGGTGACGCCCTACATGGGCCGCGACGCCATCCGCCCGTTCCTCGACGCCCCGCACGGCTGCGCGTTCGTCCTCGTGGCCACCTCCAACCCGAGCGGCGTGGACCTCCAGGACATCGTCTTCGAGAGCCGCCCCGTCCATGCGCACGTCGCCGACCTTGCTGTGGAGACGGCGGCGGACGCGCCGGGCTCGGTCGGCTTCGTCGTCGGTGCCACCCGGCCGGAGATTCTCACCGCGCTCCGCTGGGCCCACTCCGACGTGCCGTTTCTCGTCCCCGGCGTCGGCGCGCAGGGCGGTTCCGCCGAGGCCGTACTCGATGCCAACGCAGGCGGACCGCTGCTCGTCAACAGCAGCCGCGGCATCCTCTACGCCTCGTCGGGCGACGACTTCGCCGAGGCCGCCCGCACAGCGGCACAGACCCTCGCCGCGACGCTGACAGTCTGAGGCGTCAGGCCGCTCAGCCCACCGCGATCACGACGTTACCGCGCTTCCGTCCGGTCCCAACGTAGCGGTGCGCCTCGGCGATTTCTTCCAGCGGGTAGACCCGGTCGACTACCGGCTTCAGCACGCCCGCCTCGGCAAGCTTGGCCAGTTCGCGTTGGTTCTCGGCGCTGCCCGCCGCGTTGCCCGCGACGATGCGCGTGTCGGTCCGCAGCGCCACGAGCGGCGCGCGGAGCATATCGGGCAAGCCACCGAGCACTTGCAGCAACCGCCCGCCCTTGTTGAGCACGCGCTGGCTCTTAGCGAACGGCGCGGTCCCAGCGGTGTCCATCACCACATCATAGCGCGCGGCCTCGGTCGTGAAATCGCGCTCCGTGTAGTCGATCACCGCGTCCGCGCCGAGGCGTGTGACGAGGTCCACGTTGCGCGTGCTGCACACCGCCGTGACGTGTGCACCGAGGTGTTTAGCGAGTTGCACAGCCGCCGTCCCCACGCTGCCCGAGGCTCCGTTGACGAGCACCCGTTCGCCGGGCTGGAGCTTGCCCTGCCGGAAGAAGTGCAGCGCCGTGTTGCTACCGAACGAGAGCGCTGTCGCTTCTTCCCACGTAAGCGCGGCCGGCTTCGGCGCGATGGGCCCGTCGGCGGGCATGGCGACGAACTCGGCGTGCGCGCCCAGCCGTCCGTCGTTGTAGGCGAACACGTCGTCGCCCACGCGGAAGCGCGTCACGTTGGTGCCAACGGCCGCGATGGTGCCCGCCAGTTCGGAGCCGAGGATGGGCTGACGCGGCTTGCGGACGCCGAAGAGCAGCCGCATCATGAGGCCGAAGCCGGGCGGCACGGTGAGGCTCCGCACGCGCCAGTCGCCGGAGGTGATCGTGGTGGTGCGGACCTGGACGAGCACCTCGCCCGGCTTGACCTGCGGCGTGGGTACGGTCTGAAGCTGGACGACCTCGGGCGGGCCGTAGGCGGTGGCGACCGCTGCGCGCATCGTCGCGGGCACGGTCATGGTCGAAGAGGCAGACATCGGAGCAGAAGCAGGTTGCGCGTTGGTGGAGGGCCGCCCCTACGGCAGCCGTTGCCTCCGGGTGCGGCCTTCACGCGACTTCCCCACGCGCCCGACCCTGAGGTCTCTGGAGCGCCGTGGCGCTTCACCTTGCGGCGCAGCGCCAGGGGCACGCTGGCGGTGGGTAGGGCGTGCGAACGGTAGGCGCTGCCCGACCAGACCTGAGGGGCCGGGGTGCACTCACGGCGTTCCCTTCAGCCCCACGGTGATGTCCCACCCCAGGAACGCCGAGAGCGAGGCAACTTCGGCATCAATGTCTTCAGGTTGGATGCCAGCCTTAGCCGCGGCCTTCTCGATGTGCGCGCGTGGAATCGGTTTGAGGGGATCGAGATACGGTGCTACACCATCAAGGTCTCGCGTGGGTAGAATGCGGCCAAACTCGGAGTGCATTTTTCCCAACGCGGAGCAGGCTGCACCACGTTTGGAAGGATCAGCTTCCTTCGTTGAGAGGTCGGTGAGAAACGCCTGCGTCGCCTCGTCCGGCCACGTCTCCGACAAAAGTTCCAGCAAAACACGGCGGATGAAGTTGCTCTCGTCCTCGGCGGCCCGCTCGGTGAGCAATGCCTGCGTCCCCTTGTCCGGCCACGTACCTGACAACGCATATAACGCCGCACCGCGGACTTCATACCTCTCGTCCTCGACGACCCGCGCGGTGAGCAGTGCCCGCGTTGCTTCATCCGGCCACGTACCCGCCAACGCCTGCAACGCCGCACGGCGGTACCGAAAGCTGCGTATTCCGCTTGTCTGCGTGGCTAGGTTCTCTAGAATCGTGCGGTCTCCAAGTACATGGGTGATCAAGTACGGCCAGAAGTAAGGCCCGTACCCATGCTCCGGAAAGGATTCCACATGCGATATAGCGATGGGTCGGAGCTGCTGTCGCGATGGCCAGCGCTGCCCAAGCTCCTCGCATGCTGCAACGAGGGTCTCTGTCATGAACGTCTGAGCAGAAACGTCACTTCCAGCCTTTGTTGCCACGGAGATGACCTGCTGCAACAATCGTGATCCCGCGTCTTCGAGCCGGGTTATCCCGCGCACTTCGGATAGGCACTGAATCGCCAGCGGAATCTCAGGCAGCGCTGTCTTACCATCCCACTCGTCCAAGTTGGTTCGTGTCGCTAGGTGTTCGACAATCTGCCCCACGAAC
>JBCDFF010000497.1:0-2798 GCA_039178415.1 Bacteroidota bacterium
CCCATGCGTCTAACCCGCACCGCCCTCGACAACCGCGTCGTCGTCTACGTCGTCGTGGCCCTGCTCGCGCTCGCGGGCCTCCGTTCCTACCTTGCCCTCCCCCGCGCCGAAGACCCCGGCTATGTCGTTCGCACGGCCGTCGTGTCCGTGCTGTGGCCGGGGGCCAGCGCCGAGCGCGTCGAGCGCTACATCGCCGAGCCGATGGAGCGCGCCCTCGAAGAGGTCAAGGGCACCGACCACGTCGAAACCAGCGTCGAGCCCGGCGTGGCCTCGTTCGCCTTCGAGGTCGAGTATGCCGTCGCCGACGTCGAGGGGGCCTTCACCGAGATGCGCGAGGCCATCGCCGACGTCGTCCCGGCGCTCCCGCCCGGCACCATCGGCCCGCTCATCAACGACGACTTCGGCGACGTCTTCGGCACCGTGATCGCGATCACGGGTGAGGACTACGCGCCCGTCGAGCTCGAGCGCGCCGCGCTGGAGTTGCGCCGCCGCATCCTCACCCTCGACGACGCCCGCAGCGTGCAGCTCGACGGCGTGCGCCCCCGCCAGGTCGTCGTCGAATACGACCCCGCACGCCTGGCTGCGCTTGGACTCTCGACGGGCTACCTGATCGGGCAGCTCCAGGCGCGCAACCTCGTCGCGCCGGGCGGCGACCTTCAGATGGACGGCCAGCAGATCGCCCTCCGGACCGAGGGCGCGTTCGGCTCGGTCGAGGACGTGCGGCAGATGGCGCTCCGGCTTCCGTCGGGCGAGGTCGTCGCGCTCGGCGACCTCGCGACGGTCCGCGCAGGCTACGAAGACCCCGCGCGTCAGCTCGTCCGCTTCACGGGCCAGCCGGCCGTCAGCGTCGGCGTCTCGATGGCGGCTGACGGCAACCTGACCGAGTTCGGCCCCGAGGTGATGCGCGTCGTCGAGGAGACGAAGGCCGACCTGCCCGCGGGCCTGGCGTTCCACACGGTCGTCTACCAGCCAGCGGTCGTCCAGGGGCTCACGTCCGAGTTCGTGTGGAGCCTGCTCCAGGCCGTCGCCATCGTGATCGGGGTGCTCCTGCTCGCGCTCGGCGCGCGGACGGGCCTCGTCGTCGCCTCGTCGATCCCGCTGACGATGTTCGCGGCGTTCCTGTGCATGCAGTTCTTCGACATCTCGATCAACCAGATGTCGCTCACGGCGCTCATCGTGGCGCTCGGGCTGCTCGTGGACAACTCGATCGTGGTGTCGGAGCAGGTGCTCACCGACACGCAGCAGGGCAAGCCGAAGCGCCAGGCCGTGCTCGACGCGGCACGCGAGATGGCGCTGCCGCTCTTCGTCGCCTCGGCGTGTACGCTCGCAGCGCTCTTGCCGACGTACCTCGCCGAGAGTGCGTCGGCCGAGTACACAAGCGCGCTCTTCGAGGTGCTGCTCTTCTCGCTGGCCGTGTCGTGGCTGCTCGCGCTCACGCTCATCCCGGTGCTCTGCATGGCGTTCCTGGCGACGGGGACCTCAGCCGGCGCGCCGAAGGTCTCGCGGTGGGCGCGGCTCAAGGCACGTCTCGGGGGCCGCACCGCCGAGCCGGTCGCACCGGAGACGGAAGCGGGGTACGACTCCAAGCTCTACCGCACCTACCGCGGCGTCCTCACGGGCATGGTGCGGCGGCCGTGGCTCTCGCTCGGCGGCTTCGTGGCCGTGCTCGTCGGCTCGTTCGCGCTCTTCGGGTCGCTCGTCCCGCAGCAGTTCTTCCCCACGAAGGAGGTCGAGGTGTTTACGGTCGAGCTCGACCTCCCGCGCGGCACCTCGATCGCCGAAACCGAGCGTGTCGTCGCCGACCTGGAGCAGTTCTACGCCGACAGCCTCGCAGGCAGTGTCACGCCGAGTGGCGAGGTCGAGACGCCCGGGGTGCTCCGATGGGCGGCCTACGTCGGGTCGTCGGCCCCGCGCTACACGCTCTCGTTCGCGCCGAAGGCCCCGCGCGCCAGCTACGCCTACCTCCTCGTCACGGGCACGAGCCACGAGATTCAGCCCGACGTCTTCATCCGCACGGAACAGTTCCTCCAGCGGACCCACCCCGACGTGACGGCCCGGGCCCAACGTGTCCGCAACGGCCCGTCCATCGACTACCCCGTGGAGGTGCGCATCTCGGGGGCCGACCCCGCCGTCTTGGAGCGCCTCGCCGCCGACCTGCGCGACCACCTCCGCACGGTCCCCGGGACGGCCAACGTCGGTACCGACTGGGGCCGCCGCCAGGCCACGCTCGGCGTCGCCGTGGACCACGACGCCGCGCGCCGGGCGGGCCTCTCGACAGCGGACATCACGACCTCGCTGCAGACCGCGCTCGGCGGCGTCCCGCTGACGGCGCTCCAGGAGGGCGACGACCTCGTGCCGGTCGTGCTCCGCTCCACCGACGCCCTCGCCGGGGCCGAGGCGCTCGACCGCCTCGAACTCTACAGCCAGGCCACGGGCCAGCGCGTTCCCTTCCGCCAGGTCGCCGAGGCGACGGTCGTCTACGAGCCGGGCGTCATCGAGCGCTACGCCGGGCAGCGCACCATCACCGTCGAGACCGACATCGCCCACGACGCCGGGCCGTTCGTGACGCCTTTCTCGCTCCAGGGCGAGGTCGAGGCCTACATGGAGACAGTGGCGTGGCCGGCAGGCTACAGCTACGCCTACGGCGGCGACATCGAGGAGAGCGCGGACTCGCAGGGGGCGATCAACGCCAAGCAGGGCATCGCCATCTTTGTGCTCTTGCTCTTGCTCGTGTTGCAGTTCAACGCGCTGCGCCCGCCCATGATCGTCGTGCTCACGCTGCCGTTCGCCTTCATCGG
>JBCDFF010000498.1:0-2785 GCA_039178415.1 Bacteroidota bacterium
AGGAGGCCGATCTCGACGCGATCTGCAAGCGTCTCGACGCGGACACCGTGCGCATCCTCCGGATCGGCACGGTGGGAGGCACAACGCTGAGGGTCGCGGTGGGCGACGCCGTCGTGCTCGACGCCGACGTGGCGGCGCTGCGGCAGCCCTACGACTCCGCCATCCCGACCGCGATGGGCGAGGCCGTCGCGGCATGAGCAACGACGGCTCCCCCGCTTGTACGCCGCCCTGATGATCTTTAGGGCGGCGCACAAGCTGTCCCCCTCATTCATGAGGGGGACGGTTTCGGTTGACGTGGGAGCACAGCGACTGTCGACCGGAATGGGGGGAGCCGCACGTAAGACGCCTACTCCTTGCCGCCTCTACCTCTCGAATTTGGAACGCTCGGTCTAAAATCCGATCAAGGATCCGCCGCCCCGCGCTTCCAGAGAAACCCCGGTTCCACCGGGCCGTTGCAGCCCTGCCAGCATCTTTCCCAGATCCCAACCTCCCCGAACCATCATGGCCGACACTGCCAAATACGTCACCCTCACCGACGCCAACTTCGAGCAGGAAGTCATCAACTCCGACCAGCCGGTGCTCGTCGACTTCTGGGCGACGTGGTGCGGCCCGTGCCGCGTGATCGCCCCGACCATCGAGAAGCTCGCCGAGTCCTTCGACGGCAAGGCGAAGATTGCCAAGCTCGACGTAGACAACAACCCGCAGACGGCGCAGGCCTTCGGCATCCGCTCGATCCCGACGCTGCTCTTCTTCAAGGGCGGCCAGGTCGTGGACCAGAAAGTCGGCGTTGTGCCTGAGAAGATCCTCGCGCAGACGCTGGAGAGCCTCGCCGCGCAGCCCGCGTAAGGCACCCCCGCTTCCCCGAGGCGCAGGCGTGGCACCAAGCCGCCGCCTGCGCCTCGCTCGTTCCGGCACCCCCGCCGCCCCCACTTCTCGACCCCTCTTCTCATGGCTACCACCAACGGCACTCTTGACCTCCGCGCGTTTGACGGCATCGACTTCACCGACGCCGAGCACCGCACCGTCGTGATCGTCGGGACCGGCCCGGCGGGACTGACGGCGGCCGTCTATGCGGCGCGCGCCAACCTCAGCCCGCTCGTGATCCAGGGCCTCCAGCCCGGCGGGCAGCTCATGACGACCACCGACGTCGAGAACTACCCCGGCTTCCCGGACGGCATCATGGGCCCGGAGATGATGCAGAAGTTCGAGGGGCAGGCCACCCGCTTCGGCGCGGAACTGCGCTACGGGATGGTCACGGCCGTCGACTTCAGCACGACGCCGCACCGGCTGCTCGTGGACGAGGACGCGCCGCTCACCGCCGACACCGTGATCATCTCGACAGGCGCGAGCGCGAAGTACCTCGGCCTGCCCAACGAGGAGCGGCTGCTCGGCTACGGCGTCTCGGCGTGCGCGACCTGCGACGGCGCGTTCTTCCGCGACCAGGACGTCGCCATCGTGGGCGGCGGCGACACGGCGATGGAGGAAGCCCTCTTCCTGACCCGCTTCGCCTCGAAGGTCTACGTGATCCACCGCCGCGACGAGCTCCGCGCCTCGCAGATCATGCAGGACCGCGCCTTCGCGAACGACAAGATCGAGTTGGTCTGGAACACCGAGGTCACCGATGTGCTCGGTGAGACGGGCGTCGAAGGCGTCGCGCTACGCAACCGCGAGACGGGCGAGACGAGCACGCTCGCCGTGCACGGTCTCTTCGTCGCCATTGGGCACAAGCCGAACACCGACATCTTCGAGGGCTGGCTCGACATGGATGAGACCGGATACATCCAGACGAAGCCCGACTCGACCTACACGAACGTCGCGGGCGTCTTTGCCTGCGGCGACGCGCAGGACCACGTCTATCGCCAGGCCGTCACGGCGGCGGGCACCGGCTGCATGGCCGCCATCGACGCGGAGCGCTGGCTCGCCGAGCGTGGCGAGATCGACGAGGTCCGCACCGAAACCGAATGGCACGCCGAGCCTGCCGAGGAATCGGCATGAGCAGACGCGCTGTCGGCTATCGGCGCTCGGTAGCGCGGACGCTATCCCTCGCGGCGATCCTCAGCGGGATGCTCTTCCCACTGTCGGTCGCCGCGCAGTCGTTGGATGATGCGTTGGCCGACCTGCGCACGGCGGCGCGCGTCGAGCAGGCGCTCGGGGCGCACGACGAGCTGCACGCGTTCGACTACGTGCTGCGCGTCGAGGGCGGCGTGCTGACGCTCGGCGGCGTGTTGCCCAACCAGACGCTGCGCCTGGAGGCGCTCGCGCTCGCCGGAGCCACGAGCGGCGTGCAGCAGGTCGTCGACAGCCTCGTCGTTCCGGATGCGCCCGTCGTAGCTGACGGTACCGCATCGGACTCGGTCGTCGTTGCCCTGCCTGAGACGAAGCCCGAACCGGCCCTACCCGTGGCCCCCGCGGAGACCTACCACACCGTGCGGCGCGGCGACACGCTCTTCCGCATCGCCCAGCAGCATGGCACGACGGTGGCTGCGATCCGTCGCCTGAACAACCTCCGCTCCAACACGATCAACGTCGGCCAGCGGCTCCGCGTACGGTGATTCCGGTGTGGAGACGATTCCGGTGTGGAGGTGTGAACGTATCGACGTATGAAGGTAGTCAGGTCATGCTCCCGCGCCACCCAGCGCAAACGCGAGCGACAAGGCCACCGAGCCCCACGTCCACACCTTCATACCTGCACACGTCCATACCGCCGGGACGCAGCGTCCACATCCGCAGGTCCTACTCTGCGAGCCAGACGTACGGGTTGACTGGCGTGCCGCCCCACACGGTG
>JBCDFF010000499.1:0-2762 GCA_039178415.1 Bacteroidota bacterium
GCCACTGCGGACACGGCAAACGCCACTGCCGACTCGTGGATCGCAGCCTGGCGGGGCGCCGACGACGCCGTGCGCGCCTACCTCGCCCATACGCTCGACACCGCCGCGTCGGACGAGCCGCTGTCGGAGCCGATCGTCGCCCGCCTTGTGAGCCAGCATCGGCCCCCGGACCACGCACTCGTGTTGGCGGCGAGCATGCCCATCCGCGACGTCGACGCCTTCGCCGACCCGAGCGGCCCCGCGGCCGCCGTCTTTGCCAACCGGGGCGCGAGCGGCATCGACGGGACCGTGGCGACGGCGGCGGGCGTGGCGCTCGGGCGCGGGGCCCCGGCGACGCTGCTCATCGGCGACCTGGCGCTGCTGCACGACCTGAACTCGCTCGCGCTGCTACGCGACCCCGCGTGTCCCTCGTCGGCGCAGCCGCCCGTCGTGATCGTCGCAGTCAACAACGACGGCGGCGGGATCTTCCACTTCCTCCCGCTTGCCCGCGAGGGCGTCGAGGCGGGCGTCGTCCCTGCAGCCGACTTCGAGCGGTTCTTCGGCACGCCGCACGGGCTCGGCTTCGCCGACGCGGCCGGGCTCTTCGGCCTCGCCTACCACGCTCCGACCACCGTCGGCGGCTTTGTGGACGCCTACCGCGCGGCCTGCGCGTCGGGGCGCTCAGCGCTCATCGAGGTGCGGACCGAGCGGACTGCCAACGAGGCATTGCACGCCCGCCTGCGCGACCAGATTGCGGCCGCTGTCTCAGCGACGGCACGCTGACGCTGCCCCGCGTGGCCGCCCCGCGTAGTGGTGCAAACACGAGGAGGGCACACGCTCGATGGGATGTGCCCTCCTTGGTAGGTCAGCGCCGTCGGCCTATCGGTTCAGATAGCGCTCGTCGATCGGAATCGTGTAGGTGCAGGGGCCTTCGACGGCCCCTCCGGCGAGGTAGTCGGGGACCCAGCGCGCTGGAATCCGAATCGACCGGTCCGCGATGCAGACCGTCACGAAGCCTCCGTCGCCAGTCTCGCCGGTAGGCGTCTGCTCGGAGCAACTGCTCTGCTGAGCCCCCTGTCGTAGCCAGAAGTCGAGATCGCCGGCGCGGATCTGCTTCGTCTGGCCGTTGTGGCAGATCTCGATGAGGGCTTGCGGATCGTCGGGCAGCTCTCCTGTCTCCCCTCCTTCCGTCGAGGTCGGGCAAGCCCCTGCGGTGGCTCCCCGCGCAAAATAGAGCTCCAGGCCCACCGTCGACACCCTGCGCTCACTCCCGTCGATGCAGATCAGCACGCGGTTAGCGTCCTCTCGGCGTGGCGCGGGGCGTCCGGCCTCCGGCTGGCTCTCGGCCTCGTCGAGCAGGGCGCGCACGTCCATGCCAAAGGCATCGTACTCGACGATCCACGCGCTCTGGCGCACGCTCGGAAGGATCGTCGCGAGTTGACCGAGGGCCTCCGTGGAATAGTAGACCGCCGCCTCGTCACGCTGCGTGTAGCGGAGCGGCTCGCCCCGTGTGCTGGGTGGTGCCCCGTCGTCGTCCCCGGCTCGGCCGCCCTCGTAGAGCGGAGCGGACGAGAGGCCGAGGAGCAGGTAGTCGGACTGCGGACGGAGCGGGCTGGTGATGTTATCGTAGCGAATCCGAATCTCACGGACCTCGTCGAAGTTGGTCACCGTGAGTTGGCCGGCGATGGTCTCGGCGTCCGACGTGCTGGTTGGCCAGAGCCGCCCCTGGCTGCTGTCCCACCGGTAGACGGTGCTCTCCGCGCGGCCGTTTTCGAGCAGCAGGTCGATCGTGGTCGACAGGCTCCACGAGGCCGTCGAGACCGGGTTGCCGTTGGCGTCGAAGGCCTCGAAGAAGAGCGCGTCGAAGTCGACGTCCATCACGTGGAGGTGGAACGGCGCGTCGAAGGCCTTGTCGAAGGTAAAGCGCACGTCGGCACGCGTCATGGCGTTGTTGGTCGCGACCAGGCCTGGGGATATGCGGAGCAGCTGGAGGTCCTCTGGGCCGCTGTACGCGGGGTTGTTGATGTCCTGCATATGCAGGTACGTGCCCCCGCGCTCGGCCTCCTGCGCGGCTCCTTTGAGGGAGGTCCCCTTCACCATCGCCCGCCCTAGCTCTATGTTGTCTGTGTAGGTCCCGCGCTGCGCGCTCAACTCGACGCGCAGGTTGACCGTCGGGTGGCCCGGCCACGGGACGGTGTGCGTGTAGACGCCCATGCCGAACTCCTCCGGGATGCTCCCGAGCGGCAGGACTGCGCTGGCCGGCGCTCCGCTTCCTACCGCCGCCTCCCCGGCGTAGTAGAAGGCAAAGGACTGCACGTCGCGGTGGTTCATGGGCTGCTTGGTGAACGTCCCGTCGGCGGGGTTGACGCGGACCACGCTCGCGCCGCCCGCCGCGCCGCCCTCGATCACGTAGAGGAAACCGTCCGGGTGCGCCGAGATGGCCTCGGAGTATTTCACGCCCGTCAGCGTCGCCACCTTCGTCGGGTCGCCCAGCGGGAAGTCGTCGAAGCGCCACACCTCGGCCTCGCCCGCGCCGCTGTTCACGCCGTCGGTGTCGGGGTTCGACAGCGTGTAGACGTGGCCGTCGGCGGCGCGCGTGAGGCCGCTCCAGTTGCGGCGTTGTCCCTGTGTGTCGAAGGTGTGCACATCGGTGCCCGCGCCCGTGGCGGTGTCCAGGCTGAGGATGCGTCCTGACTTGAGCGTGAGGCCGTAGAGCGTGCCCTCGTGGAAGAGCAGACCCATCACGTCGTTGGCGTTCCCCATGACACCGGTGCTCCCGAGGC
>JBCDFF010000500.1:0-2760 GCA_039178415.1 Bacteroidota bacterium
ATCAGCAGCGAGAAAGCGAAACGGATGGGACGAGTCAAGCGGGCAAAGGTACGCTGCCCTTAACGCGCGTCCGGCTCCGTTATGCGTTAAACCGCTGCGAAAAGCAGGTCGGCTGTCGGCGACCGGCGCCTAGGGACTGGCGACTAGCAAAGAAGCCACGCGTGGCACGCGGCCCCGATCCACCCTGACGGCGGACTGGGGAGCCGAAGGACCGGGGAGCCGACGATTTGACTTGATGCCTCGGCACAGCCGCCGCACCTTTTCGACCTTCGACCTTCGACCTTCGACTCTAGAGCAGCGACGCGTAGAACCGCAGCGTCTCCTGGGCGATGGCGGTCCACGAGAAGCGGTCGAGGACGCGCTGGCGGCCGGCGCGCCCCATCGCGGCAGCGCGGTCGGGGTCGGCGAGGAGCGTGTTGAGCGCGGCGGCGAGGTCGCCGGCGAAGGCGTCCGGGTCGCGCGGCTCGAAGTCCGAGTCGGCGCTGCCGTCGAGCGCGACGAGGAGGCCCGTCTCGGCCTCGCCCGAGGCCGCCGCCCCCTCGGGCGTCACGACGATGCTCGGGATGCCGCCCACGGCCGAGGCCACGACAGCGGTCTCGCAGGCCATCGCCTCCAGGTTGATGATGCCGAACGGCTCGTAGACCGACGGGCAGCAGAACACCGCCGCGTGGCTGTAGAGCGCGATCACGTCGGGGCGCGGCAACATCTCCTCGATCCAGATGATCTCGCCCGCGCCGGCCGCGGCGCGCGCCTCACGCGCTGCCGCGACCGCCTCGCTCATCTCCTGCGCGATGGCGCGCGTGTCCGGAGCCCCGGCGGCCAGCACGACCTGCGCGCGCGGGTCGAGGTCCTTGAGCGCCCGCACGAGGTGCACGATGCCCTTCTGCCGCGTGATGCGCCCCACGAAGAGCACGAACGGCACGTCGGGGTCGATGCCTAAGCGCCGCAGCAACTCGGGGCGCTCGGTGGGACAGTACTCGTCTGGGTCGATGCCGTTGGGAATCACCGAGAGCCGCTCCTCGGGCACGTCGTAGAGGTGCATCACGTCGGCCTTCATCGAATCCGACACGGCCACGACGCCGTCAGCGTTCTGGTAGGCCGTCCGCTCCACCCACGACGAGGCGTGGTAGGCCGCCCCAAGCTGCTCGACCTTCCACGGGCGGTGCGGCTCTAGGCTGTGCGTCGTCAGCACGAGCTTGGCGTCGGTGAGCTGCCGCGCGAGCATTCCCGCGAGGTGGCTGTACCACGTGTGCCCGTGCACGATGTCGGCGTCGAGCGGCACGGAGCCGGCCATCACGAGGTCGCGCGCGGCGGTGTCGAGGAACTTGGCGTGGCGCTCGTCCTGGTGCGGCAGCGCAAACGACGGGTCGACCCCCACCACGCGCAGGTTGCCGTCGGTGACGTTCTGGTCGCCGAAGCTGAACACCGTGACCTGGTGCTGCCCGTCGTCCGCCGCGACCAACTCGCGCACGAGATACTCGACGTGGACGCCTGCGCCGCCGTAGATGTGGGGCGGAAACTCGTTGGTCAGAATGACGATGTGCATAGCCGGGGGAGCGAGATGGGGGAGAGCACCGCTACCGCGTGGCAGTTTTGGATGTTTCTAAGATCGCGGCCCCGCGCCGAAAACCAAGGCCGCCGCTTGGCAGAAAACGCAGCGCGCCCGGCCTCCGCGATGGAAGCCGGGCGCATGGAGCTCGCAGAAGCGAAGCGCTATGGACGATAGAGGTACGGGTCCACGCGGTAGTCCGGGTTGGTGTACCAGTCGGCGTCGACCACGCCGCCGGACTCGGCCCAGGGCTTGAAGCGCGGGTAGGCGCGTGTGATGTCGACCTCCTCGAACGGATACACGAAGCCGCCGACGAAGTGCAGCGCCCACGGCAGGCCGTTCCACGTCTTGTAGGTCAGCCCTGCCTCCACGTCACTCTCGTCCTCGGATGTGTTGAAGAGCGCAAGGTCCGCGCCCTCGGTCGGCGGGAGATCCGGCAGGTGCACCTCGCGGCCGCGCTCCTGGTTGCTCACCAGGAACGGGTTGAGCCACGTCACCGAGAGCGCCCGGCTGTCCGCCGCCGGGATGCGGGGCGCGAAGGCGACGCCGATCGCGATGGTGTCCGTCGGTGGGACGTAGGGCTGGCCCGCTTCGGTGTTGGCGAAGAAGGTAGCGGGGTCGGAAAGGATCTCCTGGGCGGCGTCAAAGACCGGGATGACAGCGCGGGTGCGACCAGCCTCGGTACCGTTGTTCGCCATCGTGAAGAGGTTCTGCGAGAGGCGCTGGCCGCTCACCGACGCCACGCTCGCAGCCGGAACGGGCGCTTCCAGCGCGAAGCCGTTCACGAAGGCCGCGCCGATGGCCTTGACCACGAACCGCCCGTCGAGACGCGTGAGGGTGCCGTCGGCGTGGCGCGCGAAGCGGAGGGTGTAGTCCACGACGAGGTCGTTGAAGTCGTAGTCGCCCTGGCCGGGCCAGAGGTCCTCGTAGGCGAGGGTACCGAACTGGTCCTTGGCGGGGCCATACTCGTAGGTGGCGATCGTCGGGTCGTCGGGCTCGTCGTCCTCGGCGTCGGGGACGCCGTCGCGGTCGTCCTTCGTGGGCGGCGTCTCGGGGAGGTCCTCCCGGTCGAAGGCGTCAGCGGGGTCGGCGGTCACGTAGAAGACCACATCGTTGAAGTCCTGGTCGCAGTTGGGCCGGTCGCGCTCGATGTCTTCGAAGGCGAGCAGGATCTCGTCGCGGTTCGGCACTTCGAGGAGGACCGTGTGCTG
>JBCDFF010000501.1:0-2740 GCA_039178415.1 Bacteroidota bacterium
CGCTTGTGAACCTCGCGGCCGCCCGTGTCGAGGTCGGCCTCGGTCCAGCCCGTGACGTCGCCTAGCTCTGAGAAATACGTCGTCGTGAGCCGTGTCCCATCGTCGGCGTAGGTGAACGTCTCTCGGTAAGGGGTCGGCTCGCCGCTCTCGAAGTAGATCGCCTCTGCCTCGCGGCCGTCTTGGTCGTGGAGCACGAAGAACAGCAGGGTGGACGCGCCGTCAGCGTCCATGACCTCGAGGCGGAGGCGGTGGCCGTCGGGGCCGAAGTAGGTCTGCTCCGATCCGAGGTAGGCTCCGGTGAGGGGATCAAATACGTCGATGCGCTCCGCTGTAATCGCCGAGGAATCAGCCAGGAGCGATAGCGTGAACAGGGCCGCCCAGATAGCGAGCATCGGCATGGTCAGGTACGGGTACTCAGCATCAGGACGCCGTCGACAGATCCTGTGGGTTCGGCTCAGGTCTGCTCGTCGTCCAGGAGTAGCACGTAGAGGTCGCGCAGCGGAGCCTCCACCTCGAACGCCTCGGATCGGACTGCTGCATCCAAACCCAGGTAGGCGCGGAGCCGCCACTCCTCTTCGCCCTCGTGGGGTCGGAGATACTGCAAGACGAGCGGACGGCCGGGGTCCGCCAACCAGACTTCCTGTACGGTCGGCAGTGACATGTAGCGCACGAGCTTTTCGCCCCGGTCTACCTCGGCCGTCGACTCCGACGACACCTCGACGATCAGTTCAGGGTTGAGGAGGATGCGCGGCCGGCTGTCGTCATACTCCGGGCGGCATGCCACCACGACATCGGGGTAGAAGTAGCGTCCGACCTCGCCTGTCGTCACTTTCTGGTCCGAGGATAGTACGCGGCAGCCTCGACGCGTCAGGCGATTTCCAAGCTCACGACAGATGTTGTCTTTGAGTTGGTTGTGCTCTGGCTCTGCTCCGGCCATAGCCGTGATGCCATCGGGCTCGTAGCCGTTGACGGGCCAGATGATGCCGTCCCAGAACTCGTAGCGCACGCCGTCCGGCGCGTTGCGGTCGATCTCGTGGTATTCCTCCTCGGTGTAGCGCCGATGGCGCTGGACGGCGGCAGGCATGGCGAACACGGACAGTTGTAGACAACGGGACCACAACGTACGCAGACGCCGCTCGCTCCGCCACGCCTACATGTTGCGCCGGTATTGCCCGCCGACCTCGAAGAGCGCCTCGGTGATCTGGCCGAGCGAGCACACGCGGACGGCGTCCATCAGCGCCGCAAACGTGTTGCCGCCCGCGCGTGCCACGTCCTTCAGGTGCGTGAGCGCGGCCTCAGACCGGTCGACGTAGCGGGCCTGGAAGGCGCGGAGGTTGCGGATCTGGTGCTGCTTCTCGTCGTCCGAGGAGCGCATCAACTCGACCCCCTGCTCGTGAGCGGCTCCATTCGGGTTCTGGAACGTGTTCACGCCCACGACCGGAAGCTCGCCGGTGTGCTTCTGGTGCTCGTAGACCATCGACTCTTCCTGGATTTTGCCGCGTTGGTACATCGTCTCCATCGCGCCGAGGACGCCGCCGCGCTCGCTGATCCGATCGAACTCCACGAGCACCGCTTCTTCGACGAGGTCGGTCAGCTCGTCGATGAGGAAGCTGCCCTGGAGCGGGTTCTCGTTCTTCGCCTGGCCGAGTTCGCGGTTGATGATGAGTTGGATCGCGATGGCGCGGCGGACGGACTCCTCGGTGGGCGTCGTGATGGCCTCGTCGTAGGCGTTGGTGTGGAGGCTGTTGCAGTTGTCGTAGATCGCCATCAGCGCCTGCAGCGTAGTGCGGATGTCGTTGAAGTCGATCTCCTGCGCGTGGAGGCTGCGGCCGGACGTCTGGATGTGGTACTTCAGCTTCTGGCTGCGGTCGTTGGCCCCATAGAGGTCGCGCATCGCCACGGACCAGATGCGGCGGGCGACGCGCCCGAGGACGGCGTACTCGGCGTCCATGCCGTTCGAGAAGAAGAACGACAGGTTGCGCGCGAACGCGTCCACGTCCATGCCCCGCGCGCGGTAGTACTCCACGAAGGTGAAGCCATTCGAGAGCGTGAAGGCGAGCTGCGTGATCGGGTTCGCCCCTGCCTCGGCGATGTGGTAGCCCGAGATCGAGACGCTGTAGAAGTTGCGGACGCCGTGGTCGATGAAGTACTGCTGGATGTCGCCCATCATCCGCAGGGCAAACTCCGTCGAGAAGATGCAGGTGTTCTGCGCCTGGTCTTCCTTGAGAATGTCGGCCTGGACCGTGCCACGCACGGAGGCGAGCGCCCGCGCGGCGAGGTCACCGTATTCCTCCTCGCTCAGCACGCCTTCCTCCACGAGCTCAGCGCCACTGATGCCGAGCAGCCCGAGCCCGAAGCCGTCGTGGTTGGGCGGCAGGCCCTCGGCGATGCCGTCGGGGCCGTAGGGGACATACTTCCGCCGCGCGCGCTTGGCCAGCACCGCTTTCGTCTCGGCGACGCGACCTTCCTCTTGAAGGTAGCGCTCGACTTGCTGGTCGATGGCGGTGTTCATGAACATCGCCAGGAGCATCGGCGCGGGGCCGTTGATCGTCATCGACACGGACGTGGTCGGCGCGCAGAGGTCGAAGCCCGAGTAGAGCTTCTTCATGTCGTCGAGCGTGCAGACCGAGACGCCCGCGTTGCCGACCTTGCCGTAGATGTCGGGCCGTTCGTGCGGGTCGCGCCCGTAGAGCGTCACGCTGTCGAACGCCGTCGAGAGGCGCGCGGCGGGCATGCCTTC
>JBCDFF010000502.1:0-2739 GCA_039178415.1 Bacteroidota bacterium
CTACAACACGACCGACGTCTACGCGCAGCGCTACAGCGCCGACGGCTCGGCCCAGGGGTCAGTTATCCAGGTGAGCCCCGCCGCTGGCGGTACCCAACAGGCGGACGGGGACCCCGTCGTGACGATGGACGCCGACGGGGACTTCATCGTGGTTTACACCAAGGAATACTACGCAGGCGGTGCCCCGTTCGACGTGTATCTGCGCCGCTACGCCGCCGATGGGACGGCGCTCAGCGGCCAGACGCTCGTGCACGACGCGACGACGAACAACCAGCAGGTGCCGTCGGTGTCGGCGGACGCCGACGGGGACTTCGTCGTGGTGTGGCAGGAGACGACGCGCGATGGGTCAGGGACGGGGGTGTTCGGTCAGCGGTACGCGGCGGACGGGACGGAGAGCGGGGCTGAGTTCCAGGTAAACGACTACACAACGAACGGGCAAAACACGCCCGTCGTGGCGCTCGACGCGAGTGGGGGCTTCGTGGTGGCCTGGGCGGGCGAGGGCACGGGCGACGGTGCGGGCGTCTTCGCGCGGCGCTACGATGCTAGCGGCGCCAGCCAGAACCCGGAGGTGACCTTCGCTCTCGACCTAGCTGGGGCCCCCGGCTGGCGCATGCTCGCGCAGCCGAGCGGCACCACCATCGGCGCCCTCCTGAATCCGCTCTGGACGCAGGGCGTCCCCGGGGCCGACGCTGCTCAGGACGAGCCCACCGCCGCCAACGTCTTCGTCTACGACGAGACCGACCCCACCGCCGACGAGGACGTCGGCTTCACCCCTGTCACGACGCTCAACACGGCACTTCCGAGCGGCCAGGGCTTCATCGTGTACGTCTTCGCCGACGACGACTTCGACGGCACGCCCGATCCCTTCCCGAAAGCACTCTCCGTGGAGGGCTACACGGCCCCCAGCGGTACCGTGTCGCCTGCGATGAGCTTCACCAACTCCGGTACTCCGAGTGCCGACGGCTGGAACCTGCTCGGCAACGTCTTCGCGGAGCCCCTCGACTGGGACGCCGTGCGGGCCAACGGCGGCTTCGACAATGTGGAGGCGACGGTCTACGTGTGGGACCCGGCCTCGAACGCCTACCGGACCTACAACGGCTCGTCGGGCGACCTCCTCGGCGGGCAGATCGCAGGCGGGCAGGGCTTCTTCGTCAAGGCGACGGCGGCGAGCCCCGCCGTGCCGTTCGCGAGCGACGACACGGGGGCGATCGGCGGGGTCTACACGGTCTACAGCCGGATCGGAACACCGGTCAAGTTGGCGTTCGAACTCACGACCGGCGTCGGTGAGGCGCGGGCGTTCGTGGAGGCGGGCTTCGGCGGCGAGCAGGCGCGTGACCGCAAGGACGGCTATTTGCTGAGCCCGCTCGCGGCAACGTTCGCGCAGCTCTATACGCGTCCGGTCTCGGAGACGGCCGAGGCCGCGCCGCTCGCGATCAACAGCCTCTCGCTGGGCGCGCTCTCGGAGGCGACCTCGCCCGTGGCCATCCCGCTGGGCGTGGCGGCCTTCGAGGCGGGCTTGCCGATGGGCGGCGCGATGACACTCCGTTGGCCTAAGGTGGTGCTGCCCGACGGCTGGCGCGCCGAACTGCGCGACACCCAGACCGGCGCGGTGGTGAATCTCTCGGAGGCGACGGAGTATGCCTTCACCCTGGGGCCGAACGCCGCGCCTGAGACGCCCGACAGCAACCCAGCCAAGACGCTCGGTCAGCACGTGGAGGGCGCGCAGATGCTACCGCCCCTCCTGCAGGCAGGGGTCACCGACCCCGTGGCCAAGGTAGCGACCGGGAGCGAGCGCTTCGAACTCGTCCTCACGCCTGCGAGCGTGGTGGCAGCCGAAGGCGACGAGGCGCTCCCCGAGGCGCTCACGCTCGGCGGCAATTACCCGAACCCATTCTCGGACGAGACCACGTTACGCTACGGCCTGCCGGAAGCCGCCACCGTGCGCGTGGCGGTCTACGACGTGCTGGGTCGCGAGGTACTCGTCGTCCAGGACGGCCCGCAGCAGGCCGGGTGGCACACGCTCGGCGTGGACGCCGCACGGCTGGCGTCGGGGCTGTACGTCTGGCGCGTCGAGGCGACGATGCTTTCGGGGCCGGAGTCTCAGACGGGCCGCATGCTCGTCGTGAAGTAGCCGCCGCCGATCGCTCGTCGCAGCCGACTGCCCATCCCGCTCCCCCATGCCTTCTATCCGCACACGGCCCTACTTCGTCTAACTGCCCTCGCCGTCGTTCTCCTCGTCACGCTGCCCGTTGGGGCGTAGAGCCTGCCTGACTGGGCGGCACCCGTTCTGGAGGCCCCTGCGCCTGCCGAGGCGGTGCCGACGCTACCGGGTGCCCCCGCGCAGGTGCCGATCGACGGCGGGCCAGGCCTGCTGCCGACCCCGAGCCCGGCGCGACGCAGCGGCGTCATCGCGCCAGATTGGCGTCCAGGCTGACCAGCACCGCGTCAATCGCCTGCTCCACTGCCGGCAACTCCACCTCGGCGTAGTACCACCCCGCATATCGGACTAGGCGCGCGCGTGCCATGTAGTCGGCGTCATTCCGAAGGCGGATCAGGTCAGCGGGCTCCATGGGGAATGGGGCCCCAGGCGGGGTCCACGGACCACCCAGGGGAGCCTGCTTCTCAAAGCCTCGGACGACCTGATCGAACGCAGCCTGTTTCTCCTCGTCACTATCTCGGAGCACTTCCAAAAACGAGGTCAGGCGCTCGCGAAGTGCTCGATCTCGTAGCAAGCCCAAG
>JBCDFF010000503.1:0-2732 GCA_039178415.1 Bacteroidota bacterium
ACGAGCTACCTCGACGTGGCCGAGACGCCCGAGGCGTGCGAGCAGTACCTCACCCGCGCGATGGTGCAGGTGTCGGAGCTGGAGAGCCGATTTGCCGAAGCCGACCGCTTCATCGAGGTGCTGTCCGAGCGGCGCGAGGAGGTCTACGCCGCGTTCGAGCAGAAGCGGCTCGCCCTCGTGGAGGCGCGCAGCCAACGCACCGCCGCGCTCGAACGCGCCGCCGAGCGCGTCCTCGACGGCGTCCGTAGCCGCCTCGACCGCTTCGACACCGTCGAGGAGATCAACGGCTACCTCGCCGCCGACCTCATGGTGGCGAAGGTCCGCGACACCGTCGAGCAGCTCCGCGACCTCGGCGACGCGACCAAGGCCGATGGCCTCCAGACGGCGCTCAAGGCCGCACGCGAGCAGGCGATCCGGCAGCTGAAAGACCGCAAAGAGCTGTTCGTCGATGGCCAGCCGATCCTACGGCTCGGCACGCACCGCTTCGCGGTCAACACGCAGCCGCTCGACCTCACGACTGTCCTCCGCGACGAGCGCCTCCACCTCCACCTCACGGGCACCGGCTTCTTCGAGCCCCTCGACGACCCCACCATCGAGGCCGCGCGTCACCTCTGGAAGCAAGAGGTGGTGTCCGAGACGGGCGACGTCTACCGCGCGGAGTACCTCGCCTACCTCGTCTATCAGGCGTCGCTCTCCGGCCAGTCCGAAGTCCCGCCGCCTGCCGCGCTACTCGCTGAGCCCGAGGAGGACGATGCGGACCCCATGCTCGCTGGCGTGCAGCGGTTCATGGCCCCGCGCTACGGCGAGGGCTACGTCAAGGGCGTGCACGACCACGACGCGGCCACCATCCTCCGCGCGCTGCTACGCCTCCATGCCGATGCCGGGCTGCTGCGCTACGGCCCCGCCGCTCGCGCCTGCGCGCTCGTCTGGTGGCACCGCTTCGCCGACGATGCGACGCGGACGCGCTTCGAGGCGCGGCTGCGCGGCCTCGGCACCGTCCAGCGGCTCTTCAGCAAGGGCGAGCACGATCTCGACGCTGCCACTGCCGCGCTGGCCGTACCGCTCATGGCGTTCGCCGACGACACGGGGCTGTTCGATGCCAGCGTTGCCGAGCAGGGTGCCGCCTACCTCGCCCGCGAACTCGCGCAGGACGACCCGACCCGCTTCGTCGCCAGCCCCGAAGCTGTCGCGTTGCTCGACGGCTTCACGAAGGCGCTCGCCAAGCAGAAGGCAACGAAGGCGTTCGATGACGCCCTCGACCGTCTTGCTGATGATCCCGCCGGCCAAGTCGCGCTCCTCCGCGATGCGTTCGGGGCGTATGCCACGCAGCAAGGTGTTGCCTCCGATCTCGTCAACGAAGCCGCCGCGATCCGCCTGGCTGACCTCCGCGAGAACGTGGATGTCGGCGCGACCGCAACGCGCGTCGAGTTGGCTGACCTGCGCGGAAGCCATGCGCGCGTGGACGATGGCACCTACTACCTCGACTTCGCGGCCTTCCTCGACCGGCTCGGCGCGTTCGCAAGGGAGCGCGTGCCTGCGTTCGCCGCGTTTGCCGCACGCAAGCACGAGCGGATCCAGGCGCGGAAGGCCGAACTGCGCCTCGGCGAACTCAAGCCGCGTGTCTTCTCGGGCTTCGTCCGCAACCGCCTCATCGACCGCGTCTTCCTCCCGCTCATCGGCGACAACCTCGC
Organism: Bacteroidota bacterium; assembly: GCA_039178415.1. Lineage (GTDB taxonomy): Bacteria > Bacteroidota > Rhodothermia > Rhodothermales > Rubricoccaceae > JBCBEX01. Next base: position 1,692 of record JBCDFF010000503.1, read on the forward strand.
CAAGCAGCTCGGCACCGCAGGCGACACGACGCGCACCGACCGGCAGGGCCTGCTGCTGCTCATCTCGCCGCCCGGCTACGGCAAGACGACGCTCATGGAGTACCTCGCCGACCGGCTGGGGCTCACCTTCGTCAAGATTAACGGCCCGGCCATCGGGCACGACGTGACGGCGCTCGACCCGGAGTCCGCGCCCAACGCCGCCGCACGCGAGGAACTCGTCAAGCTCAACCTCGCCTTTGAGATCGGCGACAACCTGATGCTGTACGTCGACGACATCCAGCACTGCCATCCGGAGTTCTTGCAGAAGTTCATCGCGCTGTGCGACGCCCAGCGGCGCGTCGAGGGCGTGTGGCGCGGGCAGCCGCGCACCTACGACCTGCGCGGCAAGAAGGTGGCCGTGGTGATGGCGGGCAACCCCTACACGGAGAGCGGCGACCGCTTCCGCGTGCCCGACATGCTCGCCAACCGCGCCGACACCTACAACCTTGGCGACGTGATCGGCGAGACGGCGGACGCGTTCGCGAGCTCCTACCTCGAAAACGCGATGGGCGCCAACCCCGTCCTCGACGCCGTGGCGAGCCGCGCGCCCGAGGACCTCCACGCGCTCGTCCAGGCCGCCGAGACCGACCGCCGCGACGGCCTCGACCTCCAGGGCAACTACGCCCCCGACGAACTCGACGAGATCCTGGCCGTGCTGCGCCACCTGATCGCGCTGCGCGACGTGGTGCTGGGCGTCAACCAAGAGTACATCGCCAGCGCCGCGCAGAACGACGCCTACCGCACGCGCCCGCCGTTCCTGCTCCAGGGCTCTTACCGCAACATGAACCGGCTCGCCGAGAAGGTGCTGCCCGCCATGACCGACGCCGAGCGCGACACGCTCGTGCGCAGCCACTACGAGCAGGAGGCGCAGCTCCTCACGAGCGGGGCCGAGGCCAACCTGTTGCGGCTCAAGGAACTGATGGGCTGGCTCACGCCCGACGAGGCCGCGCGCTGGGCCGAGATGCAGGCGACGTTCCAGAAGAATCAGGCGTTCGCGGGCCT
>JBCDFF010000504.1:0-2709 GCA_039178415.1 Bacteroidota bacterium
GAGGGCTGCGAGCGTCACTGCCGCGAGCGCGTAGAGGTTGAGCGGGATGGCGGCGATGAACGTGCCCAGCGGGTCGTTCACGCCCACCTCGCCCAGGAGCGCGAGCACGTAAGCACCCCACGCGTTGAGTGGGATCAGGATGCACACGCTCGCCGAGGTCGCGTCGATGAGGTAGGCGAGCTTCTCACGCGAGAGCCGGTAGCGATCGAAGAGCGGCCGCCCGACGGCCCCGGCAACGAGCACGGTGATGTTCGACTCGATGAAAATGATCACGCCGATCACGAACGCGAGCAGCCGCGCCCGCCGCCCCGACGTGACGAGCCGCCGCCGTTCGAGCCAGTCGACGAAGCCGCGCACGCCGCCGCTGGCCTCCACCGTGGCGATGAGCGCGCCGATCACGAGCGTGAAGCCGAGCACCCGCGCGTTGCCCGCGTCACCCACCACCGCGACCCCCGCCTCGATGGCGGCCCCCAGTCCAGCGAGCGGGTTCCAGCCGTTGAGGATCGTCCAGCCCAGCCAGACGCCAGCCGCGAGCGACCCGTAGACTTGCCGCGTGCCGATCGCGAGGACAATCGCGAGGACGGGCGGCAGGAGCGAGATCCAGGTGGGGTCGGGCATGGGCGCGGGGCGGGTTGCGAGCAGCGTAGGATACGCCGGGGCGCCTTTCGGCTCGCGCTTTCTGCCGATCAGAGGCCTGGGCGTGCCGTTTGCGACGCGTCTGCGAGCCGCCCGGAACAGCCTTTTCACACCCTAGTTCTTTCCGCCCCAACCACCCACGCTGCCCAAACGCCATGAGCGCCGAGACCGCCGTTGCCCCTGTCGGAAAGAAGAAGCGTCCGAACCCCGTCGTGCTCTCCGAACGCGCGTCGTCGGAGGTCAAGAAGATCATCGCCAACAAGCAGATTCCCGCTGGCTATGGATTGCGCGTGGGCGTGCGCGGCGGCGGTTGCTCGGGCATGAGCTACATCCTCGGCTTCGACAAGCAAAAGGAGCACGACCTTCAGTTCGAGCAAGACGGCGTCGCCATTGTGATGGACAAGCGCCACGGGCTCTACCTCATGGGCACTACCGTCGACTACCATGACGGCCTCGATGCCCGCGGCTTCGTGTTCGAAAACCCGAACGCGACCCAGACCTGCGGCTGCGGCTCTAGCTTCGGCGCGTAGGCGACCTCAGCGGAGGCAAAACGCGCCGCCGTGCGTTTCGACGGTCTTGTCCGACCGATCGCGGCTGCCATCAGCGGCTCGGCGACCTACCCGATAAGACAGGGCACAGGCTAGGAACAGCGCACGGGAGGTTCGGTTGGACACCTCCGCCACTGTAGGTGCTGCCGCGCTGAGCGGTGCTGTTCGGCTTGGCGTGCTTTTTGACGCACAGCGCAGGCACGGCCCAGCGCGGTTCTCGACGTATGAGTATCGTCGGCCCGGCCGAGCACTTTAGCTCGGTCTGCCTGTTTTGGTGCCCTCATCGCTCTCTTCACTCTGCTCGCCCACTCCGCATGGAAGGCAACTTTTCGAACCGCGTGCGCGACGTAATCTCCTACAGCCGGGAGGAAGCCATCCGGCTGGGGCACGACTACATCGGCACGGAGCATCTGCTGCTCGGCATCATCCGCGAGGGCGAAGGCATCGCCGTCAAGATCCTCCGCAACCTCGGCTGCGACCTCTTCAAACTGAAGAAGGCCGTCGAGGACACGGTGCGGAATTCGGGCGGCACGCTAACCGTCGGCAATATCCCGTTGACGAAGCAGGCTGAGAAGGTGCTCAAGATCACCTACCTCGAAGCCAAGCTCTACAAGTCCGACGTGATCGGCACGGAGCACCTGCTGCTTTCCCTGCTGCGCGACGACGAGAACATCGCGGCGCAGATCCTCCAGCAGGGCTTCTCGGTCACCTACGACGCCGTGCGCGCCGAGCTCGACGCCATCGTCTCCGGCTCGTCCTCCCCACGGAGCGGTCCTTCCCAGAAGGGTGGCTCCTCCTCCCGCTCCAGACGCGAACGCCAGAACATGCCTCAAGAGAAAAGCAAGACCCCCGTGCTCGACAACTTCGGTCGTGACCTGACGAGTCTCGCCGAAGAGGACAAGCTCGACCCTGTCGTGGGCCGCGAGCAGGAAATCGAGCGCGTCGCTCAAGTCCTGTCCCGCCGCAAGAAGAACAACCCCGTGCTCATCGGCGAGCCCGGCGTTGGCAAAACGGCCATCGCCGAGGGCCTCGCCATGCGGATCACGCAGCGCAAGGTGAGCCGCGTGCTCTACGACAAGCGCATCGTGACGCTTGACCTCGCGGCACTCGTGGCAGGCACGAAATATCGCGGCCAGTTCGAGGAGCGCATGAAGGCCGTCATGAACGAGCTTGAAAAGAGCCCAGACGTGATTCTGTTCATTGACGAGCTCCACACGCTCGTGGGTGCCGGCGGTGCCTCGGGCTCGCTCGACGCGTCGAACATGTTCAAGCCGGCGCTCGCCCGTGGCGAGATCCAGTGCATTGGCGCGACCACGCTGGACGAGTACCGCCAGTACATCGAGAAGGACGGCGCGCTCGACCGACGCTTCCAGAAGATCGTCGTAGACCCGGCGACTCCGGAGGAGGCCGTCGAGATCCTGACGCAGATCCGGCCGCGCTACGAGGACCACCACAACGTCCGCTACTCGGACGAGGGCCTCGAACTCGCCGTTCGCCTCGCCGACCGCTACATCACCGACCGCCA
>JBCDFF010000505.1:0-2708 GCA_039178415.1 Bacteroidota bacterium
AAGGCTCGCGGCGGTTTCGGCCACGGCCTGTCCGTCGAGGAGCACGCGCACGGCCACATCGTCGAGCGGCGCATCCGAATAGTTCACGAGCGTGGCCGATAGGCGCACCGGCTGCCCCGCTTCCACGATACGGCTCTCGACCCGCGCATCCGTCACCGCCACGTTGGCCGAGCGCCCTGCGCCAACCGGCAGGAGCGTCAGCGCGAGGTCATCAGGGATCCCGGTGCCAGCGGAATCGGCGAGTGTCGCGGCCTGCGCGTCGGTCACGACTACGATTTCGCGGTTGAGGTTGGCCGCGTCCTCCAGCAGGCTCGCCGCCTGCGCGACGGCATCGGTGAGCGTCCGCGCGCCGGGGGCCGGCTGGAGCTGTTCAATGGCGTCGAGGACGGGCTCCGCCGTCGAGAAGGTCGCCGGTTGCACGGCTTCCGTCAGCGCGGTCGGGACGAGGACGAACTCGTCGCCCGGCTCCAGGCTTTCCGCGAGGGCAGCGGCGAGGTCGCGGGCCTGCCCGAGGTAGTCGCCCTGCGCGTCGCGCTGCGTCATCGACATGGAATTATCGACCACGACCGCCATCGAGGTCGGGACGCGCCCGCCGAACAGCCCGGCCCAGGCACCTTCGACAGCGGGTCGCGCGAAGGCAAGGACGAGGCAGAGGATCGCCAGCGTCCGCAGTGCCAGGAGTAGCCATTGCTTGACCCGCACGCGCCGCATCGTCGAGCGCTGAAGCTCCTTGACGAAGGCGAGCGTCGAGAAGTCCACCTGCCGCGGCTTGCGGAAGTTGAAGAGGTGGATCAGCAGCGGGATCGCCGCCGCCGCTAGGCCGAGCAAGACGAGGGGGTTGAGAAAGGTCATGCGGCAGGAACGGCGCAGCGACGGGTTTGGGTGTGTGAGGGTATGAGAGAATAGATGAGAGGTTCGCGAGGTAGCCCCCTCACACGCCCATACCCACACACACAGAAGCGGGAAGATCGAGCAAGAACGGCGGCGATGCCTTGACGCCCCGGCAACGCGCGAACACCTTAGCACTGCAACACCGCTTCACCACAACACGGCCGCACTTCCCGTTGGACTACGATCCCATCAAAGACCGCCTCGGCGACCTCGCCGAGAAGAGCCCGGCGCTCACGAAGGGCTTCTACCGCACGCTCGACCTCGTCTTCCTGCGCGCGTGGTACGTCCACCGTCGCCTGCGCGCGCTCATCGCCCGGCTCCCGCAGGACCGCCCCATCGACGTGCTGGACGCCGGGACGGGCTTCGGGCAGTATGCCTACTTCCTCCTCCGCGAGTTCCCGCACGTCCGAGTCCACGCTGTCGACATCAAGCAGGACTACCTCGACCGCGCTGAGCGCTTTTTCACGCAGACACCCTACATCAACCGCGTCTCGTTCGAGTGGCGCGACCTCACCGCGCCGCAGCCGGAGACCGACGCCTACGACCTCGTCCTGTCCGTAGACGTCATGGAGCACATCGAGGACGACCGCGGGGTGTTCCGCAACTTCAAGCAGATGCTGCGGCCGGGCGGCTATGTCCTCGTCAACACGCCGAGCGACCTCGGCGGCTCGGGCATCACCGAGGACGGCCAGGAGAGCTTCATCGGCGAGCACGTCCGCGACGGCTACAACGTCGGTGAGCTGTACGAAAAGCTCGACACGGCAGGGCTGGCGCCCGTGCTGCACGAGTACACGTACGGGCGCTACGGCTCGGCGGCGTGGCGGCTACTCGTGAAGTGGCCGATCCAGGCGCTCAACGCCTCGTGGCTGACCGCGCCGCTCGTGGGCGCCTACTACCTCGGCGCGCTCCCGGCTGGCCTCGCGCTCAACCGCGCCGACCTCCAGACGCCGAATGCGGAAGGCACGGGCTTGCTGGTCGTTGCGCAGAAGCCTGCGTGAGTGTCACTTGGCACGTGTGTACGCGATCACCCACTGATCCGTCCAGGTCAAGCCGTCGTCGGTCGAGCTTTGCCAGCGCCAGGTGAGGGCGTTTTCCGTCACATCGGTCCAGACCATGCGGTTGATCTGCGATTGCCCTTGCGGGTTCGTGAACGGAGCCGAGCGCACCTCCATCGGTTCTGCGTCGGGGACGCCGGTGAAGAGCAGGTAGCCGCCCGTGTTGTCCACCCACGTTTGCTTCCACAGCCCGGAACGTGCGTCGAACACCGAAACGCTCTGGCCTGCGAAGCCGGTGCCGCCGGGCGTCGTGTCCTGAAAGTCCTCGTGGACGACGCAGCCGCCGAGGGCTTTCGTGATCGTGTTGACCCCCTGCCCTGCCGAGCCGTCGGTGTTGGTCCAGGTGAGGTCCCAGGTGCCGACCCAGAAATCGAGGGCGGCAGCCTCGGGTTGCGTGCAGGGTGTCGGCTGCTGTGCCGAGGCTACGGGGACGAGCAGTAGGAGTGAAAGGAATCGTAGGACGTGCATGGCGCGAGCGGTGGTGAGCATCGATCAGAAGAAACACACCGGCCCGCGCGAGCCGTCGCCAGGCCGGTGCGTCGTGAAACCGAACAGCTAGCGAACCAGCGTGAGGCGCTTGGTCGTGGTGGCGCGGCCGGTTTCGAGGCGGTAGAGGTAGACCCCTGCGCCGAGGCGCTGCCCGGCGGCGTCCGTGCCGTTCCACGTGACGGTGTGGGTCCCCGATGCCATCGGCGCATCGACGAGCTTGGCGACCTGGCGGCCGAGGAGGTCGTAGACCACCAGCGTCACAGCGCCCGCCTC
>JBCDFF010000506.1:0-2707 GCA_039178415.1 Bacteroidota bacterium
AGAGCGTGATGTACGCCCAGTAGCCGCCCATCATGATGCCGAGCCCGAGCACGCCGAGGCCGACGAGCGTCCACGGCAGCGCGGGCTTGACCCACTGCGTGTACTGCCGCTTCCACAGCCCCGCCACGGCAAACGCGAACGGCACCATCATCATCGTGAACCCGACGAAGAGCGTGGGCGGGTGGATCGTCATCCAGGGGTTCTGGAGGAGATCGTTGAGGCCCTGGCCGTCCTGCGGGACGTAGCCGGGTTGCTGCACGATGGGCGCGTCGGGAAACTTCTCCGCGAGCGTGATGAAGGGCGACGCGCCGATCTGGATGCCGCCGATCTTCAGCCCGATCACCATCGACAGGAGGAAGCCGAGGCAGAGCGCGCACACGGCCATGACGGGGGCCTCGAACTGCTCGCGCGCCTTGACGCTCGCCGCGGTGATGCCTGCGCGGCGCGTCGACCACCACAGCACACTTACGCCGACCGCCCCCGTCATCAGAATCCACAGCATGAACGAGCCTTCCTGCCCAGCCCAGAATGCCGAGAACTGGTACCGGAATGGCATCGCCGACGACGTCTGGCTGTAGACGTAGTGGTACTGGTACTGCTCCGTCAGCAGCAGCGTCCACAGGATCACCGACGCGGCGACGGTCGCGCCGAACGAGGCAAGCCAGCCGCCGCGGCCCAGGCGTTTGTATTGGAGCACGTCGGCGGGCGTGAGCCGGTCACGGGCGGCCAGCACGTAGGCCACGCCCGAGGCGATGGCCGCCGCGAAGGCAACGAAGAGCGCGAGTTCGCCGATCAGTCCGAGCATCTGGGGGGTGCAGCGGTGAAGGAGTGCAGCGGTGCGGCGGTGACTCGGTCCGGGGGCCGCGCAGCAGTTCCACCGCTACACCGCCCCACCGCGACACTGCCGCACCGACAGGGGCGTTTTCAAAGGAGACTGAAACCTAGAGTTCCAATCCGGGCGGCGGTTCCCCCTGCCTTTTGAGCATTTCGGCCACGGTCTCGCCTGTTTCACGGCGGATTGACGGAGCCGCCCGCGTTCACGCGGCCAGGCCACGCACGGCGTCCCCTACACCGTCGTGGGGTTGTCGCCGCCGAACACCGCGTCCAGCGCGGCCCCGTAGATCGCGGACGCGCGGGCGGCGTGCGTCTCCGACTGCTCCGCAAACGTCTCCATCATCACCCCGGCGTTGACCTCGAGCACCTGCCAGGAGCCCTCCACCTCCACGACATCGACGGACGCAAACCGGAGACCAAGCGCCCGCATCGCGGCCTGAGCCCGTTCGACCAGCACACGGGGCGGCGGATCAAGCAGGTGCGGCGTCGCGCCCAGGCCTAGGTTGTGCCGCCACTCCGCGACCGCGTTGTTGTTTGAGGCGTCGTCGTTCGGGGCGTCGTCGTTCGGAGCGTCGCTGGCGCGGACTTTCTCGTAGGCAAGCTTGCACACGCCGTCGAGCATCACGAGGCGCACCTCGCGGGCGATGACGTGAAACGGGCTGAAGGCGAGGCTGCGGTGGTTCGCGAACAGGGTGTGGACGACGCTCTCCAACTCCAGCACCGAGCGGACGCGCGACACCTGCTGCCCGCCGGTGCCTTGGTTGGGCTTGACGACGAGGTGCCCATCATGCTGCTGCGCGTAGGCGAGCATCGCCGCCCAGTTGCCGTCCGCCCCGACGTAGCCGGAGAGGGCCGGACGCAGGAAGAGCCGGTGCTCGATGCATGGGACGCCTGCGTGTGCCAGCGCTTCCGAGGCGGCGGCCTTGTCCCCCGCAAGCATCGCCGCCGGGGCGCTGTTGAGCGGGAAGTGGTAGCCCATCACCGTCGCGTGCCGGTCGCCGCTGCTCAGCCGGACGATCCAGTCAGCCGAGAACGTGGTGCACGTGAGGCCGCGGCGTGCCGCTTCCTCGCGCAGCGCGGTGACGAGAAAGCGTTTAGCGTTGGGCGGGCCTAGGGTCGTGCTCACGCGCTCTGGTCGGCTGTTGCGGGTGGGTCGGACACGGTGCGTGGCGGCTCCGACTTGAGGAGCCGGTGCAGGCCTCGCAGCGGGATCCACGCCCAGTGCGGGCGGCTGCCGAGTTCGTAGCGCACCTCGTAGAGCGTCTTGTCGAGGAGGTACGCCCACAGCATCGGCTCGCGGGCCGACGGCGGCTGCGCGAAGAGGTCGGCCTCGGCCACGGCATGGTAGGCGTCGCGGAAGAGCGCCTCGCACCAGCGGACGAGCCGGTCGGTCCACGCGCGAAGGTCGTCGTCGCTCATGCGCGTGCCGAGGGTGGCGTAGGCGGCGTACTCCAGCGAGCGCAGCATTCCCGCCACGTCGCGCACGGCGTAGTCGCGGGCGCGCCGCTCGTCGAGGGAGCGGGCGGGCTCGCCTTCGAAGTCGAGCACGTAGAGGTCGCCGTCGGCGATGAGCGTCTGGCCGAGGTGGTAGTCGCCGTGGATGCGGATTTTCTCGCGCGTCGTCTCCACCTCCATGAGGCGGTCGAGGCGGGCAATCAGGCGCGTCCAGTCCTCATCCGACGGGAGATCGAAGGGCAACGTGTCGGCGATGCTTGCGGCCTGCTCGGCGAGCATCATGCGGGTGATCTTCATCTCGGCCTTCACCCGGTCGATGAGGCCCTGGACGCCTTCGGGGATGCCCGCCTCCGGGCGGATCGAGTCCGAGGTACCCGTGGCGAGCGCCTGGTGCATCTCGGCGGTGCGGATGCCGAGC
>JBCDFF010000507.1:0-2701 GCA_039178415.1 Bacteroidota bacterium
GTGGAGGTGTTCGACTTGCTCGGGCGGCAGGTCGCGATTCTCTCGGACGGCATGCGCCCGGCAGGCGATCACACCGTCACGCTGGACGCGACGCGTCTGCCGAGCGGCGTCTACGTAGTGCGCCTCGCCACGCCGCGCGTGACGCTCACCGAGCGCGTCACCGTGGTGCGCTGAGGCCCTGCACGAATCGCGATGGCAGAACCACTTCCCATAGCCCGGTCCGAGATCCGCAGACACACCACCGAGAAGGTGTACGAGCGCGGCGTCAACTACGCCACGACGCGGGCCGCCGGACGGCTACAGCTTCGCGGAGACGAACTCTCGGCGCGCGTGCTCGGCTCGGACGTGGTCCCCTACATCGTGCGCGTCCGCTTCGACCTCGACCGCGAACGCATCGAGGCGGTGCGGTGCACGTGCCCCTACGAGTGGGGCGGCTGGTGCAAGCACATCGTGGCGACGCTGCTCATCGCGATGGACCACCCCGAGCGCGTGCAAGACCGCGATGCGCTGGAATGCCTCCTCGACGGGTTCGAGCGCGACGGCCTGCTGGCGCTCCTCCTCGCGCTCGCTGACGCCGACCCGCGCCTCACTGAGCAGATCGAGCACTACGTGGAGCACGGCCACCTTCCCGACGAGCCCGACCTGTACGGCTACGATGGTGATACCGGCTACGACGACGACTTCAACGCATGGACGTGGACCGACGACTGACCACGGTGAGCCACGCGAGCGTCCCACAGGCCGCAGGCCGTCCCACGAGCGAGCCAACGGCGAGCGTACCTCCTCCTAGCTGATCATCGCCGTGTTGTAGCGGGAGGCGAGGCTCTCCTGCGCGGTGACGACCACCTTGAACGCGTCGCGCAAGTGCGTGCGTTCGAGGCGCGAGAGCTCGCGCGGCGCGATGCGGTTGTCGGGCGTCTCGGCGGCGCGGAGTTGGCGGCCCTGGTGCCGCAGCCGCGTCATCGCCACGTACTCGAAGGCGTCGTCCTGGCTCGTGGCGTCTTTCGGGTTCACGGCACCCGCCTCGGCGATGGCGGCGAACCGGTCGTGCGTGTTCACCGCCGTCACCCCCGCAGCGAGCGCGTGCACCCGCGCGATGTCGACCAGCGGCGCGAGGCCGCGCGTCTTGATGTCGAACGTGTCTTTGTGGTCGCCCGAGCGGTCCACGACGAACGTGCGGAAGAAGCCGAGCGGCGGCTCGAACTGGAGCGCGTCGACGGCGAGGGTGGCGAGGAAGATCTGGTTGCTGCGGGCCGTCTCGCGGATGTGGGCCCGGAGGGCGCGGGTGAGCGCCTCGTCGCCGTGGCCGTGGCGCAGGTCGAAGAAGATCGTCGTATGCATGACAGCCTTCGGGTCGGGCCGCTCGATCCAATGCGTGAACGTCCGTTTCCACGCGGCGAGCGGCTGGCGCCAGCGCGGGTTCGTCGCCATCACGTCGCCGGGGCAGTAGACGAAGCCCGCGCCGTGGAGCCCGTCGGAGACGTACTGCGCCAGAGCGGCGAAGTAGGCGTCGTGCGCGTCCGGGTCGAAGTCGTCGTGCAAGAGCAGCGCGTTGTCCTGATCTGAGTGCGCGTTCATCTCCTGGCGCGCCTGCGAGCCGAGCACGAGCCAGGCGTAGGGCACGGGCGGCGGGCCGAGCTTCGCCTCGGCAAGGGTCAGCAGCCGCTCCGTGAGCGCGTCGGCTACGGCGGTCGCCACCGTCCCGATGTCGCGCGGCTTCGCGTCGGCCTCGATGAGCCGCAGCAGCAGGTCCGGCAGCCGCTCCGCCACCCGCGCAAGGCCCTCCGGCGTCGTCTGCTTGGCGATGTCGCCCACGATGAAGACCGGCGACGACGCCTGGAGGCGCATCAGGTCGGTGACCGTGACGATGCCCGCGAGCGCGCCGCCGTCCATCACGGGCAGGTGGTGGATGTTGCGCGCGGTCATGCGCAGAAGCGCCTCGAAGGCGAGCGCGTCCGCGCCGATGACGGCGGGGTTGGGCGTCATCACGCCGCGCACGGGGCCGTCGGGGGCGCGGCCCTCGGCCAGCACGCGCGTGCGGAGGTCGCGGTCGGTGAGGATGCCGAAGAGCCGCCCCGGCCCGCCGGGCTCCTCGGCGGCCTTCTCCACGACGAGGAGCGACGAGACATGCGCCTCGGCCATCGTCTGCGCCGCCGTGCGGATCGACGCGTCGAGCGGGATGGTGACGGGCGGGCGCGTGAGCAGGCTGCGGACCGGCGTGACGAGTTCGGCGGCCTGCGTGCGGCGGTCGAGGGCCGCCCTGAGCCGGTGCGCCTGGGCCTCGTCGAAGAAGTCGGCGAAGTCGAGGTGGGCCTCGCGGAGCGCGTGGAAGGCGTCGGCGGGAAGCTGGTAGAGCAGCATGTCCTCGATGGCGGTGGCGTGCGCGCTCGCGATGCCGTCGCCGAGAAGCGAGGGGTAGCCGAAGCTCTCGCCCTCGCCGCAGCGGTCCACCAAGCCGCCCTGCGGCCCAGTCAACTCGACGGCCCCTTTCCGGACGATGTGGAGATAGGCGTTGGGCTGGCCGAGCGTGAGCACCGGCTGCTGTCGGCGGACGTAGCGGACGTCCAGCGACCGCACAGCGCGCTGGAGATCGGCTTCCGGCAGCGCGTCGAAGGGCGCGTGGGCGGCGAGGAAGTCGCGGAGCTGGGCAAGTTCAGGCGTCATGGCAGCATCGGTGAGGCGGGCCGCAAAGTAGAGCCCA
>JBCDFF010000508.1:0-2694 GCA_039178415.1 Bacteroidota bacterium
CCATCGACTGGAGCACCATCGACATGTCGCCGAGGCTTTCGTAGTGCGACTGGTCCGCTTCGAGATCGACCACGCTGTTTTCGCGCTCCATGATCTCGCGGGCGTCATCGGCTTTGTGTTGGCCGATAAAAAACGTTTCCGTGCCGCGGGCGCGGGCGCTGCCAGCTGCGTTGGCGTGGATCGAGACGAAGAGCTTGCCGCACTGCTCGTTGGCGATCCGGCCGCGCTCGTGGAGTTCCACGAAGCGGTCGGTGGTGCGGGTGTAGACCACGTTCATGCCGAGGCGCTCCTCGACATACTGGCCAACCTTGAGGGCGACCGACAACGTGATGTCTTTCTCACGAATGCCGTGACCGTTGGTACCCGGGTCGTGTCCACCGTGCCCGGCGTCGATCACCACACAGTCAAGGCGCCAGTTTTCGCCGGTCTCTTCGGCGAAGAAGGGGCTGGCGGGCTGGGTCTCGGTGTAGGTGAGACCGAGCAGGAGATCGTCGGTGTCGCGGTCGGGGTAGGGATTGGCCGTGGCGGGCACCGAGAGCTGAAGGCTCAGCACCACGCTGCCGTCGCGGTTGCGTGCAGAGTAGTCCTGCACGATCCCGGTTGCGTCGTCGAGCTGGGCCCCCTCGATGAGGCGCGCGTCCTGCACGACGAGTTCGACCAGGTGCGGAATGTCCTGACGTACTTCAAACTGGGAAAGAACTCCCACTGTGTGCAGGCGCACCACGTAGCCTTGTCTGTCGGATCGCTCGGTGATCGAGACCCGCTCAATGTCGGCGCTGAGGGCCGGCAGTGCCGCGAACGCGGCCAGCGCGAGCAGGATCAGGGAGCGCAAGGAAGGAAGGTGGGTAGTGAGCTTGCAGAGCATGGTCCCGTTTGCTGGGTGGACGAACGGCCAGAGTGCGGACCGGGCGTCGCCATGCTCTTCAGTAGGCACGACCGGATCGCTTACGAACACCGTGCCGGTTTTTTCCCTTCGAGCAATACTTGAAGGCCCGGCGCTCAAATATATAGCAATTCAGCGCGGAAACCTCTGTTTCCACTGCTCGCCCTTTATTGTCGCCGTGCCAAGTCCGTCTCGGCACCCCGATGAATGAGGTAGAAACGTAACCTCACGGGTGCATTTCTACCGATTTGCCTTGGCACGGTGATTTTCGACAGCCTCGGCGTAGAGCGCGTCCATCGCCGCAACGTGCTCTGCCCAGCGAAAACCGTGCGCAACTCGATCACGCCCTGCTTTTCCGAGCCGGACTGCGAAATCGTAGTCGTTTGCCAGGCAATCGAGCGCTGAGGCGAGCGCCACGTCGTCGCCGGGGGGAACGAGGAGCCCCGTTTCGCCATCGACGACGGAATCGAGGAACCCACCGGCGGCGCTCGCGACGAAGGCACGGCCGTTGGCTCCCGCTTCGAGCGCGGTCAACCCGGCAGGCTCGGGCCACAGCGACGGAGCCAGCACGGCACGGGCCTGCGCCACGATGCCAGCGACATCACCAGGCTCGACCCAGCCGTGGAACGTGACCCGATCCATGATACCTAGCTCCTCGGCCAGCGTTGGCAACCGTCCCGAGAGTTCGCCATCGCCCACGACATCGAGATGGAGCGGTGCAGTTGTGTGAGCGAGGGAGCGCAGGAGCCAGTCTGCCCCCTTGACCTTGCTGAGCCGTCCCACGAAGGCGAAGCGCGGGATGCCCTCGGCGGGCGGCAGCGTCACGGCGCGCGGTTCGGGGCCGGCATGCAGAATGAGCCGCGTGCGGTCTTTAGGATAGCCCGTGCGGCGCAGCCACTCGACCTGGAAGGAACTGATGGCGTGCCAGTAGGCGCGGTCGCGCGCGTCGTAGTCGTGGCGTGTTTGTCCGAAGAGACGACGCAGGTTGGCGCGCTTCAGCGAACCGCACCGCTGCGTGACATGACTAGCGAGGCAGGTGAGGCGGTTGTAGGGTCGGTCGCAGGGCTGCCCGGCACGCGCGAGGAATTTCTTGCCAGACGGGCAGTACGACGTGTGGACGTGGAGCGTGCGGATGCCTGGCACCACGTCGTAGACCTCTGGCGCAACCGCGTAGTGGAGGTGTAGCACGTCAAGATCCCGGGCAGCGGCAGCGAGGGCGGGGCCGCTATCCGTCACGGTCACCTCCCCTGCTCCGTCGATGCCGGGCACGCCCGAGAGCTTCAGCATCGTGACCGCGTGCCGTGCTTCGACCTGTGTGGTAGCCAGGCGGCGGACGTAGTTCTCTAGCCCGCCCTTCGACCAATGCGCGACGTAGTGGCCGATGGTCATCGCCCCATCGAGGTTGCGGTTGCTTCAAGCCAGAGGACGTGTTGCGTGTCGCGTGTTGCGTGTTCAAGCAACCTGATACGCAACACGCAATACGCAACACGATCGTGCGCACCCATCATGCGTCTTCCTCGATTTCCTGATCGAGCCGGTGCGTCGCGGCAAGCGGGGAGCCATGCAGCTTTTGGAGGCGGTCCACGATCGCTTCGACGCTGCCGGTAGGCACGACGTAGCCATTTTCGCCCTCGCGGACGATCTCGGCCATGCCGGTGTCTTCGGTGACGACGGTTGGGACGCCGCACGCGAGCGCTTCGGCAGGCGCATAGGCCCAGCCGTCCTCGTAGGTCGGGTGCACGTGCGCGTCGGCGCGGTGAAGGTGCGGCAGCGGGTCGCCCGGCGCGAGGCGGATGCGCGGGTCGGCGGCA
>JBCDFF010000509.1:0-2675 GCA_039178415.1 Bacteroidota bacterium
GCAGCGTCGAGGAGAAGCACCCGCGCGCCCGTCGCCTCCACGAGATCGATGAGTGCAGGAAACCGGTTTGGTACGTCGGCTTCGCCCAGGCCAGCTGGGGGACAGAGCACCCAGGTTGCGTTCTCGAACAGGAACGCATCGGCATGGGCCATCCCGCCACGCTCGGCCCCGGCCATGGGATGCCCGCCCACGAACGGATTGCGGTCGGGCAGGACGTCAGCGGCGTGCGCTACGAGCGGGGCCTTCACCGAGCCAACGTCGGTCACGACTGCGCCGGGTTTGAGGTGGGGCGCAATGTCGCTGAGCAGCACGGGCAGGTATCGCATCGGCGCGCCGAGCACAACGAGGTCGGCGTCGCGGACAGCCAGGGCGGGTGACGCCGCCTGCCGATGCGCCGCCCCGCGCGCGACGGCCTCGCTCCCCGCCACAGGATCGTAGGCGACGAGCTGCACCGAGGGCCGTCGGTCGCGCAGCGCCAGGCCGAGGGAGCCCCCGATGAGCCCCGTCCCCACGAGGGCGACGGTCTGGATTGCATCCGCCATCGGTCAGGCCGGTTCGGCAAGGCGTCGCTTGACCGACTCGATGTCGACGCCGCCCGCCCGCAGTTTCTGCTCGGCATGCTCGACGACAGCCGAAGCGAAAGCACGCAGAAACGCGTCGTGCTCAGCATGCCGGTGCGTCTTGGTGTAGACGAGATCGACCTCGACGGGCTCCCACGTGTCGAGGGCGGCCAGGTTGTGTTGAAGCTGTACTTCAAGGTCATCAAGGGCACGCGCAAACCGAGCCTCGGGCGTCACACCTTCCTCGAACTCGTGCCACAGCGCATGCACGTGGTCGCCGCTCGGTGGTGGAAGCAGCGTCCGGAGTCGCTCGATGGCGGCCTGCTCCCGCTCGGCCTTCCGGGCTTTCGCCTCGCTCCGGTCAAAGAACACCACATCGCCCGCCTCGGCTTCCACGAGGTCGTGCACGAGCACAATCTGCAGCGTGTGGGCAAGGTCGGCCGGGTGTTCCAGGTGGGGGTGGAGAAGCATCGCCATGAGCGCCATCTGGTACGAGTGTTCGGCGACGCTCTCGCGGCGCCCGCTGGAGGTCCAGGCGTGTCGTTCTTCGAACTTGAGCCGCTCGGCCAGGCGGAGCACGTCGAGCAGCGCGGGGATGGGTGAGCGTGCCATGGGCTACCAGCCGTGCCGGTCGATGGTGGTGGTGAGGTGAGCAAGGTGGTGCCGCCCGTGCCAGGCGTAGGTACCCAGTGTAAGGTCGAGGCGGTGCGTGGTGTCCGTCTCTGGGTGGTGAAAGCGCCGCGCCCAGGCTGATTCGTTGAGGGTGCGGAGCAGGGCCCCCCAGCGCGCGTGGACGGCGCCGAGCAGGGCAAGGCTCGGGCCGATGGGGCCCGCGTAGAGGGGGAGCCGCGCCCAGGCGTTCTCGTCGTAGGCCTTGATGGTCGGCGAGACCTCGGTAAGCGTCCAGCAGAAGCGGATGTACGCGTTGAGGTGGCTGTCAGGGACGTGGTGGATGACCTGCCGCAGCGTCCAGCCGCCCTCGCGGTAGCGGGTGTCGAGCTGCGCGTCGCTGAGGGGCTCGGCGGCCTCGCGAAACGCACGGGGCAACGCCTCGATCTCGTTGATCCAAGCGTCCCGCTGGGGAGGTAACACCGGACCGTCATGCCCGAATGGACCGATGGGATAGCGCAGGTCGAGAGGCATAGGAAGTGGAGTGAGCCATGTGGGAGCGTCCGCATAACTTACTCCCTCGCTCCTCCTCGCCCCGCCCACACGCTCCGATGTTCTTTCCCATCAGCGACGACGACCGTGCCCTCTCTGGCATCGCCTACGTCAGCATCACGCTGCTCGTCATCAACGTGGCGCTGTTTCTCTTCCAGCTCAGTAGCGACGCGTTCACCTATGGCTGGAGCGTCATCCCCTACGAGATCACTACCGGCGACGACCTCACGCGCGCGGAGACGCTGGCGGGACCCAACGGCGAGCGCGTGCAGATCCCACACCAGCCGGGGCCAGGTGGAGGGGCAGGTGCCCCGCTCATCTACCTGACGCTGATCTCGGCGATGTTCATGCATGGCGGCTGGATGCACCTCGGTGGCAACATGCTTTACCTCTGGATCTTCGGCGACAACGTCGAGCATCGCTTCGGTGCGCTCCCGTTCCTCGGATTCTATCTCGTGAGCGGCCTCGCCGCCACCGCCGTGCAGATCGTCCTGGACCCCGACTCGGTGATCCCCAACCTCGGAGCGTCGGGCGCGATCTCCGGGGTGCTCGGGGCCTACCTCGTCCTCTTCCCACGCAACAAGGTCAACGCGATCTTCCTATACATGATCGTCTCGATCCCCGCGATGGTGGCGATTGGCGTGTGGATCGGGCTGCAGTTTGTAAGCGGCTGGGGGGCCCTCTTTGCGAGCGAGCAGACCGGAGGCGTCGCGTATGGCGCCCACATCGGCGGCTTCTTCGCTGGGATGATTCTTGCGCTCGTCATGCGCACCGTCATCCGGGAAAACCCCAACGACGTGCTGGTGCGTGCGTCCCAGCGCGACCGCAGCTACCCGCTCGGCTCACGGGATCGCCAAGGGCGACGGCGGTGGACCTAGGGCGGGGCGGTGGCTGAGGTGGAACGCACGGTCGGGCTCGGCGGGACCGAGTGTGTGCACCTCCATCATTCCGCAC
>JBCDFF010000510.1:0-2668 GCA_039178415.1 Bacteroidota bacterium
CACAGTGGTTCCTAACGTCGCAACCCGACCCCGGGTGACGAAGTGCTTCGACGGCACAAGGGAGCACGGTCCGATCGGCTGGCTGCTGTATGCCGCTGCTCGAACGGATCAGGAGAACCCTGTGCCTGGGATGCAGCGGAATTGGACCATCACCTCGGGACCGGCATGCCCGTCGGGGGCGTCGGAGCCGAGCCTATGCGATGCCGTAGCGCACGGCGGTCCTGCGGAAGGGGCCTCATCCCATCGACTCCATCTTGAGCATGACGCCGTTGGGGTCTTCGAGGAAGACAGCGTCGCCGACTTTGGTGAAGGGATAGTCCTGCGCGAGCAGTCGGACGCGGAGGAGGTGCCACGTGCGCTGCGGGAGGCGGAAGCCGAGCTGCGTCACTGAGCGGGCACCGAACGGCATCGGCGGGACCTCGATCAGTTCGAGAACGTCCTGGCCGTCGGCGTCCACGAGGAAGGCCTGCATGAACGAACTGTCGGTCGTATGCGGGGCGATGGAGCGGAGGTGGAGGCCCAGCGTGCCCACGTAGAACGCGAGCGCCTCGTCGAAGCAGTCGGTGCACAGCGCAATGCTGCCGAGCCATACCGTCGTGGAGGGCTTGCGGTAGGCGCGTTCAGCGGCAGCGGGATCGGGGTGGCGGCGGCCGAAGCTGGAGGGGTCGAACATCAAGCTGGGGGAGGTCGATTTGGTCAGAAGGCTCCCATGACAGAGCCAGCCAGTGCCCTCCACAAGCCGTGCCGGGGCCGTGCCACGCGCAATAGTCAGCAGTCGCGTAACCCGCTGCCTGCGCTTCGATGCGACTGTGCGGGCCGACCGGTGCTCCCGTCCCACATCGAAACGACGGCGTTACGGAAGCGCTCAGGCGAAGACGGTTGTCCGCTCGCCGCGCAGTGCCCGGGCAGCGAAGCGAAGCGCGTCGGCGAGACGGTCGGCGTCGGCGAGCGGGTTGTAGACGTAGGCCGACGCGCGCAGCGAGGTCTCGACCTGCGGGGCCTCTGGCTCGCTGGCGAGGTGGGCGTGCAGCGGCATGGTGCAGTGGTGGCCGGCGCGGCACATCACGCCCTGCGCGTCGAGCAGCACGGCGAGATCGTGGGGGTGGACGCCGTCCATCTGCACAGCGACGATGCCGCCTTCGGCCTCGTGCCCTGCGGGGGGGCCGATGAGCCGCAGCCCGTCGATGTCGTGAATCTGCTCCATGGCGTGGAGTCCCCAGGCGTGCTCGTAGGCCGCCACGGCTGCCATGCCGGCGAAGCCCTCGTAGGTGAGGCTCGACAGGTAGTCGCAGGCAGCGGCGAGGCCCACGGCGCCGGCCGCGTGCGGCGTCCCGGCTTCGAAGCGCGCGACGCCGTCGAGGTAGACGGGGGCGGAGAGCGACACGCGCTCGATCATGCCGCCGCCGGTCTGGTAGGGCTGCATGGGACCGAGCCGGGCCAGGTCGATCACGAGCGCGCCGATGCCGGTGGGGCCGAGCATTTTGTGGCCGCTGAAGGCAAGCGCGTCGCAGTGGAGGTCGGCGAGGTCCACCGGGCGCGTTGGAACGCTCTGTGCGCCGTCGAGCACCGTGATCGCGCCGACGCGGCGGGCCGCTTCAAAGACGTCGCGGACCGGGTTCTCAACGCCGAGTACGTTCGAGACGTGCGCCATCGCCACGAGCTTCGTGCGCCGTCCAATGAGCGCCCGCGCACCCTCTAGGTCGACGAGGCCGGTCGGGGTGAGCGGGAGGTAGTGGAGGGTGGCGCCCGTGCGCTCGGCGACGGCCTGCCAGGGCAGGAAGTTCGAGTGGTGTTCCTGGGGGCTGACGAGGAGTTCGTCGCCCGGGCCGAGGTGCTCCATCGCCCAGGCGTGGGCGATCAGGTTGAGCCCCTCCGTGGTGCCGCGCGTGAAGACGACCTGCTCTGGCTCGGCATGCACGAACGCCGCGACGGTGCGGCGCGCCTGCTCGTAAGCGTCTGTCGCTTTCTGGCTGAGCTCGTAGACGCCTCGGTGGACGGGCGCGTTCTCGTAGGCATAGAACCGCGCGAGGCGATCCACAACCGCCTTCGGTTTGAGCGAGGTGGCGGCCGAGTCGAGGTAGCACGGCCGCTCGTCCTCAGGCACATCTAGGAGCGGGATCTCGGACGGTGGCAGCGGGAGCGAAGGCATCGTTGGCGTGTGCAAGTGTGGATGCGTGAACGAGAGGACGTACGCACGCTCACACGTCCATACGGTCCCGACCCGTACACCTAAATCAGCCCCATCGTGAGCTTGGCCTCGTCGGAGATCATCTCCGGGTTGAACGGCGGCGTGAAGACGATCTCGACGGTGGCGTCGTCGCACCAGTCGAGGGCTTCGAGGCCGTAGCGCACCTGTTGGGGGAGGAGCTCGGCGGCGGGGCAGTTGGGCGCGGTGAGCGTCATCCGGACGTGCGCTGACTTGCCCTCGACGCTGGACTCAAGGCCATAGATGAGGCCAAGGTCCCAGATGGGCACGGGGATCTCCGGGTCGTAGACGCTCTGGAACACCTCAACGGCTTCGCGCTCGTGCGGTGCGAGGTGGTCGAGGTCGTCGCGGCCGTCGATGAGGAAGTCGCGATACATGGGCAGGCGGGAGTAGCTCAGGAAGAGAGCGCAGGTACGACCGCCGCCGTGGCAAGTTCAGAGGGAAGTTTGATTTTTGACTAGA
>JBCDFF010000511.1:0-2665 GCA_039178415.1 Bacteroidota bacterium
CGCGGCCTCAATGGCTTCGACCGCGCCGTGCCCGACGCCCTTGATCGCGCCGAGTCCGAAGCGGATGCAGTGCTTCCCGTTGACCGTCTCGACGGTGAAGTAGTCGCGCGACGTGTTCACGTCCGGCGGCAGCAACTCGATGCCGGTCGAGCGCGTCGCGTCGAGCGCGATGGCGAGCTTCTTCGAGTCGGCCATTTCCGTCGTGAGCACGGCGGCCATGAACTCGGCGGGGTAGTGCGCCTTGAGGTACGCCGTGTGGTACGCGACGACGGAATAGGCGGCCGAGTGCGAGTTGTGGACGATCAGCCCGTCCGCGACAAAGTTGTGATCGTGCTCAACCGTGAGGTCGTAGGTGTCGCGCTCACCCATTGGCGTGATCGCGACGACTTCGTCCCAGAACACATCGCTCTCGGCGACTGCGGCTAGTCGCTCCGACGCGAAAAACCGAGCCAGCTTGCCGATGGTCGCTCGCCGGAAGCCGCGCTTGCCCTTCGAGCCGTTCCCCGTGAACTCTTTCATCGAGACGCCCGTCTGCGCTTCGAGCGCGGTCCATGTCAGCCCGAGCGCCTGTCGCTCCTCGTTGACCCACACGCGCACATCGGCAGGGACGGTGTCCTTGCTCGTCAATCCGCGTGTAGTCGACGCGGCATAGTGACGCAACTCCTCAACCTGTGCGTTGCGTCCGACGATATGCGGCGCGATCACGTCGAGGAAGCGGGTGAGCGCGCCCTCGCCGAGGAGGTGAACGGTGTAGCCCGGCCGCTCGGTACCTCGGTACTTGAATACCTTCGCCTTGACACGGCTGACCAGCCCGAGGCGTAGCAACAGCGTCTGCACGTCGCGCGCGAGTTGCTCCGACGAAGTGGCGTAGTACGGCGTGTGGTTCGTCCGGTTGGCGATGAAGCCGTCGCCCGCCCAGAGCCGCCCGAGGAAGAGCGCGAGGTCGGCATCGCACAGCGAAAAGACTTCGGCGGGGACGAACTTCGCATCGGCTTTCTTGCCGAGCAGTCCGAGCCGTTCGGCCCAGCGGAACGCGCCAGAGCGGGTCGGCGCCTGCACCTTGACGCCGCGCTTGTTCCACGGTGGCTTGCTACCGAAGCGAGTGTCGCGCCCCGTGTTAGCGGCGACTTCGAGGCGACCGTTCTTCCGCTCATCAATGCGGGCGACCGTGTTCGGAAATTGGCTGATGGCGTCGGCGAAGTCCTCCACGAGCGTTCGCTCGTTGCCGTAGAAATACAGCGTGGACGGGTGGCACGTGTTGCCCTCCGCAATGAGCCCCGCGAGCGCGACGAGTTCGTGCGCAGGCCACGAGGCGTCCGTCTCGACGGAGAGCACGCGCGGGGCGGCGATGCGGTCGCCCGGAGTGAGGTCGTCGAGGTTCGTCCAGCCGTCCAGCGTTCGGAACGGGTGGTTGCCCGTCGCCACGATGCGCTTGCCGAGCGATGTGGTGAGTTCGTAGACCGGCTTCACCCCATTCCACACCACGTCCTCCACACGGCGGGGTACGAGACGGCCCGCGCCGTCGAGCGCGTGGATCGTGAACGGCGCGGCGTCGAGTGTGTCGCGGCGGTCGAAGAGGTCGCCAACGGTCGTGCGCGCGCCCGTCGCGGCATTCGTTACCGCTGTCTCGGCCACAACGCATTTGTTGAAACCATAACCGGCAAACTTAGCCATCATATCGAAGACCTCGTTGGCCTTCTCGGACGGCACGCCCTTTTGCTCCGCGCCCGCCACGAAGACGACGCGCTGCTTGTCCATCTCGGACTGCTTCTTCTTGCCCATCGCGCGGCGCAGCAGGTCGGCCCCGCCGAGCGTGTAGCCGCCCATCACCTGCGCCATCTGCATCACCTGCTCCTGGTAGACCGGGATGCCGTAGGTCGGCCGCAGGATCTCTTCGAGCATCGGGTGCGGGTAGTCCACCTTTTCCGTGCCGTGCTTGCGGGCGATGTAGCTCGGGATGAGGTCCATCGGGCCGGGCCGGTAGAGCGCGTTCATCGCGATCAGGTCGTCGATGGACGTGGGCTTGAGCTTGCGCATCCACTCGCGCATGCCTGACGACTCAAACTGGAAGATGGCCACCGTGTCGCCCTTCTGGAAGAGGCGGTAGGTCTTTTGGTCGTCGAGTGGCAGCGCGTCGAGGTCGATCTGGATGCCGTGGTTTTCCTCGATGAGCCGCAGCGCATCGTCGAGAATGGTGAGCGTCTTCAGGCCGAGGAAGTCCATCTTGAGCAGGCCGAAGTCCTCGACCCACTTGCCGTCGTACTGCGTCACGACGGCGTCGGCGGCCCCGGACTTGCCCTTCTGGATGGCGACCGGGACGTAGTCCGACACGTCGCCCGGCGCGATGATGACGCCCGCGGCGTGGACGCCTGTGTGCCGCGCCGAGCCTTCGAGGACCTCGCAGTAGTGCATCATCTTGCGGATCTGCACGTCCTCGCTCTTCCACAGCTTGGCGAACTCCGGGACTTCCTTCTGTGCCTTTTCGAGCGACACCTTGACGCCGTCCGGGATCATCTTCGTGATCTCGATGGCCTTGTCGAGCGGCACGCCCATCACGCGCGCGACGTCCTTCACGACCGACTTCGCGCCCATCGTCCCGTAGGTCACGATCTGGCAGACCGATTCGCGGCCGTACTTCTCGACCACGTAGTCGATGACCTTGCCG
>JBCDFF010000512.1:0-2652 GCA_039178415.1 Bacteroidota bacterium
CGAAACCTGCGCCGTCCTCAACCCCGCCGAGCAGGCCCGCCTCGCCCAGCGCGGCATCGCCCACCGCCTCGCCGTCCCCGACCTCGAAGCCGCCTACGCCGCCCAACTCCCCCAGCGGCGCGCCCTCCTCCAAGCGATGCGCGGCCAGGCCTTCGACCTCGACCGCTTCGAGTTCGGCTCCATGGGCGGCTACTACACCTTCGCCGAGGTCGTGGCCAAGCTCGACCAGTTGCGCGCCGACTTCCCGGGCCTGATCACCGAGAAGGCGTCGATCGGGACGACGTGGGAGGGGCGGGACATCTGGATGGTGGAGATCTCGAACAGCCCGGGGGTGGACGAGGGGGAGCCGGAGGTGCTCTACACGGCGATCCACCACGCGCGGGAGCCTCAGAGCATGACGACGGTGCTGTACTTCATGATCTACCTGCTGGAGAACTACGGCACGGATCCGGAGGTGACGTACCTGGTGGACAACCGGCGGATGACGTTCGTGCCGATTTTGAACCCGGACGGGTACGTGTACAACGAGACGACGGACCCGGAGGGGGGTGGGTTCTGGCGGAAGAACCGTCGTGACAACGGGGACGGGAGCTTTGGGGTGGACCCGAACCGCAACTACGGCTTCGAGTGGGGTTTCGACGACTTCGGATCCAGCACGGAGACCTTCAGCGACACGTACCGGGGTCCGGGTCCGTTCTCGGAGCCGGAGACGGCGTCGCTGCGGGACTTTGTGGAGAGCCGGCGTTTCCGGACGACGCACAACTACCACAGCTTCTCGAACGTCTTGATCTATCCGTGGGGCTACGACCAGAGCATTTTCACGCCGGACTCCGCCCGCTACGCCGATTTCGGACGGCTGCTCACCGACGCAAACGGCTACGGGGCGGGCACGGTCAACCAGACGCTCGGCTACGTCGCCAACGGCAACTCCGACGACTGGTTCTATGGAGAGCAGACCACGAAGGACGAGATCTTCGCCTTCACGCCCGAGGTCGGGAGCCGCGACGACTTCTTCTGGCCGCTGCCGGACCGCATCGAGCCGCTCGCACAAGCCAACCTCGACGCGAACTTGCTGCTGGCGTGGCTGGCCGGGGGGTACCCCGACCTCCGCGTGACGGGCGTCGAGGAGGCGGAGTTCGCCTGCTCGCCGTGCGGGAACGGGTTCGTGGACCCCGGCGACATCGCCGACGTGGCGGTGCGCGTGACCAACATTGGCCTCGACATCCTCGATGCGGTCGAGCTCCGCTTTGTGAGCGAGTCGGACGACTTTGTCGCGGTCGGCACGGGGTCCGTGAGTCCGATGGCGAGCGACGGTAGCGTCGAACTCGTGCTGCAGCTTGAGGTCAGCCCCGACGCACCGCTGGGCGTGGCCCGAGGGCTCGGCATTGAGCTCAACCTGGGCGGGGCCACGCGGATCGTGCCCGTGGACGAGGTGGTCGTGGGGACGCCCGTGCCGCGGTTCGAGGAACCCGCCGACGCGCTGACCGCCTGGACGGAACGGGGCGGCTGGGGCGTCGAGCCCGTCGACGGCAACCCTGCGTTCTCCGACTCGCCGGGCGGCCCGTACGCGAGCGGCACCGAGGCCGTGCTCACGCTCGACGAGCCCATCGACTTGTCGGAGGTGGAAGCGGCGCTGCTCACCTTCCGCACGCGCTGGGACATCGCGCCCGGGTTCGACTACGCGCAGGTGTATGCCATCCCCGGTAACGACCGAGGTATCCCGCTCGAAGGCCGCTTCACGAAGCCAGCGAGCGAGTTCACCTTGCCCGGCATCGCTGGGCAGCCCATCTACGACGCGGTCCAGCCGACGTGGGTGGACGAGCAGATGGACCTCAGCGAGTTCGTGGGTGTGTCCCGCGTCCGGCTCTCGTTCGTGCGCACCTCTCGCTTCGGCACCGGCGACGGCTGGTTTGTGGACGACATCGCCGTGGTCGAGCTCATCGATGGGGCCCAGGTGAGCACCGATGCCGGGCCGGATGCGGCCGCGCTGTCGCTAGGCGCGCCGTATCCCAATCCGACTGCCGAGGGCCTCACGGTGCCGTTCACGCTACCCGCGGCCACGGACGTACGCGTGGAGGTGTTCGATCTGCTCGGTCGCCGCGTGGCGGTGCTGGCCGACGAGGCGCGCACGGCGGGCACACACGCGATCGCGTGGAGCGGTCAGGCGGAAGGGGGAGCCAAGCTCGGTGCGGGGACCTACCTTGTCCGACTCGCTGCCGACGGCCAGGTGCAGACGCAGCGCTTCGTCCTGATCCGCTAAACGACACGCCCCACGGTGCCACGCTCTCCCCTCGCCATGCCCCTCCGCTTTGCCTTCGGTCTCGTTGCTCACGGCCTCCTCGTAGCACTCGGGATCGCGCTCGCGAGCACCCCCGTGCTAGCGCAGTCCGCACCGCACGGCTCGCACGCCGAGGTGTGCTTCGCCCAGCCCCTCAACGTCCTCCTCCCAGACCTCGCCCACGCCGGCCTCGCCCTCGACCACCCCCACACCCACAAGACCCCCGCCGGCTACGAAACCTGCGCCGTCCTCAACCCCGCCGAGCAGGCCCGCCTCGCCCAGCGCGGCATCGCCCACCGCCTCGCCGTCCCCGACCTCGAAGCCGCCTACGCCGCCCAACTCCCCCAGCGGCGCGCCCTCCTCCAAGCGATGCG
>JBCDFF010000513.1:0-2637 GCA_039178415.1 Bacteroidota bacterium
GTCGTCAACGGCGCCCTCCACGTAGCTGTCGGCCGATCACGGTCCCGTGTGGAACGCAACGCGCCCACCGTGCTTAGGAAGCGAACGTCCAAAACGTCTGCTCACCCCTAAGCACGATTCCGCTGCAGCGTGAACGCTACCAAACAGCTCTTCTCTCCCCGGCAGGTCGCCGAAGGCCTGGGTGTCGGCGAGTCCACCCTCAAGCGCTGGGTTGACGCCGGCCGCCTCAAGGCCCACCGCACCGCGGGCGGGCACCGCCGCGTTTCCCTGGCCGAGGTGCTCCGGTTCGTACGCCAGGGCGACGCCGAACTGCTCCACCCCGAGGTGTTCGGGCTGCGCGGCCTCACCGGCATGGCCGCCCTCGCCAGCGACGACGACGACCCAATGGGTCGCGCCCTGGAGGTCCTCGGCGCGCTCGGCCTCGCCCTCGACGCCATCGCAGAGGGCGTCACCGTAGCCGACATGCGCCGCGAGGGCGAGCCGCTCGTGTTCGCCAACCGTGCCTTCTACGACATCACCGGCTACGAACCCGAGGAAACGCTCGGGCGCAACTGCCGCTTTCTGCAGGGCGCGGACACGGACCCCGAAGCCGTCCAGGCAATCCGCCAGGGCCTGGCCGCTGGCGAGGCCGTCGATGTCGAGTTGTTGAACTATCGCAAGGACGGCACGCCCTTCTGGAACCGGCTCTCCCTCGTCCCGGTCGCCAGCGGGGACGCCCCTCCCGACCACTATGTGGGAGTGCAGCGCGATGTCACGCTGCTCCGCGAGGCCGAGCACCGGGGTACCACCCCGAGCACGTGAGGCCCTCGCACCCAGGGCCGACACGTACGCGGCGAACACCTGAGCGACGGCCCGGTCTTCGAGACCGAGCCGCCGCGCCGCAGAAGAGAGCACAAGCGAGAGCTGGTGCAGGGTGCCCTAGGAATCGAGTGGGAAGGCGTGGGACCTACTGGGCTGCGTTGGCTTCGTCGCTCCACCCTCCAGGTTTGCGTTGCTTAGCCGCGATGCCCAGCATGGCCTGCGCACTTCACCCATCGGCTCCGTAGGGCTCGCACGCTAGCCTCGCCCTCCTGGACCCCCTGGTCCACGCGGCCCGCGCCCACCTGGTCCACCCTGAAGCAGGTGCACGCGGAGCGCCGCATGAACGGTCACGATCTCTTCCTGCGTGTCGTCAAGAATCTCAGCGAGCGCCGCCTGGAACGCCTCGCGCGCCTCTTTCCGGTCGACGGTGCCGCGTTGGGCTTCCATCTCAGCGCGGAGTGCGTCGAGGTCGGCCTGCTGGGCATCGGTCAGAGCAAGGGCGGCGGCCATGGCGGCCTGCTCGGCGGCGCGGCGCTCGTCGCGCTCGGCCTCACGCTCGGCGCGGTGGGCCTCCAGCGCGGCGACCTGCGCCTCGGTGAGCACGGCGTCGATCTCGGCCTTCATCGCCGTCACGAGGGCCTGTGCCTGTTCACGGCGGTCCTCGTCGGCGAGGTCGCTCTCGCGCAGCGCCTCGAACTCGGCGCGGTAGGCGGCGCGGATCGCCGCGATGGCATCCGTCTGGGCGTCGGAGAGGGCGAGGTCGTCGGTCAGCACGCGGTCGAACGCACCAGGGCCGCCGGGTCCACCTGGGCCGCCGCGAGGTCCACGCGGCCGGTCGCCCAGTTCGGCACGCCGGTCTTCGAGGGCAGCGCGGCGCTCGTCGAGCTTCGCTTCGAGGCGCTCAATCTGCTCAGGCGTGAGGCGGCTGTGCACCTCAGCGGCGATCGTCCAGAGCATGCCCGGTTCGAGGTGCCGCCCTTCGAACGAGCGGGAGGCCGCCACGAGGTCGTCGGACGAGGCTCCCGCGTCGGAGGCGACGCCCGTGACGGCGGAAGCGAGGGTGACGGTCTCGGTCGCTACACCATCGGTGGTGCCGTCGGTGGAGGCATCAGCGCTGTCGCAGCCAGTGAGGAAGAGGCCGAGGGCCAGCAGCAGCGCGAAGACAGCAGGCATGGCGATTAGGGGGGGGCCGCTCGTGGCGCGGCGCGCTCGGTAGGTCATGGCGCAATCAGATTGGATCGAGGAACACGGGGCGGGTGGACGACGGCAGACCAACCCGGTCCGCTGCCAACGCCCCCAATCTGCCTAGATCGGGCACCGCGAATGTCACAGAGCTGTGGCGGACCGCCCACAGTCCTGTGGGAAGACGGTGGTGAAGCTGACGAGCGCTGCGCGATGGAAGGGCGCGCTGGGCTCCACCTCGATCGCCCTCGGGACCGCTGCGTCTGTGGCTCGGTGCTCCAGTGCTTCAGGGGCCGAAGTGGGACGGAGCTGATGCAACACAGAACACGTGATGCGACACTAGCCCCCTCGTTTCCCAGACCTAGTACCGAGGCAAGCCCGTCGCGGGGTCGATCTCACGAACCTCCCAGTAGTCCGAGGAGCCGCCCATCGCCTCGATGCCGTTCATCATCGACGCATGCATGCCCTGCGACATCTGGCTGAGCTGCGCCCACGTCGCCGGGTCCACGTTCTGGCCTTGCAGCTGGCTCGACCAGTCAGGGATCGGCTGCGCGCCGTAAGCCGCCTGCGCCTGCTGCTGCATCTGCGCCTGGAGGGCCTGCTGCTGCTGCGCCGTGAACACGGCGAGGTTGGCCGCGACGAGGTCCCACGTCA
>JBCDFF010000514.1:0-2586 GCA_039178415.1 Bacteroidota bacterium
GTACCTTTCCTCACCGCCGGAGCCTGCTCCGTGCAGGCCTGCGCGGCTCCGCTCACCCTCCGCTCGGCGCATGCCATGGACCTCAGCCTCGATCTCCGCGACCTCCAGCGTCTCGTTGCGCTCGGCGAGGGGTTGACCATCGAGTTCAAGCGCCGCGTGCCTCGCCCCGAGCGCATCGCCAAAGAAGTCATCGCGCTGGCCAACACGCAGGGCGGCAAGCTGCTCCTGGGCGTGGACGACGACGGCACCATCAAGGGCGTCCGCGACGCGCACGAGGAGGCGTTCGCGCTGCGCCAGGCCATCGCCGAGCACACGCGCCCGCTCGTGCCCTTCGACGTGGTCGCCGTGCCGGTCTCGCGCCGCCGGGAGGTGCTCATCGTGGACGTGCCCGAGAGCGCCTCGAAGCCGCACTACCTCGTCACGACCAACGCCGAGGGGCGCGCCTCGAAGACGGCCTACGTGCGCGTCGACGAGCAGTCCATCGAGGCGAGCCGCGAGGTCATCCGGGTGATGAAGGCCGAACAGAACCCGACGAACACCCGCTTCGAGTTCGGCGACAAGGAGCAGCAACTCATGCAGTACCTCGACCGCTACGAGCGGATCACCGTCGCGCAGTTCTCCAAGCTGGCCGGCGTCTCGCTTGCGTCGGCCGCGCAGACGCTCGTGCTGCTCACCCGCGCCTCGATCCTGGCGCTCCACCCCGACGAGAAGGCCGACTACTGGACGCTCGCCTACGACGTGGTGTAGCTCTACGACTGCGAGGCGACAGCGAGGTCGTGTGCACCGGGCTGATGCGGCCCGTCGGTGCGGCATCAAAGCACCGGCGCACGGGAGGTAAATCGTAGCCGTGACACGACAAAGGGAAACGAAGCGGGGCCGTCGAGGCGCACTGGGCCCCTGATTTTGCGTCGAGTTTGTGTCAGAAGTGTGGAGGTGATTACTGCGGCACCGCCTTTGTGCACACGCAGGCACGTCCTGCATCGCCTACGTCCTCGAACCCCCAGAAATGGGCCAGCAGCAACTCCTCCTTCTTGTTCTCAGCGTGGTCATCGTTGGCCTCGCCACGGCTAACGGCATCGAGGCGTTCGGCGAGAACCAGCGCAAGGCGCGCCAAGACCAGACGATGGTCCAGCTCATGGACATCATCACGAAGGCGCAGGCCTGGAAGATGAAGCCCACCGCGCTCGCGGGCGGCCTGAGCGACGACGCCAACGACTTCCGCAGCTTCGACCTCGCTCAAATCGGGATGACCTCCACCGAGATGCAAGGCACCATCGAGGTCGTCCGCATGAGCGACTACGCCTGCTTCAAAATCTTCCCGAACGTGAACTACCTCCAGGTCAACGTGCTCGATGCCGACTGCGACAATGGCTCGGCGTGGATGTGGATTCGCACAGTGGGGACGAGCTTGGACGACATCCAGTTCGGGTGGGGCTCGGCCACCAACGTGCGGAATAACGGATTCTAACTCCTCTCGTTTTCCCCCATGGGACAACAGCAACTCCTCCTGCTCGTGCTGAGCATCGTGATCGTGGGCCTGGCGGTTGCCACCGGCATTGCCTCGTTCGGCGAGAACCAGCGCAAGGCGCGCCAGGACCAGATGATGGCCAAGGTGGTGGACCTGGCTGTGCAAGCGCAGGCCTGGAAGATGAAGCACATGGCGCTCGGCGGCGGGGCCAATGGCGACTCCGACGATTACTCAGCGCTCACGCTGGACGCGCTGGGCATTGCAGATGCCGTCGTACAAAACGGCCGCGAGGTCGTCCGCCTCGACGAATACACGTGCATCAAAGTCCTCGGCTACGACTCCCGGCTCGATCTCAACGTGCTCAACGCGGACTGCGACAACGGCTCCTGGTGGCTCAACCTCCGAATCAGCGGGACGAGCTACGACGACATCGCCTTCAACTTCAATCAAGCAAACGCTGCGACGAGCGGCTACTGAGCACGGACCAAGACGCACCGCAGCTCTGCATAGTCCGGTCGCCAAGACTCAGCCCCAGATCACTCCGTCCAAACCGCCCGCGGTGACGCGGCTCCTCAACCAACCAGGACAACCCCATGGGCCAGCAACAACTCCTATTGCTCGTGCTCGGCATCGTGATCGTCGGCCTCGCCGTCGTGACGGGCATCCAGGCGTTTGAGGAGAACAGCCGCAAGGCGCGGTATGACCGGTTCACCGAGCAAGCCGTCGCCGTGGCAGGCGACGTGATCGCCTGGTACCAGAGGCCGACGGCCCTAGGTGGCTTCGGCCGAGGCATCGACGTGGTCAACTCCAATCTGACGCTGCAGCAGATCGGGCGCGACCAGGACAGCGCTAGCGGAGTGCAGTCGTCCAACACGGGCGCCGACGCGCAGATCACGCTGACGCGGGAGCTCGCCAGCGTGCTGGTCGAGGTCCGAGAAGTGCCGGAGGCGGAGGGGGCGTTGTTCGTGCAGCTTCGTCTCTACGGGGTGCCGCCGGAATGCTGGGTGCTGCGCCGCTCGGAGTACCGCAGCGGTGCGTGGCAGACCAACGAGGGCGAGCTAGAGAAGCCCGACGGGTGCGGTTGGTCGCCCGACAACTTGTAGATCGCAACGCAGCAA
>JBCDFF010000515.1:0-2551 GCA_039178415.1 Bacteroidota bacterium
CCACGCCTGGAGCCAGGCCGACGGCACCGAGCACGATGTATTGCTCGTTCTCGTCTTGGATCACCGGCGTCAACTCGGTCTCGACTTGACCCGGAAGGGGGGGGAGCTCAAACGAGTCGTCGAAGGTCACATCGGCCCCCAGGGGAATGCCCATCACGGTGAAGATGCCCCCAGCGGCGTCTACGTTTCCATCGTTGCCGTAGATGAGCGAGAAGGTGCCTGGACGTCCCCGGCGGACCGCCTCCGGGCCGACGAGCGTCACCCAGACGTCGGCACCCACGCTCTGCTCCACACTGAAGGCGCGGACCAGCGTCGTCGAGCCGCCGTCGCCGTTCACCACGACCACGTCGCGCGTGCCGATGGGAGCACGGCTGAGGTCGAACACGGCGCGGAGGCTCGTCCCGTCCTCGCCCACCTGGGTCTCCAGGCTCTCGAGGGCCGGAACGACGCCGTTGAGCGTGACTGTCGCCCCGTCGGTGAAGTTCTGACCGACCACGGTCAGCGTCAGCAGGCCCATGTCGCCTCCGCGCCGGGGGCTCACGGAGAAGGCGGCGAAGTCGCCGCGGGGCGGTCCGTCTGCGATGGTGACGGTGCCGCTGAAGGGGCTGCCGAGGGCATAGTCGGGCGTGTCGAGCAGCGTGAACGTGACCGTCTCGCTGGACTCGGCGAGGTCGTCGTTCACGGGGATGATGCCGACCTGCAGTTCCGTCACGCCGAGTGGCAAGGTGAGGGCGTCGCCAAGCTCAGTCGTCACGTAGTCGGCCAGCCGTTGCGCGGAGCCGCCCAGGGTGAAGGGCACCGTCACCGGCGCGAGTGTCTGCCGGTTGGACCGGACGACGACGGTGCCCGCGCGGTTGCCGAGCTCGCTCGCGTCGGCCCGCCGGACCTCGACGGTGAGCGTGAGGTCGGGTGGGAGGATGACGAGCGTCGTCGTGGCCTCGCCGCCGCGCGGATCGCTCACGCGGATCTCGTAGGTGCCGTAGATGTCGCCCGGCGTCAGGTCCAGGCCCAGGCCAATCGAGGTCGGGGTGATGGTGTTGAGCTGCCCCGCGAGCGTGCCGTACGTGACCGGGTCGGCGCACTCGACGCAGGTCAGGTCGACGCGCAGGTCCGGGGCGAAGCCTGTGCCGGTGAGCGTGAGCGGGACCCGCGTGCCCCCGCGTACCTGCGAGGGCGAGGCTTCCAGGCTCCCCGCGATCGTCGGGATGCCTTCCGCCGCCGTCACGCGGAACACCTCGTCGGTGATCGACGGGTAGAGCGAGAGGCCCGCGCTCTCGACCGTGAGCGCGGTCAGGTCGGTGAAGCCGCCCGTGATGGCCTCGGCCGTGATGAGGTCAAACGAGGTGCCCACCTCGGGGACGTAGCCGTCGCGGAGGACGAGGTTCAGCGTGCCGTCGAGTTGGGCTGTCCCGAAGGCCTGGGCGCGGGTGTTGGGCACCACGAAGAGCTCGTCGTTCGCGCCCGGTCCCGACACGTCGAGGCGGAGGTCGGTGGCATCGTCTGCGACAAAGTCGCCGGTCCAGGTCAGAGCCCCCACATCGCCCTCGGGACCTGTCACGTCGAAGTCGGCGCGGTTCGTGAGGGCGAGGCCGATGGCGTCGATCTCGCCGCCGAGCGCCACGCTGCCGTCGAGCGTGGCCGTGAGCGGCTCGAAGCTGCGGTTGCGCTCCACGTCGGAGCCGAAGAAGAAGACGCCGTCGCCGCGCCGGGTGAAGGTGCCGGTCGACTCGTTGACGAAGGTGCCGGTGCCGGAGAACCCGCGCAGCCCGCCGTTGCCGACCACGTCAAGCGTAGCGGCGTTCTCGAAGCGGGCGCTGTTGTAGACGTAGAACAGGCCGTCGTTGCGCCATTCCATCGTGCCCGCGTTGCGGAAGACCGCGCCCTCGCCGCGCACGCCGCGGTTGTTGCTGGCGCCGGTGAGACGCACGCGGCGCTGGTTGATGAGGGTGCCCTCGGTGACGTAGCCCGAGCGCCAGTCCAGGCCTTGGCCGGCGATGTCGAGGAACGCCGTCCGGTCCGTGAGCAGGTTCGTGTTGAGAACCAGCGCCCCCGCCGCGTTGCTCGACAGGGTACCCAGCACCGTGAGCGGGCGGTTGAACTGGAGCCTAGCACCCGCGCTCACGTTGAGCCGCGCGTCGCGATGCGTGGTCGCCTCTTCCAACTCGATGGCCCCGTCCTCCACGGACCAGAGGCCTGCATTCTCGACGGTGAGACTCCCGAAGATCTCCCAGAGCGCGTCGCCGGTCTTGGTGAGCGTGGCACCACGCTCGGTCACGAACGTGCCGATGCCCGAGAAGCCGCGCAGGCTGCCCGTGCCCGAGACGTCGAAGGCGCCGGCGTTCTCGAAGCGGGCGCTGTTGTAGACGTAGAGGATGCCGGAGTCTTCCCAGGTGACGATGCCCTGGTTGCGGAGCACAGCGGTGGCACCGCGCGCGCCGCGACTGGCGTTGGCCCCCGTGAAGCGGATCAGCTCCCGGTTGAGCAGGCGGCCTTCTTCGAGGTAGCCCGCGAGCCACTCGAAGCCCGTGCCCGTCACCGCGAGCGTCGCGCC
>JBCDFF010000516.1:0-2549 GCA_039178415.1 Bacteroidota bacterium
CCGCGAGGCGGCTAGGAGCCCGTGCTTACGCGTTCAATGTACGAGCCGTCGGTGGTATCCACGCGGATCACGTCGCCCTCGTTGAGGAAGAGCGGCACGTTCACCGTCGCCCCGCTTTCGAGGGTGGCGGGCTTGGTCGCGCCGGTTGCCGTGTCGCCCTTGAGGCCGGGGTCGGTCTTCGTGATCTCGAGGTGGACGTGGCGCGGGATCTCGACCGAGAGCGGCTCGTCGGTGGCGGCGTTCACGAGCAGGTCGATCTCGCCGCCCTCCTTGATGAACTCGCGGCCTTCGACCTGTTTGGCAGGCAGCGACGTCTGCTCGTAGGTCTCGGTGTTCATGAGGTGGAGGCCGAGGTCGTCCTCGTAGAGGAACTGGTAGGAGCGGCGCTCGACGCGGGCCTCGTCGACCTTCTCGCCCGCGCGGAAGACGTTGTCGACCACCTTGCCCGAGCGGATGTTCTTGAGCTTGGTGCGCACAAACGCGCCGCCCTTACCGGGCTTGACGTGGAGGAACTCGACGATGCTCCAGATGTCGCCGTTCCAGAAAAAGGTGAAGCCGTTGCGGAAGTCCTGGGTGGAAGCCATGCCTGGCAATGGGGGATACGGTGCAGAAGGGATAGACTAGACAATATATCCAGTCTCCCGAGGGGCATCCAACGAGGCCCGCGCCGACGCCGTCGTTCTTAGGCGAGGGTTCGTCCCCCCACACGCCCACACCCAAACGAGGCCGGGCGCTCAGCGACGCGCCCGGCCTCGTTCGGATAGCGTGCTGGGACGGCGTCAGCGCGCGAGCGTGAGCCGGCGGGTCTCGGCGAAGCTCTCGCCGACCACGCGCACCACGTAGGTCCCGCTGGAGAGGCCGTGTCCGTCGAACGTCAGCGTGAGCGTCGTTCCAGCCACCGCGTCGCCCTCGAAGAGGCGGGCCACCTCCCGGCCGAGCAGGTCGTACACGCCCACCCGCACGGCCTCGCTACGGTCGAGGGCGAGCGTGAGCGAGGTGGTTTGCTGGAACGGGTTCGGGTAGGCCGCGCTCAGTCCCAGCGCGGCGGCGTCCGGCGTCGGCTCGTCGGCTGTGGTGAGCACCGGCGAGCGGAGCACGAAGAGGCCGTTCGACTGGTCGTTGGCGATGACGAGCCCGCTCTCGAAGAACGGGTAGTTGCTCCACTGCCCGCTGAAAGAGACCAGGTTGCCCGCCGGGAAGGTGTCGAAGGAGCCAACGAGGGTGAGCTCGGCGTTGGCGAGGTCGGTGAGCTCGTAGATGCGCAGGCCGCTCTCGTAGTTGGACTGGTAGACGTAGTTGCCCCGGATGTAGAGGTTGTGGTCCGAGGTAGAGACGTTCGCGATGTAGGCCCCGGCGAAGACCGGGTCGTCGAGGTCGCTCACGTCGAAGATGAGGGTGCGCGTGAACCCGTTGCGGCCCGCGCCTGGATAGTCGCGGTTGCCCTCGTCGAACTCGTCGTTCATGAGGAAGTAGCGCTGGTCCTCGGTGAGCCAGCCCTGGTGCGCGTAGCCAGGGAAGGGATACGACGTCCGGCTGATGCTCGTGACGCTCTCGACGTCGGTGACGTTGCTGATCGACAGGACGTCGTTTGTGCCGAAGCTGCCGTTCGAGGAGAAGCAGACGGCGTCGCCTTGGTAGTCGGCGTCAGGCCCGCTGTAGCGGACGCACTGCGCGTCGTGGGTGTAGCCGTCGCCGTCGAAGCAGCCGGCGAACGTGGGTGCTGTGGGGTCGCTGATGTCCACAATGTGGAGCCCGCCGCCGTTGCAGGCGAAGCCGCCTTGCCGCGCCCCGACCAGAAAGGCATAGGGGAGCGCCTCGTCGATCACGATGTTGTGGGCGCTCCCGGCGCCTGTGTAGACGACATCCGCCTCGAACAGGACTGGCGGCGCGGTGACGTCCCGAAGACGGGTCAGGTCGAAGACCTGCATGCCGTGCCCGTCGGCCTCGCTGACGATGTAGGCGTGGTTGCCCCGGGTCTTGATGTCGCGCCAGAGCGTGATGGAGGTCTGCGTCGGGAGCGTGCCGATGATCTGGGGCGCGCTCGGCGTGGCCAGGCTCACGAAGACCGTGGACTCCGACGTGCCTACCAGCGCATACTCGATGCCGGTCTGCGGGTCCGTCCAGCCCCAGATATCGTTGCAGGTCGGCGGGGTCGGAAACGCCTCGATGTCGAGGTCCAGGCGCGGGATACGACCGACGAGGTCCACGTCCGAGCACCTGAACCCATTGGCGTCGCCGTCGACGCAGGCGGCGGTGAGGGCTTCCTGGGCAAGGGCCGGCGGGCTGGACACGACCGCGAGGGTAGCGAGGGCCGACAGGCTGAGGAGCGCAACAGGACGGAGAAAGGGGATGGGCATGAGGGGCGACCGGGATCGAAGTGAACGAGCTAGCGGGCGAGGGTGACGCGACGGGTCTGGGCGAACGTCTCGCCCTGCACGCGCACCACGTAGGCCCCGCTCGGCAGCGCCGTGCCGTCGAGCGTGAGCGTGGCCGCATCGACCGTGCCATCGAGCAGCGTGGCGACGCGGCGGCCGAGCAGGTCGTAGACG
>JBCDFF010000517.1:0-2549 GCA_039178415.1 Bacteroidota bacterium
GCGGAACGAGGATGGCGCTCCAGTGCATCGCGGTGATGTAGAGCGTCTGGAGCGTCGTCTCCTGGCCGCCGTGCGGGTTCTGAGCACTGGTCATGGCGGCGAACGCCTTGTTGGCGAGGCCACCGCTCTGCCAGACCCCGCCGAGCGTGTCGATGAAGGCGCGGAGCTGGCTCGACGCGCCGCCGAAGCGGGTGGGGGTAGAGAGGAGGTAGGCGTTGGCCCACGTCATGTCGTCGGCGGTGGCCTCGGGGATATCGGCCTGGGCCTGCTGGGCGGCCTTCCAAGGGGCTTGGCCGTCGATGACGGACTGCGGGACGGTCTCGCGGACCTTGCGGAGGCGCACCTCGGCCCCGGCGGCGCGGGCGGCCTCGGCGGCGACCTGCGCCATCGCGAAGTTGGTGCCGTAGGTGCTGTAGTAGACGATGGTGAGGCGGACGTCGCTCATGAGTCTGGGGGATGTGTGCAGCAGAACGGGAAAAGAGTGAGATGGATAAGGTATTTATTTGTTCCAACAAATATATAGATCGGTACCAATTTCGTCGCGGGCGGCGTTCCGCCCTGCACGGCACCGCGCGCGCGGCGCATCTTGCAGGGGCTCGCTCGACCAATCCACCACCACCATGTACCGCTTCGTTCTCGCGCTCCTCCTGGCTACCCTCGCGTCGCTCGCCTTGGTGTCCTGCGCCCCGCCGCCGACTACCCTCGTCACCGAGTACACGGGCCGCGTCACGGGAGGGACCCTCGTCATTGCCCCCTTTAACGCGGACCAGCGCCTCGACATTCCGCGGCTGCCCGGAGAGGACCTCGCCCCCGAGGACCGCCGCTACGCCCAGTTTTTCCGCATTGCCCTCTCGCGCGAGATCCAGCGGCAGACCCGCTTCGACCGCGTTGTCATCGACGACTTCGCGGGGACGCCACCCTTGGAGATGCAGCGCTACAACCAGCGGCGCTACGACGACAACCGCCTGCGCGTGCGGCAGGGGCAGGACTTCCCCGTCGCCACACCGCCTCCGGGACAGCCGATTCAGATGGCCTCGGGCACGCCGGAGTTCATCCTCTTCTTCGGCAACGCTGAGATCGAGGCCGTGCGCGGCGAACTGCTGCCCGGCCGCATCGTGATGCCGCACCGGGTGGGCTTCGTGCTGTGGAACAACGAGACCGGCGAGCCGATCCTGTTCAACGAGCTCGACCGGTCCCTGACGCTCCGCGTCGAGCCGCTACCGCAGGGCACCCCCCTCAACGAGCAGATGGCCCGTTCACGGTATCTCGATGGCCTGGAAGCGTACGTGGAAGCTATGTTTGGCACGTCGCCGTTTCACGTGTCCAATCGCAATTAGTTGGTATGCTGTCGTCGTTGTTCAGCCGCGAGGCCTCGATCCATGGGAGGCTCCGTCCTGCGGGCTTCCTCGTTGCAATTTCCCTTGCCGCGGGCCTCTGGCTCGGCTGCTCGGGAACCGACCTCATCGTCACCGAGGAGGCCTATCAGGACCGCGAGATACGGGGCGGGGTCCTGGCGGTACCTCCGTTTTCCGTCACTACGGGTACGAGCGACACGGACGTGTTCTCCGAGATGGTCGCAGCGCTTGAGGGTGCCGAGGAGGTGCGTGCGCCAGGCGAAGCGGTCGCCGTGCTCCTGCGAGAGTCGATGCGCAATCGCTGGTACAGCTACAGCTACCTCGACGGTCTGATTCTCACGGAAGCCCAGGATGGACCGGGTTCCTTCCGGCGCATTCCGGTAAACCCAGCACAGCCAGGCGAAGGCATGGTCGCAGTGCCAACCGACGGGACGATGCTCACGTATGGCGAAGAGACCCCTGCCTATGTGCTGTTCTGCACTAAGGCCACGGTCAAAAAGGAGTCGAGGCAAGGGATAGGCGCGAATGGGGCGGTAGGCGCGAATGGGGCGGTAGGCGCAAATGAGGCGGGCGGAAGCGAATACTATGTGACGGAACTGGCCTACGCGCTCTGGGACAACCAGGAAGGGCGTCTCATCCAGCGCGGACAGCTCACCGAGCGCGCACAAACCTCCATCTTGACTCGCTCGAAGAGCGAGGAATGGGCCCGAAGCTTCGATCAACTCGTCGAGCAGCTCCTGGAAACGCTGCCGTTCGGTCCCATGGAAGCCGGAAAGCCGATGACGGGCGAGTGGCGCGAGGCGCGCATCCGTAGCTATCGACGCTAGGGTCCTTGCTGCCGCGCTTCGCGACCGAGCCCCAACCTCATCCTACTTAGACGAACAGGATCCGACGCCTCCTCGCCCACATGCTGCACGATATCCTCCCTGCCGCGTGTGCCAGCCGCCTTGTCCCGTATGTCGCCCGTTCACGTTGTACCCCGAGGCTCATGAGCAGACGCCCCCATAGAAGCACGCGTTTACGTATGTCATCGGTGGCACGTACATCATCGACGGCACGTACGTCAGCGATGGGCTGGGTCGTCTTGGCGATGGCAGTGGGCTGGCTCGGATGTAGCGGCGGAACGTCGGTCGCCATGGAGCAAGCCTATGCCGGCCAATCCATCGAAGGCGGCGTGCTGGCTGTGCCGCCGTA
>JBCDFF010000518.1:0-2538 GCA_039178415.1 Bacteroidota bacterium
GCAGCAGCACCCGCGCGGTGTCCGTTCGGACACGAGGCGTCCCGGACCACGCTCGCCCCACCAACTTCTAGCGCAACACCTAGCGGCGATGCGAATCGGAACGCGCGGCAGTAAGCTCGCTCGCTGGCAGGCGGACCACGTTGCGGCCCGGCTTCGCGCAGCGGGGCGTGCCGTCGAGATCGTCGTGATCCGCACCCAAGGGGACCGTGTGCTCGATGTGCCGCTCTCCGCCATCGGTAACCCTGGTCTGTTCACCAAGGAGCTCGACGAAGCGCTGCTCGACCACCGCATTGACGTGGCCGTGCACTCGTTGAAGGACTTGCCGACGACGCTGCCAGCAGGCCTGCGGCTGGTTGCCATCTCGGCACGTGCCGAGCCCTGGGATGCGTTCGTGGCCCATCCCGCGTTTGCAGGGGCGCTCACAGACCTACCTGAGGGTGCCACGCTGGGCACATCGTCGCTGCGGCGGGAGGCCCAGATCCGGGCGTGGCGGCCCGACCTGAACGTGGTCTCGGTACGCGGCAATGTGCCCACGCGCCTTGCCACCCTCGACAGCAGTGGCCCGCTAGGCGAGGGCGGCTGGCACGGCCTCCTACTCGCTGCTGCGGGCTTGCAGCGGCTCGGCTTCGAGCACCGCATCCGCGACCGGATTCCCCCGAGGCTCATGCTGCCCGCCGTCGGGCAGGGCGCGCTCGGGGTGGTGTGCCGGGAAGAGGACCCAACAGCGGCGTCGCTCATGACGCGCCTCCTCGACCACGACGCCACCCGCACGGTGACGCTCGCCGAGCGCGCCTTCCTGCGCACCCTTGAGGGCGGATGCCAAGTGCCGATCGGCGCGTGGGCACGTCTGGAGACCGGGAGCAGCTTCACCATCGAAGGCATGGTGGGCAGTGTCGACGGGCGTCGGGTGTTCCGAGGGGAGCAGACGGGAACCCCGTCTCAGGCGCTGGCGCTGGCAGAGTCGCTCGCTCGCGAACTGCTCGCGCGTGGAGCGCAAGCCGTACTAGACGAAATCCGATCGCCCATCGAATGATGGCGACGCCTGAGTTTTCGCAGGACCGACCGCGACGGGTGCTGCTCCTGCGCGCCCCGGACAGCCCAGGCCCAGACCGCTATGAGCAAGCGCTCGCCCAACGCGGCTTCGAGGCCGTGTCTGCGCCGGTCTTGCACTACGACTTCGTGAACCAAGACGTGCTCCGAGCCCTCGCGGAAAACCCTCGTCAACTCGCAGCGTGGATATTCACGAGCGCCCGTGCCGTCGAGAGTGTGGCACGCGCGGCCCCACCTGGTGGGGCGGACCGACACCGACAGGGCGTGGCCTACGTCGTCGGACCACGTACGGCCGAGGCAGCGTCGCGGCTCGGCTTCCACGCGATGGGGCAGGCGAGTGGCTCAGCCTCCGAACTCGCCCGGTTCATCCGCGCCCATCACGACCCGACGAACCCGCATCCCCTGTGCTTCGTCAGCGGCGACCGCCGCCGCCACGAGTTGCCGGATCAACTCGAACAAGCCGGCATCGCGTTCCGCGAGATCGTCGGGTACCGCACCCGAGCACGTATGCCTGACATCGACCCTGCGGGGTTCGATGCAGGGGTCTGGTTCAGCCCATCCGGGGTCTCAGCGGTCTATGTCCACAGCGGAGCGCATGACCGCGCAGCCTGGAACAGCCTACCCAGTATCGCAATTGGACCGACCACGGCGAACGCGCTCGCAGCAGCCGGAGTGCCGCCCAAGGCCATCGCGGCGGCACCGACCCCCGCAGCCGTATCAGAGGCCACGGCCTTCCTGACCACCACGATGTCGCGCCATGTCTGACCCTGCCGTATCGCTTTCTGCAGACCGTTCACCGAGCCGCTTTCCAGCGCTCCGCAACGACCGACTGCTACGCGCCGCCCGTCAAGAGCCCGTGGACCAGGTCCCGGTGTGGCTGATGCGACAGGCAGGGCGCTATCTCCCCGAGTTTCGCGCCGTCCGCGCCAAGCACGAGTTTTTTACGGTGTGCCGGACGCCTGAGTTGGCGTGCGAGGTCACGCTGCAGCCGCTCCGCCGCTTCCACGCCGCAGGTGCCCCGCTCGACGCCTCGATCATCTTTTCCGACATCCTCGTGGTGCCTCAGGCGCTCGGGATGGAGGTGCAGATGGTGAAAGGCAAAGGCCCGCACTTCCCAGATCCCATGGACACCCCCGCCGACCTCGAACGGCTGCGCAGGCCGTACGTCCGGGAGGCGCTCGGCTACGTGTTCGACGCGCTCACGCTCACGCGCCAGGAAATCAACGGGGCCGTACCGCTCTTCGGCTTCACGGGCGCTCCGTGGACGCTGATGGCCTACATGATCGAGGGCGGCGGCTCGAAAAACTACGCGAAGGCCAAGGCCTGGCTCTACGCCGATCCGGACGCGAGTCACCGGCTGCTCCAACTGCTGACCGACGTGATCGTGGACTACCTGGTTGCCCAGGTGGGAGCCGGAGCGCAGGCGCTGCAGGTGTTTGACTCGCATGCAGGGACGCTGACGCCGACGGCGTTTGGCAGCTTTGGCTA
>JBCDFF010000519.1:0-2516 GCA_039178415.1 Bacteroidota bacterium
GGCGCACCTCGGAGACACCGTCGCCGAGAGGGCCGGTGTGGAAGCGTACCGCCTCGCCGTCCGTGGCGGACAGCGTGCCGAGCAGGTCGAACGCGCCTGCGGAGCCGAGGAGGCGGTGGATCTCGTAGGTGGCAGCGGGGCCGGTGTGGGTCCAGGCGAGCAGTGCGCCGTCGGCGTCGCGGGTGGCGGCGGGGAGGGGCACCGAGACGGCCTCGAAGGCGGCAGTGTTGCCCGCTCGTACCCCCTCGGAGGTCACGTTCTCGAAGTAGCGGATCGCGTCGTTGGCCGTGCCAATCGCCAGGTCCAGGTCGTTGTCTCCATCGAGGTCGACCAGCAC
This sequence comes from Bacteroidota bacterium, assembly GCA_039178415.1. Lineage (GTDB taxonomy): Bacteria > Bacteroidota > Rhodothermia > Rhodothermales > Rubricoccaceae > JBCBEX01. The sequence continues at coordinate 338 of JBCDFF010000519.1, forward strand.
TGGCGTCACTGCGAAGTCTACGATGCTCGCGAATGGATCGCGGTCTTCAGGTACCAGGCGAAAGTCTGGTTCGAAGGGCGTGCCCACGTTCTGATAGGTCACGATCGACCGGCCCAATTCGGGGGCTAGGCTCGCGCCAATTACGAGGTCGAGGTCGCCATCGCCGTCGCCGTCGCCGAGCGTGGCCCCTGTTGGAAAGATCGTGTCCCGGAAGGGGTTGGCCTCACCTATACGCGCCTCGAAGGCCGGGTTGGTGGCATCGCCTACGTTCTCGTAGTAGGACAGCGTTGTCCCATAGTCTTTGCTGATGAAGTCCTGGTCGCCGTCCGCATCGAGGTCCGCGAAGTAGGTCAAGAAGAAGGGACCAGGGAGGCTTTCGAACGGGTTAGCCACGCCGATCCGCTCGGCCACGCGCAGCTCCTGGGAGGTCCCTACGTTCTCGAAGTACCGCAGCGCGCCATTGTAGTTCGCGGACAGCAAATCGAGGTCCCCATCGCCATCCAGATCGGCCAGCGCAGGCGGGGCGTCTGTGAACCAGCCCTCCAGGAAGCGCTCAAAAGAGTCTGTGTCGCGGGCGAGTTCGAAAGCAGGTGCCTCCGGCGTGCCGATGTTTTCGAAGGCCCGCAGCACGCCATACTTGTCGCCATAGAGCAAGTCGAAGTCGCCATCGCCATCGTAGTCCGCAAAGACCGGAGCTACGTCGGCTCCATCGATGACACTACCGATCGAGGCGAAGGGCGATGGGTCTGCCTCGACGAAGGTGAGTTGGGCGTCGGCATCCGGGGTGGCTACGACGGCCGCCGCGCCAAGCGCGAGCGTGCCGAGGGACTTGGAAGGGCGTAGACGTGCCATGGGTACGAACGGGATGGATCGGTGAGAGCATAGGCGCCGACGTCGCCCCTCCCGCGACATCGCCCCGTCGGCGTTGCGGCACAGGCCGCCTCGCAAACGGGTTGCCAGCATGGTAGGGCCTTTCAGCCTACATCTCCTAACCCGTCTACCGCTGCCCTGTCCTCTGGGGAAACGCTGGTGCACGTAGGGCGAAAGGCTCGCGCACGTAGGCCAAGCGGGGGACCTCCCCCATCATTGCGGGCCCGATTCCGTCACCGCGGCATCCTCGAACAGGCCCTCTGCCAACGCCTGGGCCTCCTCGGCGCGTGCCCGGATGCGCCGACGCATGCGCAGCGCGGTGGGGTAGGACACGCCAATCTCTCGCTCGATCTGCTTCGCCGTCGGGGGCTCCGCGAGGCGGGCGAAGAGGTAGAGCACGTAGAACCAGTCGGGCAGCGGCACCCGCGAGCGCTCGAACATGGTCCCGGCGGTGGGACGCACCTGGGTGCCACAGGTCTGGCACGAGTAGCACCGCCGCGTGGCGATGAGGTGGTGGCGGGTCGGGATGCCGCACTTCTTGCACGGGATCGCCCCGCCGTGGGCCTCCGTCGACCAGCGCACCTCCTTGAGCGCGGCGATGCAGGCGGCGTCGGTGCCGTAGCGGGCGAAAAACTGAGCAAGGGTGAGCAGGGCCATGCGGCGCCTCCATCGGTGGGGGGTGAGCGGGTGAGACAGGGCGCGGCGTCTCTACGCCCGACCCTACACGCTGCCGATGCGCGCAGACACAGCCGCGCGCGCCGACTACGTGCGGGATCGTTTCTGAAAACATCCGCGTCGTGCTGGCGGCAGGCTCCAGCCGGCGCGAGGGCCCGTCGTCGTACCCAGCCCTCCTCAACGGGCGCGCCAACCACGCTGCACGTAGGAATGACCGGACTCGGCCCCTCTACCCTGTGCGCCACCGCACAGCGAGCGTGCGCCAGCCCTTCTACCCCAGCGTTTCCCCCATGCGCCTCGTCCTTGTCTACAACGCCGACAGCGGCCTCTTCAACGCCGCCACCGACACGGTCCACAAGCTTCTCTCGCCGGGCACCTACGAGTGCCGCCTCTGCCAGTTCACCTACGGCGCGTTTGCCATGCGCCGCGCCTGGCGCGACTACCTCGACAGCCTGGGCCGTCCGCTCGTCTTTCTCCACCGCAACGAGTTCCTCCGCGACTACCCCGACCGCGCCGACCTCCCCCTCCCCGTCATCCTCACCGACAGCGGTCCCAACGATGCCGCCCCCGGCCTGCTGCTCGACGCGGCCGCCATCAACGCGTGCGGCGACCTCGACGCCCTCATCGCGGCGAC
>JBCDFF010000520.1:0-2503 GCA_039178415.1 Bacteroidota bacterium
AGCGCGCGTTCGCGCCCCCGAACCCTGTCCGCACCGTCAGATACAGCACCGACGGGTCCAGCCGGCTCCTCACCACGCCGCCGAGCCGCAGCACCGAGCCGAAGCCGTCCGGGGTGGGGAGGCCCACCAGCGGCGTCTCTGCCCCCCGGCTCCGCCCCGCCCGGTCCGTCACCACCACCCGCGTCGGCAGGTCCGACGGCACCTCGTCCGGGTACCCCCCCATCACCTCCAGCACCGGCTCACCCTCCAGCGCGGGGACCGACGAGAGCGCGTGCGCGTCGAGCGCGGTGCCGAGGAGGCACGCTGCGGGCGGGCCCGGGTAGTCCGTGACGGGGTAGGGGTAGCCCGGGGCGGCCTGGCCGGTGGTGTCGGTGGCCCAGACGGTGTCGTTGGGGTGGTCGAGGTAGAAGAAGCGCGCCGCGCCGCCGGTGGTCTGGGCCGTCGCGGCGGCGTCGTAGGCGAGGGCGGCGGGTCGGCCGGAGGGGAGGAGGCAGGAGGCGTCGGGGTCCCAGAAGGCGGGGAGCGTGCGCCCGGTGGCCTCGCCCGCGAGGTCGGCCTCCAGTAAGAGCGCCTGCTCGGTCGTGCTGCCGTCGCTCTGCACGTCGAGGAACCACAGCGTCCCCCGGTCGGCGTCGTGAGCCACGCCGACCGTGTTGGAGATGATGTTCGTCCGGGGGTGCTCGAAGTCCTGTACGAACGTGAGGTCGGACGTGAACTCGTACGTGTCGAGGCCGCCGACGACGAAAAGCTGCCCGTCGGGCGTCGTCGCGAGGTCGTCGAGGCCGCAGCAGATGTTCTCGCTCGTGAAGAGCACCGTCCCGGGCGCCTCCGGCGGATCATCCTCACGCGGCGCAGGCGCGAGCGAGAGCGCGAACGAGGTGTCGGTCCCCGCGTTCGAGACGGCGAGCGTGACCTCGACCGTCTCGCCCTGAGCGAGCGAAACGGCGACGGTGTCAGGGGTCACGAAAACTTGCGCCGCCGCCGGAGCACTCCAAAGGAGGAGCACCCCGGCGACGGCGGTCAGCGCACGGAAGCGTGCAGTCATGTCGAGCGAGCGTCAGTTCACGAGCGTGATCGGCTGAGTATACGCCGGCCCTCCGCCGGCCCCCGACACGGCCGCTCGGACGAGGTAGACACCGCTCGGCAGGTCGGCCGCGTCGAAGGCGAAGCGGTGTGCGCCGGCCTCGGCGGCTCCGTCGTGGAGCACGGCCACCTCGCGGCCCAGCACGTCGAAGACGGCGACCCGCACGGCGGCGCGCTCGGCGAGCACCACCGGCACGGTCGCGCTCCCCGCCGCCGGGTTCGGGTACGGCACCTCCAGCACGAGCGCGTCGACCGGCGCCGTCCGGCTCGCGGCCTCGGTGCCCGCCGCGCTACTGAGCGCGGTCAGCCCCGCCCCGCGTTCGCCGCCGGCCGCTTCCACGGCGTCGCCCAGCACGGCCGCCACGAGGGCCGCCGCCTGCGCCTCCTTCGACTCCGGGTCGAGCGAGGCCGCGACGCCTTCGACGCGCGCCAGCGCCTCGGGCAGCCGCCCGGCCGCCTCGTCCGTCATCGCGGCCAGGAGCGAGAGCGTGCGTCCGGCCTGCTCGCCCGCGACGAGCGCCTCGTGGAGACGGAGGAGCCCTTCGGCCTCGGCGTAGCGGGCGTGCCGCACGGCGTCGGCGACCTCGACCAGGAGCGCGGCTTCGGCGCCTTGCTGCAGGGCCGAGGGAAGCAGGTCCCCCCCTGCCAGCGGAGCACGTACCGACGCCAGCACGGCCATCGTCTCGGCGTGCTCGCCGAGGGCGTCCGGCCGGTCGAGGCGCTGCACGGCGTAGAGCGCCCGCACGAGGCCTTGACGGAGGCTTCTAGCGGAAAACAGTCAGGGGCTGCGTGGTGTCGAACCCCTCGGCGCCGATTCGGACGAGGTAGACCCCGCTCGGTAGGTCTGTGGCGTCGAGCGCGAAGGCGTGTTCGCCCGCACCGAGCGGCCCGTCGGCGAGCACGGCCACCTCGCGCCCGAGCACGTCGAAGACGGCGACCCGCACGGCGGCGCGCTCCGTCAGCACCACCGGCACGGTCGCGCTCCCCGCCGCCGGGTTCGGGTAGGGCGCGCCCAGCCGGAAGGCCTCGCCCGCCTCCGGCCCGTCCTCGCTGTCTACCGGCGCCACCGTCAGCACGACCGGCACCTCGGCTACGACCGGGCCGATCCCGTCGCCCGCGCGCACTGATGCTACCGCTTCGTACACGCCCGGCTCCAGACCCGTCGCGTCCAGCCTCAGTGTGAGTTCGGTTTCACCGTCCGATTCAGCCTCGAACAGGATGGGTCCCCCGAAGAGCCACGCCGGCGGCAGCGGGGCCGCCCGCACCGCGTAGACCCAGTAGCGCGCGTTCGCGCCCCCGAACCCTGTCCGCACCGTCAGATACAGCACCGACGGGTCCAGCCGGCTCCTCACCACGCCGCCGAGCCGCAGCACCGAGCCGAAGCCGTCCGGGGTGGGGAGGCCCACCAGCGGCGTCTCTG
>JBCDFF010000521.1:0-2493 GCA_039178415.1 Bacteroidota bacterium
CCGAAGGCCGTGAGTAGCAGGAAGTCAACCACGACGTGCCCCTCGTTCACGATGCGGTCCCAGAGGTTGCCGAGCCCGCCGCCGAGGATGAGCGCGAGCGCGACAATCTCACTCCGCCGCAACACCGTCCGCGTGAGGAGGAAGATGGTCAGCCCGCCGAGGAGCACGGCGTTCATCACCACAAACAGCATGAACCGCGTCTCGTCGGCGAGTGTGCCGCCGAGGCCGAGCATCGCGCCCTCGTTCTCGGCGTAGAGCAGCTTCAGGAAGCCGCCGAAGAGCGAGACCACCGGCTCGCCGTAGAGGTGCTCCACCGCCAGCCGCTTCGTGACCTGGTCGATCACGAGAATGACCGTCACGACGGCGCTGAGGAGGTAGAGACGAGCGCGGAGCTTCACGAGATCGGGAGTGTGAGAGTCTGGGGGTATGGGTGTGGGTGAGCGCCGCTGGCTGCATACGCTCACACTCTCATACCCTCACGCACTTCGAGGTTGCCAAAAGAGCTGCGAAAATACGCGGTACTATCTCCGCACCTCATCGACGCTGGTCGTCCCCCCCGTCATCCAGTGCGCGTGGAGCGAGGCGATGACCTTGTCGCGCTTGACGCCCGCGGCGGCCTGGACGCGGCCGTCTTTGGCGTAGTAGGCAACAAACTGCCGGTCATCGAGGCTGCCGTCGATGATCACCTCGTCCCAGGACTTCGCGTGGCCGAGGTAGCGGAGGTTCATCCCGAGTTGGCCGCTCCAGAAATAGGGCACCGCCTCGAACGGCACGGCCTGCCCCGCCATGTTGCGCGCGGCGATGCGGCCGTGCTGCTGCGCGAGCCGCCAGTGTTCGATGCGGACGCGCTCGCCGAGGCGCACCTCCGGGTAAGAGGCGATGTCGCCCGCGGCGTAAAGGTCGGGACCGATCTGGAGGTTGGCATCCGCGACGAGCGCGCCGCGGTCGTCCGTCGGCAGGCCGTCCATGAAGTCGGTCGTCGGAGTGACGCCCACGCCCATGACGATGAAGTCGGCGTCGAGCGCGGTACCGTCGCCGAGGGTGAGGCGGAGGCCGTCGTCGGTAGCACTGATCTGCTCGGTGGATGCGCTCATCCGAAAGGCGACGCCCTGTTCCTCGTGGAGCCGCTGGAAGACCGCCCCCACGTCTAGCCCAAGGATGCGCTCGAACGGCACCGACTCGATGCCCACGACGGTGACACTCAGGCCGCGCCCGACCAGCGCGGCGGCGGCCTCCATGCCGATGAAGCCCGTCCCGATCACGACCGCCGACTGCCCCGCCTCCGCCGCTTCGACGATCTGCGTGGCGTCGTCGGTGGACCTCAGCAAAAAGACGCCGTCGAGGTCGGCCCCGGGGATGCCGAGGCGGCGGGGCGTGCCCCCGGTAGCGATGAGCGCCGCGTCGTAGGCGAGCGGCATGTGGGCGCCGTCGCCCTCGTTCGCGAAGTGGATCTGCTTTGCCCTGGCGTCGAGGCGGGCAACGCGGTGGCCGGTCCGCACCTCGATGCCATAGCGCTCGAAGAAGTCGGCGGAGCGAAGCGGAAGGCTGTCGCGGGGGGCCCCGGCGAGGTAGCCCTTGCTCAGCTTCGTCCGGTCGATGGGCAGTTCGTCGGCGTCGGTGACGAGCACGACGCGGCCCTGGTAACCGACCTGCCGCAGCGTCTCGGCCGCGGCTAGCCCAGCCGCGCCGCCGCCCACGATTGCGAACGTCCGGGCATCGGCTTCCTCGTCGAGCGTGGTCATCGCCGTAACGCAACCTTGGTGCGGAGCCACGCCGTCGCCGATCTGCGGCACGCCGTGCTCGTCCTCGGGAAGCATCACGAAGACCTCGCCATCCTTCACGACCGTCTCGAAGCGCGCGAGGGCATCGAGGGCAGGCGGCTCGTCGAGCGCCCCGTCGGTGACGTCGAAGACGGCGTGGTGCCAGGGGCAGATCACCTTCGGCCCAGCGAGGACGCCCGTGGCGAGCGGCGCGCCGTAGTGGGTGCAGAACGCGGAGGTGGCATGGAACTGCCCGCCGACATTCGACAGGAGCAGCTTGGTGTCCGCGATCTCGATCTCCTTCATCTCGCCCTCGGCGAGGTCGGAGACCGCCGCGACGCGGACGGACGTAGTGGCGGCTGCCTCGTGGGCAGCGGCAGAAGTGGTAGGCATGGGTCTGGGGTCCCGAGACGTGCGAGATAAGAAAGGCATGAGACCGAGCTACACGAGTGCAGAGGGTCCCGTCTCCCTATCCCTTATCCCCTGCGTCCTGTTCCCTCACGTGCCCCCAGGCGAGCGCTTCACCCAGAACTAGCCCTGCAATACAGCCAAACAGTGCACCGGTGACCACGCGGGTGGTGATGAGGTCGTAGACGCCGAGAGCGCCTAGCGTCCAGTCCAGCGCGACCAGGGCGATGGTGCCGATCAACAGCGGCTTGCGCAGGCTACGGAAGCGAAGTGCCCGGGCTGCTGTGCGCAAGAAGCCCGTGGCTATCAGGCCGATAAGTAGGCC
>JBCDFF010000522.1:0-2485 GCA_039178415.1 Bacteroidota bacterium
AACCGCCACGAGCGACGACGTCAGCACCACGCGCTGCACACCCGCCTCGGTCGCCGCCCGGAGCACGTTCAGCGTGCCCTCCCGAGCCGGTACGATCATCTCATCGGGGTCCTCCGGCTGGACGACGAAGAACGGCGAGGCCACGTGGTGGATGTGCGTCACCCCTTCCACCGCCGCACGCCACGATTCGGCATCCAGGAGGTCGGCCTCGACGGCGGTCAGCTTGTCGATGGGGGCGTGCTCGGCGAGCGCAGCACGGACGCGCTCGAACTTCTTCGCATTGCGCAGCGTGCCGCGCACGGCGTAGCCGCGGCGCAAGAGGTCAGCGGTGAGGTAGGAGCCGACGTAGCCCGTGAGGCCCGTAACGAGGACCGGCGCGTCGGTGATGGGCGTGGACATGAGACGAAACCAGCGATGGATAGGCGAGGATGGGTAGCCTTCCGAACCCTTTCCCATTTCGGATGTTTCAATAATCGAACTATTAAAATTTCGGACGCTCTATGTGCGATCTTCGTCGTGCACGTACGCGCTCTGCCATGCCCATCGACCCCACTTCGCTCGACGTCTTCAGCGACGCCATCCGGCGCGTCGCGTTGCGCATGACGGAGCTCGCAGGGGCACGTGGGGCCGAGCACAGCGCGCTGAGCAAGCAGGAACTGCTGACCATTGGCGTGCTGGGCCTGCACGGGGCCATACGCATGGGCGAGGTCGCCGAGCGCCTGGGCGTTCGCCAGAGCGCCGTCACCCCGATCGTCGACCGGCTGGAGGAGCACGGACTGGTCCGCCGCCGCCGCAGCGAGAGCGACCGCCGCGTCTGGCTCGTCGAGCTGACCGAGCAGGGCGCGCAGGTCCACGCCGACGAGGACGCGGTCTACCGGCAGGCCGCCGCCGAGATGCTCGCGCCGCTCGACCTAGACGAGCAACGTGCACTCGTTCGGCTCCTGGAAAAGATGAGCATGGCCAACTAGGCACCCGGGATCCGCCGGTTTGCGGAGGGCCTGTGCGACCGTTTCGGAAGCCGAATGAAGACCAGTCTGGACTGGACCTCTGGGCGGCAGCTCCTGTTCGTGAAGGGACCCTCTTTGCGAACAATCGTCTACTACATCCATGCCTACTTCTGCTGACCACCCGACGGTCACAGGCACCACCGTCGTCTCGTCCGACGTCCTCATCATCGGCGCGGGCGCAGCGGGGCTCCGTGCTGCCATCGAACTCGCTGAGCGCAACGTGGACGTGCTCGTCCTCGGCAAGCGCAAGCACGGCGACGCCCACACCGTCTGGGCCGCCGGCGGCATCAACGCCGCCCTCGGCAGCCTCGACCCGGACGACCGCTGGGACATCCACGCGGCCGACACCATCAACGAGGGGCACTACGTCAACCACGCGCAGGCCGTCGAGACGCTCGCGCGCCATGCCCCGGAGCGCATCCGCGAGCTCGACCGCTGGGGGGCCGACTTCTCGAAGACCGAGGACGGCAAGATCAACCAGCGCTACTTCGGCGCGCAGTCGTTCCGCCGCACCTGCTTCAAGGGCGACATCACGGGCCGCGCAATCCTCGAAGCGCTCGTCGCCCAGGCGAAGCGCCTCGCCATCCCCTATCGCCAAGACACCTTCGTCACGAAGCTCCTCGTGAACGATGGACGTGCCGTCGGCGCGGTCGGCTACGACATGAACACGGGCGAGCCGCTCGTCTTCCACGCACGCGCCGTGATCCTCGCGGCGGGCGGGCACACGTCGGTCTACATCCGCTCGTCGTCGCGTCCCGAGGAGAACACGGGCGACGCGCAGGCGCTGGCCTACGAGGCCGGCGTGCCGCTGCGCGACATGGAGTTCGTGCAGTTCCACCCGACCGGCAAGCTGTGGCCGAAGGAGGAGCGCGGGCACCTCGTCACCGAGGCCGTGCGCGGCGAGGGTGGCCAGCTCTTCAACAGCGAGGGCGAGCGGTTCATGGCGCGCTACTCGCCGAAGCAGATGGAGCTCGACGCCCGCGATGTGGTGGCGCGCGCCAACTACTCCGAGATCCAGGCCGGGCGCGGCACGCCCAACGGCGGCGTGTGGCTCAACATCTCGCACCGCGACAGCGACTACATCCGGGACCGCCTCCCGCGCATGGTCGAGGAGTTCGCAGCGGTCGGCGTGGACATCACCGAAGAGCCGATGGAGGTCGCACCGACGGCTCACTACGCGATGGGCGGCGTCGAGCTCGACGACTTCGCGTCGTGCGAGACGAGCGTGCGCGGCCTCTTCGCCGCGGGCGAGTCGGTCGCGGGCGTCCACGGCGCGAACCGCCTCGGCGGCAACTCGCTCGCCGAGACGGTCGTCTTTGGGCAGATCGCAGGGGCGTACGTCGGCAACCACCTGCCAGAGCGCCAGCCGCTCCCCGAGGCCATGGTCACAGAGGCCGTTCAAGCGCTGCACGACCTCGCCGCGGCCAACGGCAGGCACACCCCCGAGGACCTCATCCTCGAACTGCGCCAGGCGATGT
>JBCDFF010000523.1:0-2469 GCA_039178415.1 Bacteroidota bacterium
CGACCCGGCCTTCGCCGGCGGCATCCCCGAGACGTTCCGCATCGACCGGTCCAAGCACTCGCTCTTCGGGGCCTCGAAAGTCGCGGCCGACGTCATGGTGCAGGAGTACGGCCGCTACTTCGACATGCCGACGTGCTGCCTGCGCGGCGGCTGCCTCACCGGGCCGTCGCACTCCGGCGTGGAGTTGCACGGCTTCCTGAGCTACCTCGTCAAGTGCAACCTCGAAGGCCGGAAGTACACCATCTTCGGCTACAAGGGCAAGCAGGTCCGCGACAACATCCACGCCGTCGACGTGGCGCGCTTCATCGAGGCGTTCATCGAGGCCCCGCGCAGGGGCGAGGTCTACAACCTCGGCGGCGGCAAGGCCAACAGCGTCTCGATCCTCGAAGCGTTCGCTAAGGCCGAGGCGCTCTCGGGCAACCCGATGGTCTACGCCTACTCCGACCAGCACCGCTCGGGCGACCACATCTGCTACTACTCGGACCTCTCGAAGATGCGCGCCCACTACCCCGGGTGGGACCTCACGAAGGACCTCGACACGACGTTTGAGGAGATCCACCAGAGCTGGGTCGAGCGCGTGGCCGTGGCGGGCTAGGTGGCCTTGCCTCGGGAGCCTAGGGGCGCGGACCCGGACGCGAGTGACCTCGTTGGAGGAGCGTTCCACCTGTGCCAGCCCGCATGACCACGTCTTTGCCTTCGCTCGCGCCCCGCTCCGCCGAGCCGACGCACGACCACCACGGCCCCGACTTCGAGTCGGACGACGTCCCGCCGCCGCCGGGCCGCGCGCCGTGGCGCGACAAGGTCCACGAGGTCATCTTCGGCACGCACACGCCGGCGGGCAAGGCCTTCGACATCGTCCTCATCGGGCTGATCGCGCTGAGCCTGGTCGCGGTGATGCTCGAGAGCGTCGAGACGATCCGCCTGTGGTTCCACTTCGAGCTGCGCGCCGCCGAGTGGTTCTTCACGATCATCTTCACGATCGAGTACGTGCTGCGCCTCGCCTCGGCCTACGAGCCGAAGCGCTACGCGCGCAGCTTCTACGGCGTGATCGACCTGCTGGCGATCCTCCCGACCTACATCAGCGCGTTCGTGCCCGGCGCGCAGTTCTTCCTCATCGTGCGGATCCTGCGCTTCCTGCGCGTCTTCCGCATCCTGAAGCTCGTCAACTACCTCTCCGAGGCCGACGAGCTGGGCCGCGCGCTCGTGGCGAGCCGCCGCAAGATCCTCGTGTTCATCTTCGTGGTGCTCACGCTCGTGACCATCCTGGGCTCGCTGATGTACATCGTCGAGGGCGGCCAGAACGGCTTCACGAGCATCCCGCGCAGCATGTACTGGGCCGTCGTCACGCTCACGACGGTGGGCTATGGCGACATCGCGCCGCAGACGACGCTCGGGCAGTTCATCACGACGTTCATCGTGATCCTCGGCTATGGCATCATCGCGGTGCCGACCGGCATCGTGACGACGGAGCTCTCCAACGTGGTGCAGGACATGCGGCGGACGGCCCTCTGCCCGGCCTGCGGCTGCACCGACCACGACGCCGACGCGGCCTTCTGCAAACGCTGCGGCAACGAGATCCGCACGGCGGGCGGCGTGGTGCTGGACGGCCACGGTCACGTCCCGGCCCGAGGCGGCGGGATCGTGGATGCCCCGTCGATCATCTCCCACCCTGACGCCGCCTCGCCCCGCACGTCGCGACCGCCTAGCGGACGGTGAGCCGCTGCGTGCGGACGCCCTCTCGGGTACGCAGCACCGCGACGTAGACGCCGCTCGCCAGCCCAGCCGTATGGACCCGGCGGGTGTGCTCGCCTGCCGCGAGCACCCCGCCTGCGAGCACCTGCCGCTGCCGTCCGAGCAGGTCCACGAGCAGGAGGGTTACCTCCGTGGGGGCGTCTAGCACGAAGCGGAGGTGGGCCATGCCCGACGCCGGATTGGGTGTGGGCGCGAGCAGCCGTGCGCCCGAGTCGGGCCGTGCGTCCTCGGTGCCCGTGGTGGTGGTCTGGATGATGCGGCGGAGCGCGCGGTCGCCGGCCTGCGAGACGTAGAGGGTGTCACCGTCGGCGGTCGCGGCGATGCCGTTGGGACGGTTGAACTGCGCCTCGTCCCCGGGCCCATCGGTCGTCCCGCGCGCCCCGGTCCCAGCAAGCACCGTGACCGTGCCGTCGAGCGCGACCTCGTAGACCCGGTCGTCGTCGATGCCGGTGGCGAAGAGCCGCCCGCCTCCGAAGGCGAGGAAGCCGATGTCCGTGGCGAGGTCCGCGATGAGTGCGAGCGCGGGCGCGTCCGGGTAGCCGTCGATGCGGTGGATCTTGCCGAGCTCGAAGTCGGCGACGTAGAGTGCGCCGTCCGGGCTGAAGGCGATGCCTGCGGGGAAGTTCAGCCCCTCATCGATCACGTCCACGAACACGCCGTCGGACCCAACGGATCGAACCCAGTTGCCGTCGTAGCTCGCGACGAGGAGCACGCCGC
>JBCDFF010000524.1:0-2459 GCA_039178415.1 Bacteroidota bacterium
AAACAAGACGGGTGCAGCACGTCGGCCTTACGGGGCCGCTCGGCTGCACCCGTGGACTGGGCGCTGTAGTAGCGTCGGCCCCATGACGCAGCGCAGCACCGGCTGTTTCGAAGCCGAATGCCCGCGTGTGCGATCTCACACGCCCTTCAACGGCTCCACGCGGCACCTTCGCAATCCACAGGGCCATGTTCAGAACTCGGCCCCCCAGGCGGTGGGCTACACCACCGCTTCCTCCGCGAGCGTCGGTGCCGCGACGCGCGTGTCGGACTCCACCACGCCGTCCCGCAGGCGCACGATGCGGCGGGCGTGCTGCGCGATGTCTTCCTCGTGCGTCACCACGAGGAGCGTGTTGCCCTGCCGGTAGAGCGACTCAAAGAGCCGCATGATGTCCTCGCTGGTGGCTGTGTCGAGGTTGCCCGTCGGCTCGTCGGCGAGGAGGATCGCGGGGCGGTTGATGAGCGCGCGGGCCACGGCCACACGCTGCCGCTGGCCGCCCGAGAGCTCGTTGGGCTTGTGCTCCACGCGGTCGCCGAGGCCCACGTCGGTGAGCACGTCCACGGCGCGCTCGCGGCGCTCCCGCTTCGAGATGCCCGCGTAGATGAGCGGTAGCTCGACGTTCTGAAGACACGTCTGGCGCGCGAGCAGGTTGAACGTCTGAAAGACGAAGCCGATCTCGCGGTTGCGCACGTCGGCGAGGTCGTTGTCCGAGAGGCGGCTCACGTCGCGGCTGGTGAGCACGTAGCTGCCGGAGGTCGGCACGTCGAGGCAGCCGATGATGTTCATGAGCGTCGACTTACCGGAGCCGGACGGGCCCATGATGGCGACGTACTCGTTGGGGTGCACCTCCAGCGAGAGGCCGCGCAGGGCGTGCACCTCCTGGGTGCCCATCTCGTAGGTCTTCCAGACGTCTTCGATGCGAATGACGGGGTCCATGTCGGGAGTGTTGCGGTGGGGCCGTGAGGCGGTGTTGCAGTGGGTGCCGAGTCGCGGCCAGAGCGGGAAATGTGCGAACCTATGAGCACCGCTGCACGGCAACACCGCCGCACCGCCGCACTCATCTGACTTCGCTAGCCGCGGCGACCGCGCTCGTCGCCGGTGCCGATCTCGACGGCTTGGCCGGGCTTGAGCTCGGTGCGGAGCGCGCGGAAGGGGCCGGTGATGACCTGCTCGCCCGCCTGGAGGCCGGAGCGGATCTCGATGTAGGTGTCGTCGGCGATGCCGGTTTCGACCTCGACGATCTCGGCCTTGCCGTCGCGCACGACGAAGACGACGCGGCGCAGGTCTTCCTCGACTACCTCGAAGGTGTTGACCGCCTCGACCTCGCCGTCGGCTTCGTCGCCGCGGTCCTCGCTGTCGGCGCGTTCGAGGTTGTTGTAGTCGCGCACGGTCACCGCCTGGATCGGCACCACGATGGCGTTCGGCATCGTCTCGGTGAACACGTCCACGGTGCCGCTCATCCCGGGGCGAAGCTGGGTGCTGGGGCTGCTCGGTACCTCGCTGGGCGGGCTCGCAGCGAGGGCGCTCGCCTCGTTGCTGACGATGCGCACCTCGACGGGGAAGTTGGTGATCTGCTCCTGCGTGCCCGCGCCCTCCACGCGTGCCGAGTTGGCGATCTGCGTGACGATGCCGCGGAAGGGCCGCTCGGGGTAGGCATCGATCTCGACGCGTGCTGTGTCCGCGAGCGCCACGTTCACGATGTCGTTCTCGTTGATGTCCACTTCGAGGAGCATCTGGTCGAGCTCGGCGATGCGCATCAGCTCGGTCCCGTCGAACTGCGCCGTCCCGACGACGCGCTCGCCCTCTTCGACGTTGAGCTGGCTCACGGTGCCGCTCATCGGCGCGTAGATGCTCGTCCGGCGAAGCTCGGTGGCGGCTTGGCTCAGCAGCGCGCGGCTGCTTTCGGTGCGGAAACTCGCCGCGTCGAGGTTGGCCTTGGCGACGTCCGCGGAGGCGCGCGCGGCGACGAGGTCGGCGTCGGAGACGGCCTGCCGGTCGAAGAGCGCCTGCTGGCGGTCGAGCTCGGTCTGGGCGCGGATCAACTCGGCGGCGGCGCGGGCGCTGTCGGCCTGCGCCTGGAGCAGCCCGGCGCGCGCCTGGTCGCGCTGCGTGATGTAGACCTCGGGCTGCACCTGCACGAGCAGCTGCCCGCGCTCGACGCGGTCGCCTTCCTCGACGGTGAGCCGGATGATCTCGCCGGAGACGTCGGAGGCGATCTTGACTTCGATCTCGGGCTGCACCTTGCCGGACGCGGTGACGGTCTGTGTGACCGTGCGCACCTGCGCCTCGGCCGTCTCGACCTCCAGGCCGCTCGGCCCGCCGCCCAGCCCGCCCGTCGCCGCCCCGATGGCGATCACGAGCACGAGCAACACGAGCAAGACGCCCAGCCCGATGAGGATTTTCTTGGTGGGACTCGAGGAGGATGCCATGGGGTGGATGTGGGAAGTACGAGTGGGGCTCGT
>JBCDFF010000525.1:0-2435 GCA_039178415.1 Bacteroidota bacterium
CAACCACCGACGGCGGCATTCTCGACTATGCCGCGTTCTGCGAAGCCGCACACGCCAACACGGCGCTCGTCGTAGCCGCCGCCGATCTGCTGAGCCTGACGCTGCTCACGCCGCCGGGCGAGTTCGGCGCCGACGTGGCCGTGGGCAACACGCAGCGCTTCGGCGTGCCGATGGGCTTCGGCGGTCCGCACGCGGCCTACTTCGCCACGCGCGCCAAGTACAAGCGCCAGGTGCCCGGCCGCATGATCGGCGTCTCAGTGGATCGCGACGGCAACCAGGCGCTCCGCATGGCGCTCCAGACGCGCGAGCAGCACATCCGCCGCGACAAGGCCACGTCCAACATCTGCACGGCGCAAGTGCTGCTGTCCATCATGGCCAGCATGTACGGCGTCTACCACGGCCCCAACGGCCTGACGGCCATCGCCACGCGCGTCCACGACCTGACGAAGACGCTAGCCGCCGGGCTCACGCAGCAGGGCCACAGTCTCCGCTTCGGCGATTACTTCGACACGCTCCGCATCGACCTCGCCGATCTGGATGCCGAGACCGTCCGCACCCGCGCCGAAGCTGCGCGCATCAACCTGCGCTACTACGCTGATGGCAGCATCGGCCTCTCGCTCGACGAGACGACTACGGCCGCCGACCTCGCCGATGTACTTGCCGTCTTCGCCACCAGCGACGACGTGCCGAGCATCGCCGATCTGACGGCAACGCTCGACTCGGGCTATGCAGGCGCGTTTGCGCGCACGTCGGAGTTCATGACGCACCCAGTCTTCAACAGCTACCACTCCGAGACGGAGCTAATGCGCTACATGCACAAGCTGTCGTCGCGCGACCTGTCGCTGACGAGCAGCATGATTGCACTGGGCTCGTGTACGATGAAGCTGAACGCCGCCGCCGAGCTGATGCCGGTGACGATGACGGGCTTCAACCAGCTCCACCCGTTCGCGCCGAAGGAGCAGGCGAAGGGCTACTACGCGATGTTCGAGCAGCTAGAGACCTGGCTGGCCGAGATCACGGGCTTCGCGGGCGTCTCGCTCCAGCCCAACTCGGGCGCCTCGGGCGAGTACACCGGGCTGCTCACCATCCGCGCCTACCACGAAGCCAACGGCGACACGCACCGCACCATCTGCCTCATCCCCGACTCGGCGCACGGCACCAACCCGGCCAGCGCGGTCATGGCGGGCATGAAGGTCGTCTCGGTGAAAACCACCGACGACGGCGGCGTTGACCTCGCCGACCTCAAGGCCAAGGCCGAGGAGCACAGCGACAATCTGGGCGCGGCGATGGTCACGTACCCGTCCACGTTCGGCGTCTTCGAGGAAGGCATCAAGGAGCTGTGCGACACCATCCACGCGCACGGCGGGCAGGTCTACATGGACGGCGCCAACATGAACGCGCAGGTGGGCCTCTGCCGCCCCGGCGACATGGGCGCCGACGTGTGCCACCTCAACCTCCACAAGACGTTCGCCATCCCGCACGGCGGCGGCGGCCCGGGCATGGGTCCGATCGGCGTAGCCGCGCACCTCGTGCCGTTCCTGCCGGGCCACCCGGTCGTGGAGGGCGTCGGCGGGGCACAGGCGACGGGTCCGGTGGCGGCGGCGCCGTACGGCAGCGCGAGCATCCTGCTCATCTCGTGGGCCTACATCGCCATGCTGGGCGCCGAGGGCGTCACGCGCGCGACCGAGATCGCCATCCTCAACGCCAACTACATGGCGAAGCGGCTGGAGGGTCACTACAACGTGCTGTACAAGGGCAGCCAGGGCCGCGTGGCGCACGAGTTCATCCTCGACATGCGCTGGCTGCGGCAGAACACGAAGATCACCGAGGTCGACGTGGCCAAGCGGCTGATGGACTACGGCTACCACGCGCCCACGATGTCGTGGCCCGTCTTCGGGACCGTGATGGTGGAGCCCACCGAGAGCGAGAGCAAAGCCGAACTGGACCGCTTCGTCGATGCCCTCATCGCGATCCGCTCGGAGATCCAGGAGGTCGAGCTAGGCGTGGCCGACGAGGAGGACAACGTCCTCAAGAACGCGCCGCACACCGCCGCCCTCGTCACCGCCGACGACTGGAGCCTGCCCTACGGCCGCGAGAAAGCGGCCTACCCGGCGCCGTGGCTACGCGACTACAAGTTCTGGCCCAGCGTCCGCCGCGTAGACGACGCCTACGGCGACCGCAACCTCGTCTGCTCCTGCCCGCCGATGGAGGCGTACGAAACGGCGTAGCTGTAATATGTGGTTGGTAAATCGCGGGAAAAGAGCGACCAACGAGGCAAAACTGGCACTACCAACCGCCCCCTCCAGGGGGCTGCCCGAAGGGGGGGGGGTGTATCCACCTCCAACACATACACCCTCTGACCTGCCCATGGGCGGCCCATCTCCCTCCAGAGAGAGGTTTGGGTTGCTCTCACAGACGTACGGCGCGTTGCCGGC
>JBCDFF010000526.1:0-2431 GCA_039178415.1 Bacteroidota bacterium
CATCATTCCGCACCTCCATCATTCCAAACCCTGCCGACGCTCTGACCCGATCACCACACGTCGTTCAGTGTGAGCCGTCGCGGGTCTCGGCGGGTGCCCAGGCCGAGGCTGAGGATCGCGTAGTCCTGGGTTCGGAAGGCGCTGCTCACGAAGGGTAGGGCCCCTTCATCGAGCAACGTGTGCACGAGATGCTTGATCGTGCGGGCGCCGCCGCCGCTTGTGGACGAGCCGTGCACCAGGCGTACGGTGGAGCGCCCTCGCTCCCCGGCAAGCTCGATTGTGCGACGAATCAGCGACTCGGCGTCGCCCACGCGGACGCGGTGAAGGTCGAGAGTGACGGTCGACCCGTCGTCGGAGAGGCGCATGGGGGAGGGGACGGCAGAACGTCGGCGGACGAGGTTGTGGCGAAGACGAGTCGGCAGGAAAAGGTAGGTGAACCGCAGGCCTGACCTCACGCGTAGCTTGAAGCCTGGGTTGCCTGTCCCGGGGCTTTCCCGGCGGCTCGTTCTCACGGCTGCCCAATCTCAGGGCTGGCCGTCTCGCCGCTGCCCCGCCTCAACGCTGCACGATTCCAACGCTGCACGGCCTCTTTCCAATCGCCGCTCCTCATGTCGCGCCTCCTCGTCACCTCTGCGCTGCCCTACGTCAACGGGCCGGTCCACATCGGCCACCTCGCTGGGGCCTACCTGCCCGCCGACCTCTACGTCCGCTACCAGCGGATGACCGGGCGTGACGTGGTCTACATCTGTGGCTCCGACGAGCACGGTGTGGCCATCCTCATTCGGGCGATGCAAGAGGGCGTCGAGCCAACGGTCATCATCGATCGCTACCATGCGCAGGTCGAGCAGGCCTTCCGCGCATTCGGATTGTCCTTCGACTACTACGGGCGCACATCGGCCTCTGTCCATCACGAGACCAGCCGGGCGCTGTTCAAGGTGCTGGACGAGGCGGAGGTCTTCACCACAAAAACGTCGGAGCAGCTCTACGACCCGGAGGCGCAGCTCTTCCTCGCGGACCGCTTCGTCCGGGGGACGTGCCCCGTCTGCGGCTACGAGGAAGCCTACGGCGACCAGTGCGAAAACTGCGGCTCGTCGCTCTCGCCAGACGAACTCATCGATCCCAGAAGCGCCCTCTCCGGTGCCGAGCCGATCCGCAAGGCCACGACGCACTGGTACTTGCCGCTTGGGGACCTTCAAGCACAACTTGAAGCCTGGATCGCCACGAAACCAGACTGGAAGCCCAATGTGCTGGGGCAGATCCGGTCCTGGTTCAACGACGGACTGGCCGACCGCGCCATGACGCGCGACCTCCCATGGGGGGTGGCCGTGCCCGACTCCGAGCACGGCGACACCGATGGCAAGGTGCTCTACGTGTGGTTCGACGCGCCCATCGGCTACGTCTCCGCCACGAAGGCCTGGGCCGAGCAGCAGGGCACGCCCGACCGCTGGCGCGACTACTGGCAAGACCCAGACACCGACCTCGTCCACTTCATCGGCAAGGACAACATCGTCTTCCACACGCTGATCTTCCCAGCGATCCTGATGGCGCACAACGCCGCCGTCCGCGCGCGGGACGGAGATGAGGCATCGGCGTACGTGTTGCCAACGCAGGTCCCCGCCAACGAATTCCTCAACCTCGAAGGGCGCAAGCTCTCCACGAGCCGCGGCTGGGCCGTCTGGGTGCACGAAGCCTTGGAGGCGTTCCCGGCCGATGCGCTCCGCTACGCGCTTGCGACGATGCTACCCGAGTCGAAGGACGCCGACTTCTCCTGGGGCGACTTTCAAGAGCGCGTCAACTCAGAGCTGGCTGATGTCCTCGGCAACTTCGTCAACCGCACGCTCAGCTTCGCGCACCGCTTCGCCGGAGGGACCGTACCACCGCTGCGAAGCCCCAGCGACGTGGACCGCGATGCCCTCGACCAGCTTGCTGCGTTTCCGGGCCGGATCGGGGCGTCGTACCAGGCCTTCCGGATGCGCGAGGCGGTGCAGGAGACCATGGCGCTCGCCCGGCTTGGCAACAAGTACTTCAACGACACCGAGCCGTGGAAGACGCGCAAGACCGATGAGCAGGCGTGCATGAACACGATCCATGTCTCCCTCCAACTCTGCGCCGCGCTCTCGGTGTTGATGGAGCCGGTTGTCCCTGAGTCGGCCGCTCGCCTGCGAGCGATGTTGCGCCTCGATCATGTCCGCACGTCCGAGCCGGGTGCCCCCGACGGGGACTTCGTCGGCTGGGACGAAGCCGGGGCTCCGTTGCTGCGCGAGGGGCACCACCTTGGCGAGGCCGCCATCCTCTTTGCGAAGATCGAGGACGACGCGATGGAAGCGCAGCGCGCCCTGCTCGAACAGCGCGCCGCAGAGGTTGCGCAGGCCTCGGCCGGCGTGGGCGACGCCCTTGAAGTGGAGGACGAGGCCCCGGAAGACGCCGCCTA
>JBCDFF010000527.1:0-2405 GCA_039178415.1 Bacteroidota bacterium
CATACCTCACCTCCGCAGGCGGAGGTGAGACTAGAGCTGTCGGCGGATCGTGAGCGTGCCGATGAGGCGGCGGTCGTCGGCGAAGTAGGCGTGGTCGCTCTCCGCGATGGCCTCGCGGGGACTGGTGGCCGCGTTGGCGGCGCGGTAGCTCTGGCCGCTGTCGGTGCCCGCGTCGTAGACCACCAACTCGACGACAGCCTCGTCGATCCACTGGCGGTTCTCCACGAGCGCAAGCCGGTCCACGCCGATGAACCAGTCGGGGCTGGGCGCCACCATCGACACGAGCGAGAGCGCGGTGTGGCCAGCGTCGCCGTTGGCGGTGAAGGTCATCGTGCCCGAGTCGGGCGAGTCGTTGAGGATCGGGCCGCTGAGATAGTCGGCGGCGTCGCCGAGGGCATCCACCTCGGCTCGGAGTGCCGTGTTAACCCCTCGCTCTGCCATGTCCTTGATGCCGTCCGAGGCGGTCCCGCCGATCTCGAAGAGCGCGGCCTCAGGCGCGTGGACGGCCCCGACGAGCCGCGAGAAGTGCGCGCTGGAGGGGAAGTCGGTCGGGTGCGTCGCCGCGCTCCAGGTCGACGCGAAGGTGACCTCGAAGGTGGCCACGCCGAGCGCGGGCGGGGCCCCGACGAGCACCGTACGCGTCGCCGAAGCGTCGTTGCCCGCCGCGTCGGTCACGCTGTACTGGATCGTGTAGCTGCCCTCGGCGAGCGCGTCCACGGCACCGTCGATTTCGATGGCGGCGGTGAGGTCGCCATCGGTGTCGTCCTGCGCCGTCGCGCCGGGCTCAACGTAAGCGGTACCAAAGTCGAGGTTGAGTGGGTTGGCGCCCAGCAGTGTGATGACCGGGGCGGTCGCGTCAGCCTGTTCGCCGACGAGCACAGTACGCGTCGCCGAGGCGTCGTTGCCCGCTGCGTCGGTCACGCTGTAGCGGACGCTGTAGCTGCCCTCGGTGAACGCGTCGACCTCCACGGCATCGATCTCGATGGCGGCGGTCAGGTCGCCGTCAGTGTCGTCCTGGGCCGTCGCTCCGGGCTCGACGTAAGCCTCCCCGAATTCGAGCGTCATCGGGTTGGCCCCAACCAGCGTGATGACAGGGGCCGTCGTGTCGAGCGGCTCCTCGGGGTCGGAGTAGCTCGAGTCGCAGCCGACGAGGAGCAGGGTAAGGGCAAGAAGGAGGGGACGCATGGATCGCAAGAGTCAGGAAACCGGATACGCAGAGAATCGGGGAGGAGGCGAACTGCGCGAGGCTTACGCGCCGACCTCGGGTTTTTTCCGACGCACGTAGATCACCTTCTCGACCTCCGCATGCACGACGCCGTCGCCATCGACGAGGTCCACCGTGTACGTCGCGTCATAGGGCTCGCCCGAGGCCGTCGCGTCACGGATCGCGTCGAGGTCGGCATCGGTGAGGCGGATCGTGGCGGCCTGTCCCACACGAGGTACTCCGGCCCGAGCACGTTGATGAGCATGACGATCGTGGGACCTCGCGTGCGCTCTCTGTGGTCTTCTTGTGCATAGAAACGCTGCCGTTCATCCTGGGAGCTTCCTCTGTTCGCCAGTCGCTAGTCGCTCCAAACGCCTCACGACTCGTCGCGCGTGAGCCACTGTTCCACCACGGGCGCGTCGGCGACGGTGAGCTTGTCGAGGAGCAACTTGGGGTGCGTGGCGTCCACGAGCAGCACGCGCTGGCGGGGCCGCACGAAGCCGTCGGCAAGGCTGCGGTGGACGAACGCGAGGAGGTCGTCGTAGTAGCCCGCGGCGTTGAGCAGGCCGATGGGCTTGGTGCGCCCCGACGCGTCGGCGTTGATGCCGAGCGCCGACCACGTCCACGCCTCGAACAGCTCCTCCAGCGTCCCGATGCCGCCCGGCAGCGCCACGAACGCGTCCACGAGGTCGGCCATCTTGGCTTTGCGCTCGTGCATCGAGTTGACCACGACGAGGTCGGTCAGCCCTTCGTGCGCCACCTCGCGGACGACGAGCCCATGCGGGATCACGCCGATCACCTCGCCGCCTGCCGCGAGCGCTGCATCGGCCACCACGCCCATCAGCCCGACGTGCCCGCCGCCCGTCACGATGCCGATCCCGTGTTCGGCTGCGAGCCGTCCGAAGACGCGGGCTGCCTCGGCATACGCAGGGTTCGATCCCGACTTGGAGCCACAGAAAACGGCAATACGGCGCATACGCATGGGCGGGAGGGGCAAGCGGTAAAAATCGAGAACGGCAAGTTCGTCAACCGGGCACCCCGGCGTCACACCGCCCCTTCGAGGTGATCCCGGACGATGCCCTGCACGAGCGCGTCGACCTCGTCGAACGCGGTCTTCGAGCGCAGCGGCGAGTCCGTCACGGCGCGGATCTCGTCCTCGATGGCCGTCGCGCGCGCCTCGATTTCAGGCATCGTGAGCGCC
>JBCDFF010000528.1:0-2395 GCA_039178415.1 Bacteroidota bacterium
GCCGGCGTTGGTCGCCGGGTCCGACCCGTCGGCGTTGTAGCGCCGTGCGTAGACACCCGTGGCATAGTTGTCACTCGGATCGTCCTGGGCGTAGCTACTCCAGGCGATGACGAAGTCGCCGTCGGCGTCCATCGCCACCGAGGGTTCACCTTGGTCGCGCGTGGTGAAGGTGTTGACGGGGAACTCATCGCCGGACGCGTTGGAGGCGACCTGCGCGGCGGCGTCGGGTGCGCCGTGCAGCATCGCGAGCGTGAGGGTCCCCGCAGCAGCGGAGCGGCGCAGCCACGCCAAGCGGCGTTCGGCACGGGCGCGGAGAGTACGAGGAGACGGGGTATGAGGGGACAGGGAGGCCGTTGGGGGGCGGTAGACTTGCGAGGAGCCATCGTGTGCGGAGCGAGGCGGCGAAGGTCAACGTGGCCTCGAAGATAGACGCCCCATCGGTCGCTCGTATGATTTCCCGATGATCGGCTACGGTCTGGTTTAATTATGACATCCGTCTGGTACGTACGGCCCCACTAATGCCTGCTCCCGCGAGGGCAAGCGTACCTCGGTCTCCCCGCTTCCGGGGGTTGCTCGGCAGCGTAAGATTTCGGAGTCTGTGAGGGTCAACCTCCTCCCACACGCCCCGGCTGCGCTAGACCCCGACTGCTATGCCCGTACGCCTCGCCCTCGTCGAAGACCGCGCCGACGTGCGCCGCCTGCTCACCGAACGCCTCGGCTTCTTCGACGACGTGGAACTGGTGCTCGTCGCGCCGAGCGCGGAGCTGTTCTTCGAGCACCTCGACGAGCTGGAGGCCACGGAGGGCGCGGCGCTGCCGGAGGTCGTGCTCATGGACATCGAGCTGCCCGGCATCGACGGCATCACGGCCACGATGCGGCTCAAGGACGCGCACCCGGCCATCGAGGTGCTGATGCTGACCGTGTTCGAGGACGAGGAGCGCATTTTTGCGGCGGTGAAGGCCGGCGCGTCGGGCTACCTGCTCAAGGACGCCAGCGCCGGGCGCATCGTGGGGGCCGTCTTGGAGGTGGCGCACGGCGGCGCACCCGTGTCGCCGCTCGTAGCGAAGAAGCTCCTCTCGTACGTGCGCGGCGACGACGCCGGGGAGGACCTCGGCCTCACCAACCGCGAGCGCGACGTGCTCGACCTCATCGTGGAGGGCCTCATCGAAGACGCCATCGCCGACCGCCTCTCGATCAGCCCACACACGGTCCGCTCGCACATCAAGAACCTCTACGAGAAACTGCAGGTCCACAGCCGCGCCGAGGTGGTGCGCGTGGCCTACCAGCACCGCCTCATCCGCTGAGTGCATGACCGGCGGGGCCCAGCGGTTGGCGCCCAGCGGTCGGCGTCGCCATATCCCCTATTTTGGGGATAGCGCCGTGTGTGCGGGCGGTGCATCTTGCAGGAGGTCGGCCGCGTGGGGAACGGGCCGACGGCTTGCGCTCGCCACCCGACTTCGTGCTGGGCGAGACTGCTCCTCGCCGCATCCCGGCGAGGCGCGAGGTCGGACGACTGTGGTGGGCGTCCGGCCTCGCTTTTTGGTGGGCACCCTCTGTTCGAGTAGACCGTCGCTCTGCATCCATGACAACCTGAGCAATGCTCCTCGCACGCGCTGGCCGAGGAACTCAGCCTCCTGCCATCCTGAGCGAAGGCCGCGCAGCGGACGGATTCGAAGGATCTCGGCGACATCGGTTGGGCTTCGGTCCGGGTCAATTGTAGCGAGACCTAGATCCCCCGCCTTCGCGGGGGCAGGCTCTTCGACTACGGCCTCCGGCCTTCGCTCAGGATGACAACGGTGGAGGTGGGGCAGGACCGATGACCCGTCGGGCGGCCCCTTGGCGCGTCGTACCATGACCCGACGTGCTAACCTATGCCTATGCCGTCTCCCATGCACCGGATCACTCACGCGCCATGTTCCGCTTTCTCTCCCCCCTCGCGCTCGCTGCGCTCCTCGTCACGTTCACAGCCTGCGGCACCGTCCAGCCAGTTCAGGACGCCGTCGACGAAGACGTCGAGATGGCCCTGGAGGACGCCTCCGACGGGCGCGTCCACGTGACCATCCTCCAGGTGAGCGACGTGCAGGAGATCGTTCCCGCCGAGGGCGGCAAGACGGGGGGCCTGGCCCGCGTCGCGGGGCTGCTGCGCGAGCTCGAAGCCGCCAACCCCAACACGTTCGTCATGGTGCCGGGCGACTTCTACAGCCCGTCGGCCATCGGCACCTCGAAGGTGGACGGCGTCCGCCTCAACGGCCAGCAGATGGTCGCCGTCTTCAACGCGATCGGCGTCGACTATGTGACGTTCGGCAACCACGAGTTCGACCTCAGCCGCGACGACTTCTACCGCCGCCTCGACGAGACCGGCTACAACATCGTCTCCTCGAACGTCACCGACGAA
>JBCDFF010000529.1:0-2391 GCA_039178415.1 Bacteroidota bacterium
GAGTCCACGATCACGCCGCCGATGGAGGTGCCGTGCCCGCCGATCCACTTCGTCGCCGAGTGCGTGACGATGTCGACGCCGTGCTCGATGGGGCGGCAGTAGTAGCCGCCCGCGCCGAAGGTGTTGTCCACGACCACCGGCACGCCCGCGTCGTGCGCGACGGCCACGATGCCCTCGAAGTCGGGCACGTTGAGGCGCGGGTTGCCGAGCGTCTCGAAGAAGACGGCCTTCGTGCGGTCGTCGATCTGCGCGGCGAAGTCGGCGGGGTCGTCGGTCTCGACGAAGCGCGTCTCGATGCCGAGGCGCTTGAGCGCAACCTTGAGCAGGTTGTAGGTGCCGCCGTAGAGCTTGCTGCTGGAAACGATGTTGTCGCCCGCCTCGGCGAGCGTGGTGAACGTGACGAGGTGCGCGGACTGCCCCGACGCCGTGGCGACGGCCGCCGCCCCGCCCTCGAGCGCCGCGATGCGCTGCTCGAAGACGTCGGTCGTCGGGTTCATAATCCGCGTATAGATGTTGCCGAACTCCTGCAGGCCGAAGAGCCGCGCGGCGTGTCCGGTGTCGTCGAAGGTGTAGGAGGTGGTCTGGTAGATCGGGACGGCGCGGCTGTTGGTGGCGCTGTCGGGCTGCTGCCCCGCATGGAGCTGCAGGGTTTCAAAACGAAGGGCGTCGGAGCGGAGGTCGTCGGGCGTGCTCATGGCGATGGAGACGGGTTGGGGGGATGTGGACAGCGAGCCGGAGAGGCGGAAACGAGAAAACCCTCCGGGCGGGCGGCCCAGAGGGTTAGCAGATCAGGTCGAGGGCGGGGGTCTTACCCGCCGGATCCACACGTGCCCTCTAGGCCTCTCGGCTTGCAACACATAATCATTCCTTTCATCGCCATGGCGATGGGAGCAGGGGCAATGTGGAGAGCGGTGAGGCGCACGGGCAAAGCGAATGGATGTGCGTCAAGAATAGGGCGGCGCGGGCGGATGTTCCGTATCTCTTTTGTGGGGTTTGTGTGAACGAAACCGCTTCCGGGCCCTTCCGGGTCTGGAGTGGCGGCTGTAAACGGGACGGCTAGGCCGGAAGCGGGTCCGTTGTCCCTGGTCCGTTGTCCTTTGCTGTTTGTGCTCGGCTCCAGCTCTGTTACTGAACGCCCACACCCCCAAACCCTGACACACCGGCACGCGTATTCTTCTCTTCCCGTCTCTTCGTCCCCGTCTCGCCCCATGCCCCTCGCCGACCTCCCCTCGCCCGTCCTCCTGGTGGACCGCGCCCGCCTCGACGCCAACCTCGATGCGATGCAGGTGCGCGCCGACGAGAACGGTGTGGCGCTCAGGCCGCACGTCAAGACGCACAAGTCGGTCGAGATCGCGCTGCGGCAGCGGGAGCGCGGAGCCGTCGGCCTTACGGTCGCCACGGTGGGCGAGGCGGAGGTGTTCGCGCGCTTCGGGTTCGACGACCTGTGCATCGCCCGGCCGCTCGTGGGGCGCGATGCCCTCGCACGGGTGGCCACGCTGCTGGCTAGCAAGACGCGCGTGACGTTCTGCGTGGACACGCTCGCCGGCGCGCGGCAGGCGGATGCCTTCTTCGCCGAGCGGGGCCAGACCGCCGATGTGCTGCTGGAGGTCGACACCGGGCACGGGCGCACGGGCATTCGCTGGAACGACCCCGATGCACCGGCCTTCGTACGCGACCTCGCCGAGCTGCCTGCGCTCAAGCTCTCCGGGCTGCTCACGCACGGCGGGCAGGTCTACGGCGGGCCGAACGAGGGCGAGACGAAGCAGGACGCGCTGCGCCGCTATGCTTCCGAAGAGAGGAACCGGCTACTCACGTTCGCAGACATGCTGGGCGAGGCGAACCTTTTACCCTACGATGCCACGATCTCCCTCGGCTCAACGCCCACGTTGCATGCGTTCGAGAACGAAACCTCGAGCTACTTTGCCATCACGGAGGTGCGGCCGGGCAACTATGTCTTCTATGACCGCCAGCAGGTTGCGCTCGGCACAACGACGCTGGCCAACTGCGCGCTGACCGTCCGTGCCACCGTGCTCTCGCAGCACCGCACGCCCACCGGCGGCGAGATGGCCTACCTCGACGCGGGCAAGAAAATCCTCACCACCGACCTCGGTTGGGGCGTGCGCGACCACGGCCAGATCCTCCACAGCCCCCACACGATGAAGCCGCTCCCGCACGCGCGCATCGCCGGGCTCAGCGAGGAGCACGGCTGGGTGCGCGTCCCCGGCGCAACGACGTTCGACGTGGGCGACACGGTCCGCATCGTACCCAACCACGCGTGCGTGACGATGGCGACGCAGGACCGCTTCTACGTCATCGAGCGCATCGGCAAAGACGGCGAGGAGGTCGTCGGCGAGTGGACCGTCGACGCACGCGGCGCATGAATCATCTCGC
>JBCDFF010000530.1:0-2380 GCA_039178415.1 Bacteroidota bacterium
CACCACCGACGGGCGGATGTAGAACGTGAAGTACTCCTGGCCGGTCGCGTCGAAGACGCCGCCCGGGGCCGTGATGAAGGCCCCGGCGAAGCCGCCGCCCGAGCCCGGGTCGATGCCGAGGTTGAGGCCGGTGTCGGCGTCGCCGCCGAGGCCGTCGATCGGGCCGGTGCCCGCGCCGGTCATCTCCGCGCCGCCGGCGAAGGCTCCTGTGTTGTCCGTGTTGCCGTCGTCGAAGTTGTCGTACACGACCTGAGCAGAGGTCGTCGGGGCCCCGACGAGCGCAAGCACGGCGAGCGCCAGCGAGAGCGCGCCCGCGCGCAACAGCGAGGCCGCCGAGAATAGAGAGGGGCGTAGCGTTGGAGTCATGAGTAGTCGAAAGTGATGGAGGAGAGGACTAGGGAAAAGCCTGAGACGTCTGCTAACATAGCACACCTGAAAACCTTTTCAAAGCGGTTTACGAAAAGGGCTTCCAGTTGCCCAGGCGCAAAACGACGCAGAAGGCCAGCCGCTTGGGGAAGAGGGCCCTGTGGACGTTCTGGCCGATCTACTTCGCTCGACCTTCACCAAGTTCCCACACCCTACGGATTTCCCCCAACAGCGCCCCATCCGCCCCCCGAAGCCCGCGCTCACCGGGGCGGCGGCGCCGTCGAGGCCCGCATGAGCACGTCCACCGGCACGACGCGGCGCACCGGATCGTGGTCGGCGTGTCCCTCGGCGATGCGATCGAGCAGGAGCGACACGGCCGTTCGCCCGACGACATCGATGGGCACGCGGGCCGTGGTGAGCGGCGGCTGCATGTAGAGCGTGCTCGGCAGCCCGTCGAACCCGACCACGGAGAGGTCGCTGGGCACGCTGAGCCCGGCCTCGTGGGCCGCGCGGACCGCTCCGGCGGCGCAGTAGTCGTTGGCGCAGAGCAGCGCCGTGGGATGCTCGTCCTTGGCGAAGAGGGGCTGCGCCACCGCGTAGCCCGCTTCCAAGGTGTATTCGCCCGTCACGATCCAATCGGAGCGCGGCGCAATGCCTGCCTCTGCTAGGGCGGTCCGGTAGCCTTTGAGTCGCTGCTCGGCGTCCCTGGCACCTACAGGACCCCGGATGATGCCGATGTCGCGGTGGCCGAGCGCGAGCAGGTGCGACGTGAGGGCGTAGGACCCCCCGTAGTTGTCGAAGTTGACCGTGTCGAACGGAAGCCCTTCCGCGTCGGTGTTGATGAACACGATCGGCTCGCTGGCGCTCGCCAGCATTTGCGCTTCGCGAGGCCGCAGTTCGGGGGCCATCACGATGAGGCCATCGACGCGCTTTTCGAGCATCATGCGCGCGGCCCGGAACTCGTTGTGGAGGCGGTGGGAGGTCGAGATGAGCAGGAAGTAGCCGGCGTCCTGGGCGGCCGTGTCGAGGCTGTGGAGCAGTTCGGAGAAGAACTCGCCGCTGACGAAGGGCAGCAGAACGCCGAGGCTGCTGGTTTGCTTGCTGAGCAGCGTCCGCGCCGCCGGGTTGGGCGCGTAGCCGAGCGCCGCGGCGGCCTCGAGCACGCGCTTGCGTTTCGTGTGGCTGACGCGGGCTGTGTCGTTGAGCACCCGCGACACTGTCGAGATGGAGACGCCTGCGCGGTGCGCCACGTCTCGGATCGTAGCACTCATGTCATCCCAGCACTCGTGTCCGTAGGGGTCGTCGGGCGTCGCTGTGGCGCGGGAGCTCCCGTGCTGGACTGCCCGAAACGTGGATCGGGGTTTACCCGAACATATCTGGCGTAACATAGCGCTCGCACGGCGCTAATGGAATAGATCGCCCCGCGCGTAGGCCGGGGTGGCCCCTGGTTGCTCCGCCACGTACGCTCCGAGCCGGTTCGCCCAGTCGAGCGCGGTCGCACCGTCGGTGCCCGCGAGCAGCTCGCTGAGGAGCATCGCCAGAAACGCATCGCCGGCCCCGACCGTGTCTACCACGTCGGCCCGATGGCCCGCGTGGACGTGGCGCATCCCTTCGTGCCAAAGCACCGCTCCCTCAGCCCCTCGCGTGACACAGAGCGTGGCGAGGTCGAACCGCGCAAGGAGCGCCTCGGCCGCCGCGTCGCGCCCTTCAGGCAGCCCATACCATTCCTGGAGCAGGTCGAGTTCGTCGTCGTTGAGCTTCACGAGGTCCGCACGCTCCAGCGACGCTTCGACGACCGCCTGGTCGAAGAACGGCGCCCGGAGGTTGATGTCGCACACGACTGTGGCATCGGCGGCTGTGTCGAGGACCCGCCGCAGTGTAGCGCGGGTGGCAGGGGCTCGCTGGGCGAGGCTGCCGAACACCACCATCGATGCCGCGCTGGCCTCGGCGGCCAGCGCGCCTGTCCAGACGAGATGGTCCCACG
This sequence comes from Bacteroidota bacterium, assembly GCA_039178415.1. GTDB lineage: Bacteria > Bacteroidota > Rhodothermia > Rhodothermales > Rubricoccaceae > JBCBEX01. The sequence goes on from JBCDFF010000530.1 coordinate 2,351, forward strand.
CCACGGGCTGCACGATGGTGTAGGCGGGGA
>JBCDFF010000531.1:0-2371 GCA_039178415.1 Bacteroidota bacterium
GCTACACCGAGCTGTTCGGGACCGGAACGATCTCCTGGGAGCCCCTCGGCGACGTGCTCACGCTGACCCGGCGCACCGATGCGGAGACGGCCGTGGTAGTCGTCAACGCCTCCGACGTGCCGCACCGGACGGGCGACCTCGGGGAGGTCCAGGTCGCGCTGACGGTCGGCGCGCAGCCCGTCGCGGCGGGTCCTGCGTACGTCGTGGCGCCCCGGTCCGGCGCCGTCTTCGTTCGGACGCAGTAGACGCCAGCGGGAATCCCCCCGCTGGCGCGTTGCGAAGGAGTGTTTGTTCCCAAACGCACGATGTGGATGCCCATGCCTGCCCAGACGTGAAGAGCCGACCTCGCCTCATCCTCGCGGCCGTCACCCTCGTGGCCGTCCTCGTCGTGACCCACGACCAGAGCCACCGCCAGCCGGACCCCGCGGAGATGGAGGTCCTCGTCGGCGCGTCATTGACGGAGCCCACGTACCAGTCGTCGAGCCTACTCGCCCGCGGGCGAGAACGAGTGAGGGTGTGGTGGATCTATCTCGCGTTGCCGATCCCAAACCAGATGTCGATGCGATTCGAGGGCGACGTGTGGACCTACACGTTTGCCGCGGATTCGTCATACCAGCCACCGCCGGAGAGCCCGCTGGCGCCGGCGGGCCCGGCGGATACGGGTTGGGAGGCCGAGTCGGCCGACGGCTGGCGCTACACGGTGTGGGTCAATCCTGGCGGAGGCGGCACGCTCGTGGTGCAGCTCCTGCCGTAGCCCGCTTCGGACATCCGTTGGAGGTAAAGCCGCTGGCCGTCTCAAGGGCCGGTTGGCTTTGTTGGAGACCCAAGCCGCGTTGCCGACCCACGCCTCCGCCAGCGGTCGACGCTGCCGCTGGCGCCACATCGCATCACGTACTCCGGGCCTTTGGTCGCTAGACTCGCCGAGCCCGTCCATTGTCGCGAGGAAGCACACCATGATCCGTCACACAAGCGCCATCGCGCACAGCCGAGCTGCACCGACTCGTGGCGCGTGGACGAACGCCCTGCTGGCGAGTCTCCTGCTGGCGTGGATGGCAGCGCCAGCGGTAGGTGCTCAATCTCTCCCCCGGGCGCAGCCGGAGGACGTCGGACTCTCGTCGGAGCGGCTGGAGCGCCTCAGCGCCCAGATGCAGGCGTACGTGGACGATGGCACGCGGCCGGGTGCCGTGGTTCTGGTGGCCCGCCGAGGTCAGGTGGCTTACCTGGAGGCGTTCGGGTACCGAGACCGGGAGGCTGACTCCCCCTTGCAGGAGGACGCCATCTTCCGGATCGCCTCCCAAACCAAGATGGTTGTGAGCGTAGGCGTGATGATGCTTCAGGAAGAGGGACGGCTGCTCACGTCGGATCCGGTGAGCGCGTACCTGCCCGAGTTCGGTGAGACCACGGTGGCCGTGCCACGAGACGGGGCCGACGGATACGACATCGTGGCCGCCGAACGGCCCATCACCATCCACGACCTGCTGACCCACACGGCAGGCGTGGGATACGGCGGCGGCACGGCGGCGGACCGCTGGGAGGCGGCCGGAATCACCGGCTGGTACCTCGCCGACCGCGAGGAGCCCGTCGGCGCCACCGTCTCTCGCATGGCCGCGCTTCCCTTCGAAGCTCAGCCCGGCGAGCGCTTCGTCTACGGCTACTCCACCGACATCCTGGGCGCCATCATCGAGCGCGCGAGCGGTCAACGCCTCGACACGTTCCTCCAGTCTCGGATCCTGTCGCCGCTGGGCATGGCCGATACCCACTTCTACCTGCCCGAGTCGAAGGCCGACCGTCTGGCGGTGGTGTACTCGTCCACAGACGCCGGTGGCCTGGAGCGGGCACCGGACTCCGACGCCGCCACCGGCCAGGGGGCATACGTAGACGGGCCCCGAATGAGTTACTCCGGCGGTGCCGGCCTCCTGTCGACCGCTGCCGACTATGCCCGGTTCTTGCAGATGCTTCTCAACGGGGGCGAACTAGACGGCACACGTCTCCTGAGCCCCAAAACGGTCGAGCTCATGACGGTTGACCATCTCGGAGACATGGATCTCGACGACGGGGTTGGGTTTGGCCTCGGCGTCTGGGTCGTGGAGGATCTCGGCGCGAGAGGCGTTCCCGGCAGCGCCGGCGAGTATGGATGGGGCGGCGCCTACCACTCCACCTACTGGGTCGACCCTGCGGAGGAACTCGTGGTCGTGTACTTCACGCAGGTGATCCCTGCGGGTGGCTTCGACGACCATGCCAAGCTGCGGACGCTCGTCTACCAGGCGGTCATCGAGTAGACGAGACTCCGCGACCTAAAGCCTCTGGCTGCGAGTGCACATCGCCAGCGGGTGTCGTGCCTGCTGGCGCGCGGGGCAAAAGACCAGGCCGA
>JBCDFF010000532.1:0-2332 GCA_039178415.1 Bacteroidota bacterium
CGGTTGAGGAAGAGCAGGTTCGCGCCGCCGAGCGCCGATACGTAGAGGTCGGGCCAGCCGTCGCCGTTGGCGTCGCCGAACGCCGCGCCCTTGACGAAGGCATCGACAGTGAGGCCGAGGGCGGCGGCGCGCTCGGTGAAGACGCCCGCACCGTCGTTGAGGTAGAGGTGCGACGGGTGTTGCTGCCCCGCCGCCGCGTCGCCCACTCCTAACTCCGCATACGAGCCCATCGACTCGTGCCCAACGAACAGGTCGAGGTCGCCGTCGCGGTCCACGTCGGCCCAGGCGGCCACCTGCGTCGGGTGCCCGGCTCCGAACGCCGCGCTGCCGAGCCCGGCCGCCGTCGTCACGTCTTCGAACGTCCCGTCGCCGTTGTTGCGCAGCAGCGAGTTCGGGTGCGTGCCGACCGCGCCGAGCCACGCGCCGCGCAGCACGAGCACGTCCGTGTCGCCGTCGTTGTCGATGTCGGCGTGCGTGGTGTTGAGCCCGCTCACGATGCCGTCGAGGCCCGCCTCCTGCGTGTGATCGCGGTAGCCGCCCGCCCCGTCAGCGAGGAAGAGCCGCACGTTCTCGTCGAGGCCGTAGGCGCTCATGAACAGGTCGAGGTGCCCGTCGCCGTTGAAGTCGGCGACGGAGACGCCGCCCGAGAGGCCGTCCACGTCCAGCCCGAGCTTCGGCGCAACGTTCTCGAAGCGCGGGAGTGCGGCGTTCGCGGGGCGTCCGAGACCCGGCACGCGGAAGTCGGCCGGGACGCCGCTGGGATACTCTCCGACGGCGATGTACGCGAGATTGAGCAGGTACCGGCTGCCGAGGTCGCTAGGGAAACGCTCGGCGAGGGCGGTGTAGAGGCGGATCGCGGTGCGCGCGTGGGTCTCGTCGGTGTGCTCAGCCTCGGCGGCGAACGGGAGGATGCAGACCGCACCGTTGTGGTTGGTGAGGCAGTTCTGCTGCTCGGCCAGGCGGAGGTGGCTGAGCGCGAGGAGGTCGACGAGTGGCTTCGTGCGCGGCGAGAGTGCCCCCGGCGCACGCGGGTCGCTCGGCATGGCATCGGTGCCGATCTCTTCAGGGCGCAGGCCCGCCTGCCGGAGGAGGTCCTCGGTCTCGGTGATCGCGGCGCGCGAGTCGCCCGCGTCGAGCACTTCCTCGGCGAAGGCGTAGCGCAGCGAAAAGGCCTGTGGCCCGGCGACGCGCATGAGCTGCGCCCGGAGCGCCTCGGCCCGGCGGCGGTTGCGGTGGAAGTAGGGCGAGGGGTTGGCGTTCGCCGAGTCCACGATGGCGGCGAGCGCCGAAACCATCGCGGCCGTGCCGTCCACGTCGACTTCGGGCTGTGTATCGTTCTGTGCCTCGTCGCCACAGCCTCCCAGTACGAGCAGGGTCAACAGGAGCGAGCACACACGCACAGCGCGTGGGAAGTGAGGGGAAGCAAGAGCAGACATGGAGGCGGGGGTGAGGACGAAGAGCACGTTCTGTAGCATCCTTGGCCCACGACGTTCCCGCCACGCCTGATTCGTACCTTTCACCATCGATTCAGAGACATCCCGCGCTGGGGTGTCTTTTTTGGTAGTACGACACTCCTTTCGACTCCGTCCCCTGTCTCTGACGCCTCGATCATGGCCGACACCCTCGACACCATTGTCTCGCTTGCGAAGCGCCGCGGCTTCCTCTTCCAGTCCTCCGAGATCTACGGCGGCCTCGCCGCGACGTACGACTACGGCCCGCTTGGCGTCGAGCTCAAGCGCCGCGTCAAGGACCGCTGGTGGCGCGCGATGGTCTACGAGCACGACAACGTCGAAGGCCTCGACGCGGCGATCCTCATGCACCCGACCGTCTGGAAGGCGTCCGCCCACGGGGACGCCTTCAACGACCCGATGATCGACGACAAGCAGTCGAAGAAGCGCTACCGCGCCGACCAACTTATCGAGGGGCACATCGCCAAGCTGCGCAAGAAGGGCAAGGACGACGGGGCCGACGCGGTCTACGAGCGCTTCGTCCGCGCGCTCCACGCCGACGACCTGCCGCAGGCGCTCTTCGACATCATCCAGGACGAGGGCATCCGCGCCCCCGACTCCGGGGCGTTCGACTGGACCGCCGTGCGGCAGTTCAACCTCATGTTCGAGACGCAACTCGGCGCGCTCGCGGAGGGCGACAGCACGGTCTACCTCCGCCCAGAGACCGCGCAGGGCATCTTCGTCAACTTCCACAACGTCCAGCAGACAAGCCGCCAGCAGGTGCCGTTTGGCATCGCGCAAATCGGCAAGGCCTTCCGCAACGAGATCGTCGCGCGGCAGTTCATCTTCCGCATGCGCGAGTTCGAGCAGATGGAGATGCAGTA
>JBCDFF010000533.1:0-2326 GCA_039178415.1 Bacteroidota bacterium
CGAACTCGCGCCCTTCGAGATCCGCGAGCGGGCGCTCTCGGAGACCTACGAGTCCCTGGAGGAGCGGGCACGCGAACTGTACGAGCTCGAACAGCGCCTCGAAGCGCTGCGCCAAGAACTCGAGGCGCGCCAGGCAAGCGAAAGCGCGTCGGGCGACGGCGTCTCTGCCGAGGCAACCGTGCCTGAGGCTGCGACGCCAGCACCAGCGCTGACACCTCCCACCGTGGCTCTACCGAGCAGAGCAACAACCGAGCCCCCCGCCGAGCCTGCGTCGGGCGAGGGGGACGCGGACGGTCAGTAGCCGTTGACCGACGCTGTTGAGCCTGGGCGCGTTCGATCCCGTCGGGGGACCGAGCCGGACTCGTGGTGTGGACGGGTGCGCGTGCACGCTGCTTCCGCTCATACGTTCATGCGTCTGCACGGTCACACGGCAACTCCGCCTGCGAAGTTGAGCTTACTTGTAGCGGTAGACGATGCGGCCTTTCGTCAGGTCGTAGGGCGACATCTCGACCTTCACGCGGTCGCCGGGGAGGATGCGGATAAAGAACTTGCGCATCTTGCCGGAGAGGAGGCCGAGGATCTCGTGGCCGTTCTCCAGCTCCACGCGGAACTGCGCGTTGGGCAGCGCCTCGGTGACGACGCCTTCCTGTTCGATGGGTTTTTGCTTGGGCATAGGGTTGGGGGTTGGTGACGGAGGTCGTTCAGGGTGCACCTCGCCCGAGTGGAGGGCGACGGTACACGAACCAGAGCGTGGGTATACGAACCAGGTTCCAGACAGGGTCCACGTGTACCTTCAGGTTTTCCCCGAGCCGCCGTGTCCCTTGCTCCCCCGATGCTGAATCGCCTTCGCGGCCTTGGTGCCGTCGTCCTGCTCCTCATGCTCGCAGCCTGCGACCACGCCGAGCCGGAGTCGGCGGGGCGCCTCGACGTTGTGACCGCGCTGACGGTCGCGCTCAACCCGACCGGCGTGGCTCCGCTCGCAGCCGTGGTCACGGTGACGACGACGCAGCCCACCTCGGTCGAGGTCACGGTCGCGGGACCACGGGCATCCCGCTGACGCACCGCTTCGACGAGGTCGCCGAGACGCACACGCTGCCGGTGCTCGGGCTCTACGCCGCCACGGCCAACCCCGTCACCCTGCGCTTCTTCGGCGCGAACGGCACGGTCCTCGGTGACACGACCCTCACCATCGCCACGGGCCCCATCGGCGACGCGCTGCCGCAGATCCGCATCAACGTGCCTCCGAGCGGCGGGCGCCCCGGCCTCAACCTCGTCAGCTACTTCGGCCACAACGGCGACGTCGTCCCGCAGCGCCCGTTCATGTTCGACGCGACTGGCGCGATTCGCTGGTGCCTCGACTTCACCGACCACCCGCTTCTCGGCGACCTGTTCTACGACAACGGCATCGAGCGCCTCGCCAACGGCCACCTCTACTTCGGGAGCAACAGCACCTCGCAGATCTACGAGATGACGATGCTCGGCGAGATCGTACGCACCTGGGACATGCCGGGCTTCAGCTACCACCACAACGTGATCGAGAAGCCCGACGGCAACTTCATCGCCACGGTCAACAAGCTCGGCCTGGGAACGATCGAGGACCACGTCATCGAGATCGACCGCCAGAGCGGAGCCATCGTCACGGTGTGGGACCTCAATCAGGCGCTCGACAACCAGCGCCGCGCCTGGCCGAACGACTTCGGGGACCTCGACACCGACTGGTTCCACGGCAACGCGCTCGCCTACGACGCTGAGGACGACGCCCTCATCGTCTCCGGGCGCACGCAGGGCCTCGTCAAGCTCACGCGCGACAACGAGGTGGTCTGGATCCTCGCCCCGCATCGCGGCTGGAAGGCGGCCGGCGACGGCACCGACCTACGCACGAAGCTCCTCCAGCCGCTCGACGCGGCCGGACAACCCATCGCGGACGCCGCGGTCCTGGACGGCACCGCGCCGCACCCCGACTTCGAGTGGGCGTGGTACCAGCACGCGCCGGCGCTGCTGCCCGACGGCACGCTCGCGGTCTTCGACAACGGCGACCGCCGCCACTACCTCCCCGACGGCGAAGGCCCGCGCTACAGCCGCGCCGTGATCTACGACATTGACGAGGAGGCGATGACGATCCAGCAGGTGTGGCAGTACGGCAAGGGGCGTGGCGGTGACACCTTCTCGCGGATCGTCTCGGACGTGGATGTCCACCCGGAGACGGACCGCGTCGTGTTCATGCCAGGGGCGGTCGTCGATACTGCCACGCCGTACGGCAAGGTGGTCGAGGTAGACCGGACGAGCGGGGCCGTGCGCTTCGAGGCGACGATCACGCCGCCGCAGC
>JBCDFF010000534.1:0-2304 GCA_039178415.1 Bacteroidota bacterium
CGCCCGGAGACGTAGAACATCGCCTCGATCATGTTGTCGAGCTGGAGGTAGGCCTTGACCTCGCTCTCGTCGAGGTCGTAGCGCTCAGCGCGGACCTGCTGGGTGTAGTAGCGCCAGTCCCAGGGCTGCAGTTCGTGGTCGAGCCCGGCGGCTGCGATGCGCGCTTCGATGTCGGCGGCTTCTTCGAGGGCGCGGTCGCGCGCGGGCCACCAGACCTGCTCCATGAGCGACATCGCCGCGTCCGGCGTGCCCGCCATCGTCCCGGCGGTGCGGTAGTGGGCGAAGGTCTCGAAGCCGAGCAGGTTCGCCATCTCCAGGCGCAGCGCCAGGATCTCGCGGATCGTGTCCTCGTTGTCGTTGGCGTTGTCGTTCGACCCGCGCTGGGTCCAGGCGCGCCAGGCGATCTCGCGCTGCTCACGGTTGGGCGACGCCTCCAGGAACGGCTCCACGCTGGAGCGGGCGAGCGTAATCACGTGGCCCTCCATGCCGCGGTCCGCTGCTGCGCCCGCCGCCGCCGACACGATGTAGTCCGGAAGCTCCGCGATGTCGGCTTCGCTCAGTTCGAGCGTCCACGCCTCGCGGTCAGCCTGCTCGTTCTGGGAGAACTGCGTGTAGAGCCCGGCCAGCGCCGAGCGCACCTCAGCGAAGCGCGCGCGGTCGGCCCCCTCAAGTTGCGCACCGGCGCGGATAAAGTCCTCGTGCGTGGTCTCCAGCAGCCGTGCCTGCTGCGGCTCCAGGTCAAGCGTCTCGCGGGCCTGGTAGAGCGCGTCGATGCGGGCGAACAACTCCGGGTTGAGCGTGATGGAGGCGCTGTGCGCGGCGAGGCGCGGGCTCATCTCGCGCTGGATCGCGCGGATCTCGTCGTTCGACGCCGAATTGGTCAGGTTGAAGAACACCCGCGAGATGCGGCCGAGGTCGCGCCCCGCCTGCTGCATCGCGAGCATCGTGTTCTCGAACGTCGGGGCCTCCGCGTTGGTAGCGATTGCCTCGATCTCGGCGGTGTGCGTCGCGAGGGCGACCTCGTAGGCGGGGAGGAAGTGCGCTTCGTCAATGAGGTCCAGCGGCGGGGTGCCGAACGGCGTGTCCCACGCCATCAGCAGCGGGTTGTCCTCAGGCGTGGCATCGCTGGGGTCGTCAATGCTCTGGGGTGCGACCGTGACGGGTTCGCCGTCGTCAGCCAGGTGGGCCTCGTTCAGGTGGGCTGTGTTGCTTGGCGACAGGAAAAGAAGAGACACCAGGGCAATCAGCAAGGAGTCGATATGCATCGGTTCAGGATCAGGTGGTTGGACGAGAGAGCATAGCTCAAGCGTAGCGTCCTCATGACGCCCACGGCTTGTCCGTTGTTGCGCGAAAACGTCCCTGCGCCCGTCGATTTCGGTTCGACATGAGAGAGCTGTCCACTCGTTGGCATGGAGGTCCCCTGCCTACCCGAAACCACCGAACTGGCGTGCCGAGTGGTAGACCGTCAACACCTCCGCTGCCTCCCCGATCACGATGTAGATGATCCGATACTGCCGGTAGAGTAGCTCGCGGATAGACTCGTCGCCGATCTCAGGCACGGTGCGTCCGGCGCGTGGGAAGTCGCGGAGCCGTGATGCCGCCTCGAATGCACCTGCAACGAACAGCGGAGCGAAGTCCGGCGCGACCTCCTCGTAGTAAGCCTCAATCGCTTCGAGGTCGCGTAACGCCTACGGCCTCCAGACAACCTCATCCACGGTTCCAGCAGCGCTCCTGACGCGGCTTGCGGAATTCGGCTTCGGCTTTCGACTGCGGAATGCCCTGGCCTTCCTGAGCGAGGCCGATGTTCACCTTGCGGATGAGGATGAGCCGGCCGATTACATCGTCGAGCGAAGCCTCCTCCGGGAGTGCTTGCACGAGGCGGATGATTTCGTCTTTCGAGTGGACAGCAGGCATAACGAGCGTCTGGGTTCTGGCTGAACGCGTCGGGGTAGATCGGGTTCGCGGCAGGTACGACCACATGGATACGTCAGGTAGGTCGGGGAGCATGAGGCACAGCGAAGGCAGTACCATGTCGTCCCGTCCTTCCCAGTGCCACCTCCCGTCATGCACGACTCCGTCTCCGCCCGCGATCTCAACACCTTACTCGACGAGGTACGTGCCTTCGTCCGCGAGGTGTGCGTGCCGCTCGAACGGCACCTCCTGGCGCACAACTACGCCACGCTGGAAGCGCGGCTCGCCGACGTGCGCGCCGAGGCGCAGGCGGCGGGGCTGTGGAACCTCTACCACAGCGCCGAGCACGGCGGGCCGGGGCTCTCGCTGCCCGACTTCGCCCGAATCAGCGAG
>JBCDFF010000535.1:0-2262 GCA_039178415.1 Bacteroidota bacterium
CACGCCGGAGGAGGTCTACTACCGGCCGCGCACGCTCTTCGTGGCGCAGTTCCTCGGCCAGACCAACCTGCTGCTCACCGAGGCGCAGGGCACCCAGTCAGATTCCGTGCTCGGCCGCCTCACGCTCCACCGCGAGGCCGCGGGCACCGTGCTGGTATCGATCCGACCGGAGCATCTGAGCCTGACGCTCACGCCGGAGACGGAGCACTGCCGTGCGGGCACGGTCACCGCGCGCGCCTTCAAGGGCCACGACGTCACCTACCGCGTGCAGCTCGGCCCCGTGGACTGCCTCGTGCATACTGACAACCGCCACGGCTTCACCGTCGGCGACACGGTCTGGGTGCGGGCGCTCGAACCGGCCGTCGTGCTGGAAAAAGCGGGGCGCTAGTCGGCTGTGAGCTGTCGGCTGTGTATCTCGCAACCCGGCACGGGGACCTTGCCTTTGGGGCTACACGAAATCGACAACGCTCCAAATAGGAGAGCGCCGGCCCCCCTCCCACGAGAAGACCGGCGCTCAGAGCTACCCCCGCTGCGGAGGTAACTGTTTAGAGGCGCACGAAGCGCCCTGTTCGCTTACTTGACGAGCGACACCTTCTGGATGGCAGAACCAGCCTCAGTGCGCACCCGCACGAAGTAGACACCCGAGGGCAGGTTGCGCCCCTCGAAGGTCACCTCCTGCGCGCCCGCGGCCATCGTGCCCGCAGCGAGCTGCGCCACGCGGCGGCCGAGCATGTCGAACACTGCCACGTCGACGTCCTGGGCGTTCTCGACGCCGAAGCGGACTGTGGCCTGCTGCGCGAACGGATTCGGGTAGACCTCGAACACCGACACGTCCTGCGGCAGCGACTCCTCGTTGGCAACCTCTACGACCGAGATGTCGCCGAGGTAGCCCACATCGGAGAGTGCCGTCCAGCCTTCGAGCCAGTTGGTGTTGCCGAAGGCCCCCAGGTAGGGGACGTTGTCAAAGAAGCCGTCGTTGGGCGGCGTAGCACGGGCCCCGGTCACGAGGGGGCTGTCGTTGTTGAGCGGGCGCGGGTCGAGGCCGTTGGATGGCACCGTAGCGCGATCCACTCCAGCGATAGCCGGGTCAGCGAGCGTGTTGCCGTTGGTCGCAAGTCCAGCAACGATGGCATCGCGCGCGCCGTCCGTGTCGGAACGAACGAGCGAAGTCAGGTCACTAGTCGGAGCCGGGTCGTTGCCGAAGTCCCACCACACGTTGTTGCCCAGCGTGAGGTCGCCCGCCTCGAAGCGGTCGAAGGAATCGGGCTCCAGGTCGTCGCGGATGCGGAGGGCAAAGCCACCGTCAGCCGTCTCGAACTGGGTGATCACCGAGTTGTAGTAGCTGCCGCCGAAGTTCTCGCGGAAGTAGAGCGCCGAGCCACGGTCGGTCTCCGGAGCCGCACCGACGCCCGCGCCGATGAGGGTGAAGTTGTAGAACGTCGGCGTGGCGAACGGCGTGTTGCCCGGCGTGGAGCCGGAGGCGCCGTCCTGCTCCGCGAGCGCCCCGGCCTGGTCCGGAGCCTGGATGGCGAACCAGTACTGGCCGCGACCGCGGAAGCCGCGGTCGAAGTCGAACGAGTCGTCCGAGCAGAAGGCCGCCACGAGCCACTTGGCGTCGACGGTGCCACCGAAGAACTCGAAGCCATCGTCGGCGGAAGCGTAGCTCTCGACGAAGGCCAGTTCCGTGCCCGAACCTACGGAGCCGAGCGTGAGGCCCTGGATCTCGTTGCCGTCCGACTGACCAATGTTGATGCCGGTGTGGCGGATCGAGACGTAGCGCAGCGAGCCCGAAGAGTCGCCGTCGTTGCAGTCGTCGCCAGTGCAACCGTAGACGATGCGCGGGTCGCCGGAGAGGATTTCGTTGACGCCCTCGATGTCGGAGACGCCGCTGGTGTTGTTGTTGCGCGCGTAGCCGAGCAGGATGATGCCGCCCCAGAGGCCGCGGTCCTGATAGGTGAGGAAGTCAGCCGAGTCGAGGTTGTCCTGGATGGACGTGAAGATGACCGGCTCGGCGGACGTGCCGGAAGCGATGAGCTGACCACCGCGAGCCACGACGAGCGCCGTAGCAGCCGTGCCCGTACCCGCTTCGGCTTTGAAGCGCGTGCCAGCCGGGGCGCGAAGCACCGCACCATCTTCGACGATGACAATGCCGCTGAGGATGTAGGTGGTGCCTGCGTCGAGTTGGTAGTCCGTGCCAGGCTCAAGGCTGGCATCGGTGAGGGTGCACGAGGGGCGCCCTTCGTCGGTGCCGGTTGCTTGGCA
>JBCDFF010000536.1:0-2246 GCA_039178415.1 Bacteroidota bacterium
CTCCGTCCAAGACCCCGCGCCGACGCAGCTCGTCGTCTACGACCTGCTGGGCCGCGAGGTCGCTCGCCTCGTGGACCAGACCTTGACGCCGGGGACCTACGAGGTCGCCTTTGACCGGAGCGCGCTGGCGAGCGGTGTCTACGTCTACCGCCTCGTGTCGGGGGCCACGAGCGCCCACCGAACCATGACCCTGGTCGACTAGCGCTCACCGAACCGTGTCACCGAGCGGGGGAGCAGACCGTGGTGGTTGTGCTCTCCCGCTCATCCCACTCAGGGTAGGTGGGCTCAGAGTATCAGGGTAGGCTGAGGGACGGCAGCCGTGGTGCGCTGTGAACGCGTTGGAGAAGTGCGAGACCGTCTTGAAGCCGACGGCATAGGCGACCTCGCTGACCGTCCCGACGCCCGCTGTGAGCAGTTGCGCGCCTCGTTCGAGCCGGAAGGTGCGGATCACGTCGGAGGTGGACTGCCCCGTGAGCGCGTGCAGCCGCCGGTAGAGTTGGCTGCGGCTCAGCCCGACGGCGTCGGCCAGGTCGCTCACGCCGAAGTCCTCGTCGGCGAGGCGCGCCTCGACGGTCTGCCGCACCGAGGTCAGCAACGCCTCGTCGGCGGACGTCACCTCAGGAACGCTGGGGTGCAGCGCTGGAGGCAACGTGGGAGACGGCGTGGCTGTATTGGAGGCGTCGTAGCCCTGCTCGCTGAGCACGCGCGCCATGCCTTCCTGGAGGAACCGCTCGCGAAGCCGCTGCCGCCCCGCGATGAGGTTGGCGATGCGCGCGCGCAACTCGGCGGGGTCGAACGGCTTGGTGAGGTAGTCATCGGCCTGCTCTTTGAGGCCGCCGATCCGGTCTTCGGGAGCAGCTCGGGCCGTGAGGAGCACCACCGGCAGAAAGTCCGTCTCCGGGTCCGCCTTGAGCGCCCGGCAGAGCGCCACGCCATCGAGCGTGCCTGGCATCATGACATCGCTCAGCACGAGGTCGGGCAGCAGGCACCGGGCCTTGTCGAGCCCCTGGTCTCCGCTGGCGGCTTCCAGAACGCGGTAGGAGGGCGTGCCCCGCTCCAAGTGCCGCCGGATGAACGCGCGCACTTCGGGGTGGTCCTCCACGACGAGAACGGTCTTGCGCCCGTCTGCCCCGTCGCCGCTCGGGCCGTCCAGCGTGGCGAGCGTGCTAGTCTGGTCCGGTGTCGTGCTGCTGCTAGCCCCGTCGCCGATGGACACGACCGGGAGTTCGCCGGGGTCCTCGGCGTCCCAGCCGACGAGGGGCGCATCGAGATCGACCGCCCCCTCGGGCAGGTGGTCATGACCGAGGCGCAGCGTAAGCGTGAACGTGCTGCCCTGTCCCACGGTGCTCGCGGCGTCGAGCGTGCCACGGTGGAGGTGGGCAAGCTCCCTCGCCAGCGCCAGCCCGATGCCGGTCCCGACGGCGTGCTCAGCCTCGGACGCACGGTAGAACCGGTCGAAGACACGGACCAGGGCGTCCGGCGCGATGCCCGGCCCGTCGTCGCGCACGGCGACCGAGGCGGTGGCGTCGTCCGAGGCGACCTCGACCCAGACGTGCCCGCCTTCGGGCGTGAACTTGAGCGCGTTCGAGAGCAGGTTCATCGCCACCTTTTCGAGGAGCGCCGGGTCGGCGTAGACGACCACCGGCTCAGCGGGGACATCCACTTCCAAGACCAAGCGGCGGCGCTCGGCCAGCGGCGCGATCATGGCGGCGAGCCCACTCACGAACGCACCGAGGTCGACAGCCTGTGCTTGGAGCGGCACCTGACCGGCTTCGAGCCGCGACACGTCGAGGATCTCGTTGATGAGCGTGAGCACGCGCCCGGCGTTCGTCCGCGCGAGGCTGAGCGGTGCGTCCATCGCGTCGGGGACGGCGCCGTAGTGCCCGGCCCGCACGTCGTCGAGGGGGCCGAGCGTCAGCGTGAGCGGCGTCCGAAACTCGTGGCTCACGTTGGCAAAGAAGCGGCTGCGCGCCCGGTCTAGCTCCCGGAGTTGCTCGGCTTCGAGGCGCTCCATCTCCGAGCGGTGGCGCAGCTCGATGCGCTCGCGGCGGTAGCGCAACCCCATCGCCACGGCGAACGCGATCGCCACGCCGTAGAGGAGGTAGGCCCACCACGTCCGCCACCACGGCGGCACGACGACCACGCCGAGCGCGGTCCCGGCCTCGTTCCAGACGCCGTCGTTGTTGGTCCCGCGCACGCGGAAGGTGTAGCGCCCGGGCGGCACGTTCGTGTACGTCGCCGTGCGC
>JBCDFF010000537.1:0-2233 GCA_039178415.1 Bacteroidota bacterium
GCTCGGACCCGCGTGGTCGTGGGACGACCTGCCGTTCTACTACGCCGCCGAGATTTCGGGCTTGAGCTACAACGAGGGCACGGTGGAGCTTCTGGTGGAGGCGACGACGCCCGGCCAGCCGACGCGGATCACCTGGGAGCCTGCGATGACGCCGTACGTGCGTGTCGAGAACACGAGCACGACCGCGCGCGCCGGAACACCCTACGACGAAGGCTATGCGCGCGACCTCTCCGGCAACACGATCTACGTGTCAAGCACCATCGCCGAGGGCCGCCGCGACTTCGAGGCCGTCTCCGTGCACAACCCCACGGCCTACTTTGCCCAGGTGCTCCTCGAAACGCTCGAAGCGCAGGGCATCGCCGTAGAGGGGCAGGCCTTCGATGCCGATGCCTACACAGACGCCCCATTCGACTACGCACGGATGACGACGCTCGCTGCCCACGAGTCGCCGACGCTTGCCCAGATCGCGCGCGACGTGAACGTGCGCAGCAACAACCTGGCGGCGGAGCACCTCTTCAAGACGCTCGGCGCGCGGATCTATCCGGCTCTCCCCGAGGCGCGCGAGGACGACGCGCCCGAGGCAGGCAGCTTCGAGGCGGGAGCGCTTGCCACGCGGGCGTTCCTCGGTCGGGCGGGCGTCGACACAAGCCGGGTGCGCGTGCGGGACGGCTCGGGGCTTTCGTACCAGAACCTCGTGCGCCCCGCAGACTTCGCAGCGCTGCTGACCTACATGGACCGCCACCCCGAGCCTGGCGTGCGCGCGGCGTTCTTCGACTCGCTGCCGGTCGGCGGGCGCGACGGGACGCTTGCGCGGCGGTTCCGGACGGGGCGCGCCGGGGGCAACGTTCGTGCAAAAACGGGCTTCATCACCGGAGCGCGCTCCCTCGTGGGCGTCGTCACCACAGCGGGCGGCTCGCGGCTCGGCTTCGTGCTCCTCACCAACCACTACAGCGCCCGCACCCGGGCCGTCAGCGCCACGCATGACGCGATCGTGGAACTTCTCGCAGGCTGGCCTCGATAAGGAGCATGATTGCGCCGCCAGTATTTCGCGGGCGCTCCGAAGATTTCTTGCCAGTCTTTTTCCACCGCGGCCGTTGATGCCGCCTCTGGTGTGACGACCTCGGGTCCTCGGCGTGCACGGCGGCACTTCCCCTCACTCCAGTTCGCATGACGCATTTGTATGGCCCGGCCACCGGGCATGGTTTGTACGCAGGCGCGCCAGCCATCCACGCTACCACCGTGCTCGGCGTGCGGGTCGGCGACAAGGTGGCGCTCGGTTCCGACGGGCAGGCCACCATGAAAGACACCGTCCTCAAGCACACGGCGCAGAAGGTGCGCCCGCTCCACGGCGGCAAGATCCTGGCGGGCTTCGCCGGGGCCACGGCCGACGCCTTCACGCTCTTCGAGCGGTTCGAGGCGAAGCTGCAGCAGCACGGCGGCAACGTCGCGCGCTCGGCGGTCGAGCTGGCCAAGGACTGGCGCACCGACCGCTACCTCCGCCGCCTCGAAGCGCTCCTCGCCGTGGCCGCCCCGGACCGCCTGCTCCTCATCTCCGGCACCGGCGACGTGATCGAGCCCGACGACGACATCCTCGCCATCGGCTCGGGCGCGCCGTATGCGCTCGCCGCCGCCCGCGCGATGATGAAGCACGCCGACGGCCTCTCCGCCCGCGAGGTCGTGGACGAAGGCCTCCGCATCGCCGCCGACATCTGCATCTACACCAACGACCGCCTCACCATCCTCGAACTTGACGCAGCCTAGGGTCGAGGGTCGAAAAGGTGTGCTGCCCGCGTCCTCGCATCAGGCCCCATCGCCGTCGCCTCGGCACGTCGTCACCTCTGCCCGCCGTCGTCGCCTCGGCCTGCCGCTTCCGCTGTTCGCTACCACCGTCCATACGATTCGCTAGTCCCTGTCGCTAGCCGCTCTACATCCATCCAGCTATGACCACGTCTCCCAGTCATCCTCAGGCCGCCGCCGTCCTGATTGATTACCAGAACCTCTACTACTACCTCAAGAATCGCCTCAAGCACCCCGGCTCGCCGAGCGATGTCACCATCGAGCTCATCGAGGGGCTGCGCCGCCACCTCGACAGCGAGGGCATCCACGTCGGGCGCGGGTTCGCCTACGCCGACTTCGCGGGCATCGACGAGCACGTGCGCCACGTCCAGCGCGCGCTCTACCTCAACGGCATCCAGCCGCAGTTCGTCCCCTCGACGATGCACCGCAACACGAC
>JBCDFF010000538.1:0-2228 GCA_039178415.1 Bacteroidota bacterium
CCCAGCTTCGAGAACACCATCGTTCCCTCGTCTACTTCGCCAAACCAGCACCTTCGGTGTTTCGTGCAGATCACGACGTGGTACCATGCCTACGCGGCGTAATCATGGTCCGGCAGCCGGGTGCTTTCAACGCGAAATCGGTTGCGATACAGCATGGCCTCAATGCGAGGTAGAGACGTTGCACGCAACGTCTCTGCACGCAACGTCTCCACGGGTAGGGTTCACAACGTCTCTACCGTTGTACGTCGTTCGTGTCATGCATCGCGTGGTAGAGCCAGGCGCGGGCGCGGCGCCAGTCGCGCTTCACCGTCGCTATGGAGCGCCCGGTGTGCGCGGCGATCTCCTCGTGCTGCAGCCCACCGAAGAACCGCAACTCGACGACCTCGGCGAGACGTGCGCTGTAGGTCGCGAGCCGTTCGAGCGCGTGGTCGAGCATGAGCAGGTCGGCCGCTTCGGCGTCCGCGCGCACGAGGCCGTCGCCGAGCGCCTCGTCGAAGGCGAACGGGGCCTGGCCGCCGCCTCGTTTTTGCGCGGTGCGGTCGCGGGCGTAGCTCACGAGCACGAACCGCATCGCCCGCGCCGCGAGCGCGAAGAAGTGCGTCCGGTCGGCGACCGTCGGCGACTCCCCTGCCGTGAGCTTGAGGTAGGCCTCGTGGACGAGCGCCGTGGTGCTGAGCGTGTCGCTCGGGCGATGGCGGCGCAGCCGGGCGTGGGCGAGCTGCCGTAGTTCGTCGTAGAGGCGCGGGAAGAGCCGGGCGATCGCGTCGTCGTCCCCGTCGCGCGCGTCGTGGAGGAGCTGAGTCGTGGTCGGTTCGGCCCGCATGGTCGTGGAAGGCTGGCACGGCGAAAGTACGGTCCTCGGCCAGGAAATCGAGTACGTGGGGCGAGCGAGGCTACCACCCACTCGGGGTTGCCCAAAAAAAAACGCGGGGCCGTGATACGCCCCGTCCCGCTTCCGCGATGGAGCACACACAACCGGCTTCTTCCTTCGACGCCCTGAACTCATGCGCCTCTGCTCCCTTCTCCTCCTCCTGCTCGTGGCAGCCCCCGCCTTCGCCCAGACGGGCTACACCTGGCGCGGCGGCGACGGCTCCTGGTTCTCGGACGTCAACTGGTCGCCGTCGGGCATCCCCGGTGTGGTCGACACCGCCTACGTCGAGAGCGGGCGGCCCGACCTCGTCCGCGACACGACTGTCGCGCGCCTCGTCCTCAATGCCGACGCGCTCGACGGCGACGGTAATCTCACGGTGACCGACTCGCTCGTGTGGCGCTCGGGTGAGATGAACGGCCGCAACTTTGCCGAGACCGCCGCCGTGACGATTGCGCCGGGTGCCCTGATGCTCATCACGGGCCCCGACGAGAAGGGCCTCCGCAGCCGGGATATCCTCAACGAAGGCACCATCCGCTGGGAGGAAGGCGACCTCGTGGTGCAGTTTTCTACGACGCTGGAGAACCGTCCCGGCGCGACGTTCGACCTTCGCGGCGACGATTCGATAACGCGCACCAACGGCACGTTGGACCTCCTCAACCGTGGCCTCCTCGTGAAGTCGCGCGGGACCGGGACGACGGCGCTCTCCTACCCCTTCGGCGTCTTCGAGAACGAGGGGACGGTCCGCGTGGAGACGGGCACGCTGCGGCTCGCCAACGGTACCTCGTTCACGGCGCGGGGCGACGGCGTGTTCGAGATCGCGTCCGGTGCGCGCCTCACCGTACGGCAGGCGCGCTACCGCTTCGCAGAAGGCTCGTCTGTAGCGGGTGCGGGCACGCTGCGCGTGGAGAGCGGTGAGCTGGACTTGGGCCGCGCGGCCTTCACGGGACTCATCCAGGTCGCGGGCGGTACCCTCCGACTCGTCGACACCACTACGCCCTCCGACTTGGCCGCGGTCGAGCTCTCGGGCGGCGAATTTGGCGGGCGTGGCGAGACCAACGTCAACGGGCCGCTCGCATGGACCGGCGGCGTGCTCGGGACGCGGACGGGCGAGAGCGGCGTGCTCCACCTCCTTGGCGGCGCGGCGGCGACGGGCCCAGGCACCAAGCAGTTTCGCGGTGGGACATTCACCAACGCGGGCCTCTTCCGCTGGGCCGAGGGACCGCTAGAGGTGGCTAGCAGCGCCGCGCTCACCAACCTCGCCGGGGCGACGTTCGCCATCGAGAGCGACACAACCTGGACGCGCCTCGATGGCTTCATCACCGTCGTCAACGAAGGACTGATCGTCAAGCGCGGATCG
>JBCDFF010000539.1:0-2211 GCA_039178415.1 Bacteroidota bacterium
CGTTCATGCCCGGGGCGTCGCCGCCGGAGGTGTAGACGCCGAGGCGTCGGATCTCTTCCATGTCGCAGTCGGAATCGGTGAGCAGAGGCGCGTCGGGGAGATGCCTAAGCTACGCCGTACCGGCACGCCTGGGGTGAAGGTGGCGTGGCTGCTCGGAAGAGAGCAGTGAAGGGTGAAGCGTAAAGAGCGACACGTCGTGCTCGAAGTTGGACGTCGTCTCCCGGCACGAACCACAGCGAGCAACGCGAGCGTCCCACGAGTGAGCCGCAGACGAACGCACCGAGGACCATACCGCTAGGCTTCGACCTCCTTCACCTTTTCCAGCGCGACGGCGTTGATGCAGTAGCGCAGGCCGCTCGGCGCGGGGCCATCGGGGAAGACGTGGCCGAGGTGCGCGTCGCACACGTTGCAGAGCGCCTCCACGCGGATCATACCATGGCTCGTGTCTGTGCGGTGCGCCACGTGGCTCGGGTCGACGGGCTGCGTGAACGACGGCCACCCGGTGCCGCTCTCGAACTTCTCCGAGGCGTCGAAGAGGAGCGTGTCGCAGCAGACGCAGGCGTAGCGGCCCGGCGTGAAGAGGCTGCACATCTCGGAGCTGAAGGGGCGCTCGGTGCCGTGCTGGCGCGTCACGTAGTAGGCCTCCGGCGAGAGCTGCGCCCGCCACTCGGCGTCGGTCTTCTCGACGCGACGCGGCGGGGCCGGGTTGCCGTGGTTGGCCGTGCGGAGGATGTCGTTCCAGGTCAGCATGGGGACAGCGGGGGTCGATGGTGGGGAAGGAGCGGGAATCGTAGCGGAGGGCTCTGGCACCGACGGTGGTGCTGACGGCAACGGAGATACCGCGCAATCGTTTACGGACGGTCTCGGGGACTCGTTCGGCGAAGGGGGGCGAGCCGGCGGTGGGCTTGGGTTGAGCGCGTCCGGCTTGAGCAACGCGCCGTGGCTGCGGTGCAACGCCTCCAGCTTTGGGCGGATGTTCGTTGCGCAGAACGGCGCGTCGGGGCGCGTGCGGAAGTAGTCGAGATAGGTCTCGTCGTTGAGCCGGAAGCGGGCGAAGGGGAGCACCTGGGTGACGTAGCGGGCGTCGCGTTCCTTACCGAGCGCCTCCAGCGCAGCGCGGCTCGCGGTGGCCTGCGCGTCGTCGAACGTGTAGACCGCGCTGCGGTATTTCTCCCGCATCGAGTGCTGCGCGGTGCTCGCGTGGGTGAGCAAGTGCACCTCGATGAGGGTGCGCAGGTCGATGGCGTCGGGGCGAAAGTGCACCAGCACAGCCTCCGACTCGGTGTCGTTGGGTGCCTCGGAGCGGATCCAGCCCTGCTCGACGCGGTCCACGCCGTTGAGGGTCTGGAAGACCGCCTCGGTGCACCAGTGGCATCCGCCGCCGAAGCCGACGGTCGCGCGGTCGCCCAGCTCCATCAGGTGGTAATCCAGCCGCAGCAGCGCGCGGTTCGGATCAGAGCCGAAGATCGAGTCGCGGACGGTGCCGCCGCGGTCCACGAGCACCCAGTGCGGCGTACCGCCGGCGCGGTAGGCGTGGAAGGTCGCAGCGAGCCCGGCGTCGCGGTAGACGGGAAAGCGGACGTAGAGCGCCTCCAGGTCGTCCCGAATCTCGTCGTCGCTGCGGTCGGTGCCCTCGAACGTGGTGTGGATGCCGACGACACGCACCGCGTCGCCGCGCTCCACGACCACGCGGTTGGCGAACGGGATCGCCCGGAAGCGACAGCCCGGACAGCCAAGGTGGAAGAACAGCAGCAAGAGCGGCTGGTCCGCAAAGTCTGACGGCGTCGGGACAGGCGCGTTGCCGAGGCGTTCGAGGTGCCAGCCTGGAAGCGGGCGGCCGATCTCGAGGCGGTGCATGCGGGACAGGCCGGATGGACGTGCGACGGAGTGGGATGAGCCAGCGGACTGCTTGAAACGCAGAGGGTGCCGGAGGGGTCCGCGGAGAGCGGTGCGCCGTGACAGAAGCCCTGAGCCAGAGGAAGCCTTGCACCCGGACGCGCCGAGCAGTGCCGCGACGTGGCGTTGGCAACCCGCCCTCGTCGGATCTACGAGGGCGCTCGGGTGTGACCAAGGGCTCAGTCGAGGTCGGCGTCCGGGATGTAGTCGTCCTCGCCGAAGCCGAGGAGGGGGTAGCAGAGCCACGGAGCGAGGAAGAGCCCGATGCCGAAGAGCGTGCTGCGTCCGAAGCGCTCGGCAACAGCTTGGGTCACC
>JBCDFF010000540.1:0-2171 GCA_039178415.1 Bacteroidota bacterium
ACGTTCGGCGTGCTCTTCGGCATCGCCGTCGTGAGCGCGTCGTTTGCGTTTCGGGTGCAGTACGTCATTATGGCCGTGATCGCGGGCTCGCTCGTGTCGGTCGCGCTGGCGGCCGTGAACGGCTCGATGCAGTACGACCTCACTGACGTGGGGCTGACCGGCACCTACCCGGGGACGCCCGAGGACGGCTTCAGCGGGACCTCGTTCTGGGTCGTCTTCGCCGTCTTCTTCCCGGCTGCGACGGGCATCATGGCGGGCGCGAACATGTCAGGCGATTTGCGGGACCCGCGCCGAAGCATCCCCCGCGGCACGATGGCGGCCATCGCCGTGTCGCTGGTGATCTACCTCGCGCTCGCATACTGGCTCGCCCGGTCGGCCACGCCCGAGGAACTGCTGAGCACCTACACCATCATGATCGACCGCGCCTTCTGGGGCCCGGCGGTGCTCGCGGGCCTGCTGGGTGCGACGTTCTCCTCGGCGCTGGCGTCGCTCGTGGGCGCCCCGCGCATCCTCCAGGCGCTCGGCGACCATGCCGTCCTCCCGCGCGGGGACTGGCTGGCGACGCGCACCGCGAAGGGCGAGCCGCGCAACGCACTCGTGATCACGGCTGCGATCGTGCTGGCGGCGCTGCTGCTGCGCGACCTCAACGTGATCGCGCCGCTCATCACGATGTTCTTCCTCATCACTTACGCGATGATCAACTTCGTGGTGTTCGTGGAGGGGCAGCTCGGGCTGGTGAGCTTCCGGCCGCAGCTACGCATCCCGCAGGCGGTGCCGCTCTTGGGGCTCGCGGGCTGCCTGCTGGCTATGTTCGTCGTGAACCCGACCTTCGCACTTGCGGCGGTGGTGGTCGTCGTCGGCGTCTACGCGTTTCTGCTGCGGCGCCACCTCGAAGCGCCCTACGGCGACGTGCGCAGCGGGCTCTTCGTGGCTGTTGCCGAGTGGGCGGCGAAGCGGGTCGGCGACCTCCCGACGCGGCAGGAGCGTGCGTGGAAGCCGAACGTGTTGGTGCCCGTGCAGGACCTCAGCGCGCTGCGCGGCTCGTTCGAGTTGCTCCGCTCGCTCGTCTTCCCGAAGGGCTCCGTCAAGCTACTCGGGCTCTCCACCGGCACGGCCGACACCACCGACGCCGCCATCGCCGAGCCCGACCTCGAACGCCTCCCCACGCTGAGCACGGCCTTCCGCCGCCAGGGCGTCTACGCGACGTGGACGACGATGGAGACATACGACTTCTCCGCAGGGGTGTCGGCGAGCCTCCAGGCGTTACGCGGGACGTTTTTCCGCCCCAACATTTTGTTCCTGCGACTTCCTGACCTGGCCCTCCCCGACCACGCCGCCCGCGAGCAGGCCTATACCCGCCTCACCGTCGAGGCCCGACGCCAGCGCGTCGGGACGGTGCTCTACGCCCCGCACCTACGGGCGGGGCTCGGCCAGCGGCAGTACATCAATGTTTGGATCCACGACCGCTCGCCCGACTGGCACCTCTCGATGGACATCGGCAATCTCGACCTCTCGCTGCTGCTCGCCTACAAGCTCAAGCGCAACTGGAACGGACTCATCCGGCTCATCACCGTCGTGGACGAGGCGGAGGCCGAACGTGCACGGCGCTTCCTCGACCGGCTCATCGACCTCGCGAGGCTGCCCGACGCGACGCCGGTCGTGGGCACGGGCGCGTTCACAGACTTTGTCCAGTCTGCGCCCCAAGCTGACCTCAATCTGCTCGGCCTCATGCCCGACCCCGACTTCGATGTGATGCGCAGCATGGTCACCACGCTCGGCGGCTCGTGCCTCTTCGTCCGCGACTCCGGCGACGAGAATGCGCTTGCGTGAGGGTCGTGGGTCGTGGGTCGTGGGTCGTGGGTCGTGGGTCGTGAAGGTGCTGCATCAGGCTCGGTGAGTCAAGCCAATTCCGGGACTCCCGTGTGGATACGAGCGCCTGTAATCAGGCTGCCAGTTCGGCCTCGCGGAGGAGTTGGGCGGCCGCGTCGTCGCCGAGGTAGCGGTCCATCGCCCAGTGCGCGGCGTAGATTACAGGCGTGATGCCGATGGCAATGCCCACCTTGTAGGCATAGTTAAAGAGGGTGACGGCCAAGACCGTCTGGATGGTCATCATGCCAGGGACGTAGAACGCGACGAAGAGCACCAGGAACGTGTCGAGGAACTGCGAGCCG
>JBCDFF010000541.1:0-2163 GCA_039178415.1 Bacteroidota bacterium
GAGAGGGCAAGGTCGCCAGCATACTGCGGTTTCGTGAGAAACGCCTTGACATGCCGCGTACTCACAGCACACACAGTCGTACCTGGAGCCACAGTCCGCGCGAAGCTCTTCAGGACAGAGGCGTACGTGCTGACCGTATCCGTCGAATAGTATCGCTCCCGATCCTTTAGGAACCGACGGACGGCTTCAGGGAGTGTGACGCCCTTCTGGTCGATGGGCTGCTCATAGGGATCCCAAGATGCCGAGCGCCTGCTTGCGCTCCAACTCGACAAGTTTGGCGCGAGCCACTCGTTCGTCTTTGGTGCTAAGGCTGAGACGGCGGCGACCTCGGGCCGGGTCATTGAAGTCGGCGTAGTAGCCTTTCGTGACCTTGTTGCCGTGGCGATCCGTGCCGGTCTTGAGATAGAGGCGAGCCATGGAGGGATATGGGCTGGCTTCCGCTCTCGTCAGTTGTCCTGTCTCTGTTCTTCCACGAACCGGTCACGCTGACGGCGCTGCATCTCGCGTCGCGTACGCTGGTGTCGGGCTAGGTAGCCTTCGTGAAGCCGTCCGCCGGTTTCCCGGACTTCATAAGCTTCAAAGGTCGTGTCACGGACGACGTACCAGACGCGCCCCAGCTTGCTGCCCTGCAAGGCACCGCGCCGCAGAGCGTCGGCGATGGTCTGGCGGGTGCAGCCTTTGAGCTTGGCTGCTTCTGTCGTGGAAAGGAGGGAGGGAAACGACGAAGGAGGGTTAGATGGAAGGGGCATGAGTGCTGCTGCCATGATGAGGGGACAACAGGATATGCATTTATGGGGTAGATGACACATGATGGGAGCCACCCAGGTGCCAGTTGATGGGAGCCACCTATCCTACCGTCTCCCCCTCTGACAAGACCGAGATGAGCAAAAAAAGTCCCTCCACGCCCGCCGCCGCGATATCGTCGCTGCGGTCCGGCGGGGCCACTCTCAGCGTGCCGTCGCCGAGCAGTTCCACGTCAGCCGACGCACCGTCCAGCGATGGGTCGAGCGCGCCGAGGGCCAACGCCTCGACCGCGTCGAGTGGAGCGACCGCTCCCACGCACCCCACCGCGTGACGCACCGCACCCCGCCTGAGATGGAAGCGCTCCTCACCGCAACCCGCCAGCGACTCCGCGACGAGAGCCTGCTCGGCGAATACGGGGCGGCGGCCGTTCGCCGCACCCTCCTTGCTGAGGGCGTCGATGACGTGCCGAGCGAGCGGACCATCGGGCGCGTCTTCGAGCGACGAGGCCTGCTCGACGCCGCGCACCGCCCCCGGCGCAAGGCCCCGCCGAAGGGGTGGTACCTGCCCGAGGTCGCCGCCGGGCGTGCCGAACTCGATTCGTTCGATCTCGTCGAGGGGCTCAAGATCAAGGGCGGCCCTTTGGTCGAGGTTCTCAACGGGGTCTCCCTCCACGGCGGGCTCGTCTGCTCCTGGCCCTGCGAGGCCGCGATCCGGGCCACCGACATCGTCGAGCGACTCGTAGGGCACTGGCGCACACACGGACTACCGGACTACGCGCAGTTCGATAACGGCACCGTGTTCCACGGGCCCCACATCCACCCCGACGTCGTGGGGCGCGTCAGCCGGGCTTGCCTCGCACTCGGCGTGGTGCCGGTGTTCGCGCCAGTGAGCGAGCATGGCTTCCAAGCGGCCGTCGAGGGCTACAACGGGCTCTGGCAGTCGAAGGTCTGGGGGCGGTTCGAGCACACCTGCCTCGAGGAGCTCCGGCAGCGCTCGTCTGCCTACGTCACCGCGCACCACCAGCGCACGGCCCGCCGTCGAGAGGCCGCCCCCGAACGGGCGGGCGTGCCCGCTCACTGGGCGCTCGACCTCCAAGCTCACCCAGGCGATAGTCCAGCCGCCCGAATCGTCTATATCCGGCGGACGGACACGAAGGGCCACGTGCGCGTGCTGGGTCGCTGGTTCGAGGTCGCCCCTGCGTGGTCGTCGCGGCTGGTGCGGTGCGAGGTAGACTTGTCCGGGGGGCGGGTCCACCGCTTACGGCGTCGCGCGCCGTCGGACCAACCGATCCTGGCCGAGCACCCGTACGAGCTCCCCCGCCGAGCGTTCTCAGAGTGACCGCCTTGGGGTGGCTCCCCTCCTCTGTCAGTTGCCAACGCTGCGACAGAAAAGTGGCTCCCATCATCTGACACTCACCCC
>JBCDFF010000542.1:0-2161 GCA_039178415.1 Bacteroidota bacterium
AGCCGTGCCTGGAGTACCACATCCAGAACTGCAAAGGCCCCTGCGCCGGGTACCAGGCAGAGGAGGAGTACGACGCCGCCATCGACCAAATCCGGCAGCTGCTCAACGGCAAGACGAAGGCCCTCGTCGGGGTCGTCAAGGACGAGATGCAGGCCGCCGCGATGGCCAAGGACTTCGAGCGCGCGGCCGAACTGCGCGACCGGATGCGGGCGCTCCAGAAGTACGCCGAGAAGCAGAAGGTCGTCACCACCGAGGAGGTCGACCGCGACCTCTTCGCGCTCGCTATCGACCGGGAGGACGACGCGGCCGTGGGGGTGCTCTTCAAGGTGCGCGAGGGCAAGATCATCGGCCGCCAGCACAAGATCCTGCGCCGCTTCGAGGGCGTCGAGGACGCCGAGCTGATGCAGCGCTTCGTGGAGGCGCACTACGCCGACGCCACGTTCTTCCCCGACGAGGTCTACCTCTCGCACGACGTCGAGTCGCCCGACCCCATCGAGGCGGTGTTGCGCGCGGGGCGTGGCAAGAAGGTGCCGCTCAAGACGCCCGCGCGCGGCGAAAAGGCGAGCCTCATGCGGATGGTCGAGGCCAATGCTGACCTGTTGCTCGGCGAGTGGAAGCGCCAGAAGATCGCCCGCGGCGAGGAGCGCATCCCGCGCAGCGTCACGGCTCTCCAGCGCGACCTCGGCCTCAAGAAGCCTCCCCGCCGCATCGAGTGCTTCGACATCTCCCACCTCGGCGGCACTGGCACCGTAGCATCCTGTGTGGTTTTCGAGGACGGCAAGCCGAAGAAGTCCGACTACCGCACCTACAAGATCCGCTCGGTCCCCGACGGCAAGCCCGACGACTTCCAGTCGATGCGCGAGGCGACGGAGCGGCGTTACAACCGCATGGTGCAGGAGAACGGCCCGTGGCCCGACCTCGTCATCATCGACGGCGGCAAGGGGCAATTGAGTTCGGTGATGGAGTCGCTCAAGCGCACCGAGGTCGTGGGCCGCTTCGCCATCGTGAGCTTGGCCAAGCGGCTGGAGGAAGTCTACAAGCCGGGCCTGTCCGACCCCGTGATGATCCCGCGCACGTCGAGCAGCCTGCGCCTGCTGCAGCGCGCCCGCGACGAGGCGCACCGCTTCGCCGTGACGGCCCAGCGCAAGCAGCGCGCGATCAAGACGCTGCGCACCGAACTCACCGAGATCGACGGCATCGGCCCGAAGACCGCGCGTAAGCTGCTCACCACGTTCGGCAGCGTGAAAGGCGTCCAGGCCGCCTCCGAAGAAGCCCTGACCGACGAGGTCGGGCCAGCGGCTGCGCGCAAGGTGCGGGCCTATTTCGACGACACGACTACGTCCTCAGCCGCCCGAGAATAACTGCTCTCTTCGGATACCTCCCCCATGACGGCCGACGCACCGTCCTCCACGAGGGGCTGGTTCTGAATCACTGATGCACTGAACTACCGAACCACCGATCATATGCCCTGGCCTGCCCTTCCCCTCTCCGACTGGGAGCCCACCTACGCGACCCTCCACCGCTGGACGCAGGTCGTCGGCAAGGTGCGCCTCGCGGCGATGCCGTGGATCAACCACGCCTGGCACACGCCGCTCTATGTCACCACGCGCGGGCTCTCGACGGGCCTCATCCCACACGACACGAACCCGTTCGAGCTCGCGTTCGACTTCGTCGATCACCGGCTGCACCTTACCACGGCCAATGGCGAGGCGGCCTCGTTCGCGCTCCGCCCGATGTCGGTGGCGGCGTTCTACGAGCAGCTGATGGCGATGCTCGCCGCGCACGGTCTCGCCGTTCCTATCTGGACGATGCCCGTCGAGATCCCAGGCGACGTGCTCCCATTCGATGAGGACGAGGAGCACGCAGCCTACGACGCTGACGCCGCGCATCGCCACTGGCAGATTCTTGTGGCGAGCCATCGCGTGTTCACGCGCTTCCGGGCGCAGTTCATCGGCAAGTCGAGCCCGGTGCACTTCTTCTGGGGCGCGTTCGACCTCGCCTTGACGCGGTTCTCGGGGCGCACGGCGCCCGCGCACCCCGGCGGGGCGCCCAACTGCGCCGACTGGGTGATGGAGGAGGCCTACTCCCACGAAGTCTCCAGCGCGGGCTTCTGGGCGGGCGCAGGCCTCGGCGAACCGGCGTACTACGCCTACGCCTATCC
>JBCDFF010000543.1:0-2158 GCA_039178415.1 Bacteroidota bacterium
CGATGATGGCCTTCTTCGCACCGGTGCGGATCGCCTCCAGCGACGCGCGCTCGCCGAGGATGAGCTTGAGCGCGCCGAGCAGGATCGACTTGCCCGCGCCCGTCTCGCCGGTGATGATGTTCAGCCCGCTGTCGAACTCGACTTCGAGCCGGTCGATGATCGCGTAGTCGCGGACGCGCAGCGTGCGAAGCATTTCGGGAGGTGTGAGGTGAGAAGTGGGAAGTTAGAAGTTGGGAGCGCTTCGAATGACGCGGCCGAGGAGAAATGTCCGCAGCGGCGCCCACTTCAATCTTCTTACCTCCTACTTCCTACTTCTAACTTTGCCCCAGCAGCTGCCAGCCCTGGTTCTGGATTTTGGGCAGGGCGTGCTTGTACTTCATCGTGTGCTGCTCGCCGGTGGACGGGTCCAGGACAAGCACGTGGTCGTTGCGGCCGGGCTCCTTGGCGACTACGACGGGCGCGTTGTCGCTCACGGATGGGTCGCGCTCGGCAGCGCTGCCGTTGCCGCCGCTGTTGCCCGAACGGCCACCCTTGACGCGGTAGTCGGCCTCGGCGGAGTCGTGGCGGGTGCGGGCGCGGTTGCGGTCGAGGCGGGCGCGCGGAGCCTGCTGCGGCGCGCGGGCCCCCTGTTGCTGGACGAGCGGGCCAGCCTTGAAGACGAGCCCGAGCACCTCCTCATTGATCTCGCCAATGAGCTCCTCGAAGAGGCGGTAGGCCTCCATCTTGTACTCGACCAGCGGGTCCTTCTGCCCGTAGGCGCGCAGGCCGACGCCCTCCTTCACCTCGTCGAGGTCGCGGAGGTGATCCACCCACTTGCTGTCGATGACCGAGAGCACGGAGGCGCGTTCGAGGCCGTCGTTGATCTCCTGGCCCTCGGAGTCGAGCACGTCCTGCACCTGCACGGTGGCGCGGAGCACCCGGCGGCCGTCGGAGAAGTCGACGTAGAGCTTCTGCGTCGGCTCGATCGGCTTGCCGTCCTTGCCCGAGACCATGTTCTGGGCGCTCTTGAAGAACGGCTCGGCGAGCACGCGTCGCTTGCGCTGGTAATGCTGCCAGGCGTCCTCCGTGGCGCGGTCGATGAGGCCGTCCTCGCCGAGGCGGAAGGCCAGTTCGCGGTCCACCTGCAGGTCGAAGGCGAGGTGGCGGAGGAGCGCCTCGCGGATCTCGTCGAAGTCGCCGTCGCCGAAGTGCTGACTGATGAGGCTCTCGATGAACGTGCGGAGCATGTCCTGGAGGTCGCCCGTGAGGCGGGCCCCGCGGAGCGCGTTCTGGCGGCGGTCGTAGATCACCGAGCGCTGCGCGTTGAGCACGTCGTCATAGTCAAGCTGCCGCTTGCGAATGGCGAAGTTGTTCTGCTCGACTTTCTTCTGGGCGCGCTCGACGGCCTTGGTGATCCACGGGTGCGTGATCACCTCGTCCTCCTTCATGCCCATCTTGTCCATGATGCGCGCGGTCCGGTCCTCGCCGAAGATGCGCATGAGGTCGTCTTCGAGCGAGATGTAGAACTGGCTCTCGCCAGCGTCGCCCTGACGCCCAGCGCGGCCGCGCAGCTGGAGGTCGATGCGGCGGCTCTCATGGCGCTCGGTGCCCAGGATGGCGAGGCCGCCCGCGTCAAGGACGCCCGGCCCGAGCTTGATGTCGGTACCGCGCCCGGCCATGTTGGTGGCGATGGTGACCGCGCCGGGCTGCCCGGCCTGCGCGACGATCTCCGATTCGAGCGAGGCGCGGTCGGCCTTCGCGTTGAGGACGTTGTGGGCAATCTTGTTGCGCGAGAGCATCCGGCTGAGCGCCTCGGAGACGTCCACGGACGTGGTGCCGACGAGGACGGGCTGGCCGTTCTCGTTCAGTTCCCGGATGCGGTCGATGACGGCGTTGTACTTCGCGCGCTTGGTGCGGAAGATGAGGTCGTCGCGGTCGTCGCGCGCGATGGGCTTGTTGGTCGGGATGACCGTGACGTCGAGGCCGTAGATCTTGCTAAACTCCTCGGCTTCCGTCTCCGCCGTGCCGGTCATGCCGGCGAGCTTGGCGTACATGCGGAAGTAGTTCTGGAGCGTGATCGTGGCGTAGGTCTGCGTCGCCGCCTGGACGGTCACGTTTTCTTTCGCCTCGATGGCCTGGTGGAGGCCGTCGGAGTAGCGCCGCCCGGACAGCACACGGC
>JBCDFF010000544.1:0-2134 GCA_039178415.1 Bacteroidota bacterium
CTGGCCACGGGGACGTACTTCGTGCGCCTGCAGAGCGGCTCCGAGACGTTCACGCGCTCGATGGTCGTGACCCGCTGACGCACACGATCGTAGCTAGACCTGAGGCACCTCGCTGTTCGCAGCGGGGTGCCTCGCGTTTGGTGCCTCTTTTTCGCGAGCGTGAGGAGATCCACAGGGGAATGCCGTAGCTGTGAGTAGACCGCCCGCTCGCTATGCCTTCGATTGCCATGCGCTATCTCCTCGTTGTCCTCCTGCTCGTGCTCGCGCCGCATGTGCACGCCGACGAGCGCGTCCGCGCCGAGACCCGCGTGCAGGACGTGCGCGACCAGTTCGGCCTCACCGGCCAGGGCGTCATCGTCGCCGTCTTCGACCGTGGCATCGACGTCACCCACCGCGACTTCCGTAACGCCGACGGGACCACGCGGGTGCTCGCGATCTACGACCTCATCGACGACGGCGGCGCGGGCGACGCGGACAACCCGACGGGCTTCGGGACGGTCTACACCCGTGCTGAGATCAACGCCGCGCTGTCGGGCGGACCGCCGCTCGCGCACCGCGACGCCGTTGGGCACGGGGTGGCGACCGCCGGCATTGCCGGGGGCAACGGGGCTGCCTCCGACGGGCGGTATGCGGGCATGGCCCCCGATGTCGAGTTCATCGTCGTCAAGTTCACGAGCGAAGGGGCCCCCGCGCACGGCTCCGAGCCTGCCGAGTCGCCGTTCTACCGCCCCGACCTGCTGCCCGTCGCGCTCGACTACGTGATCGGGCTCGCCGAGGCCGAGGGCAAGCCGCTCGTGGTGCTCGCCAACTTCGGGTCGAGCGGCGGGCCCATGGACGGCACGAGCGCCCGCGCCCGCGACATCGACGCGCGGTTTGGGCCCGATTTCCCCGGTCGCGTGTTCATCACCGGGACGAGCGACGACGGCGGCGTCGACAACCACGCCGCGGGCACGGTGAACGCAGGGCAGACCATTGACCTGGAGATCGAAAAGGCGAGTACGTTCGTGCGGCTCGACCTGTGGTATGCAGGCAGCGATCGGTTCACCGTCGAGGTCGTCGCGCCGGACGGGACCGTGAGCGGACCGTTTTTGCCGCCCAGCAACGGCGCGAGGGCGACCGGTGGCGGTCCCGGCTTCACGCTCTTTCACAACGGTGTCGGCATCGACTTCTGGGGCGCGACGAACGGTCGCCGTGAACTGCTGATCGATTTCAGCAGCGCCACGACGGGCACCTACACGGTGCGCCTCACCGGCACGAGCGTGAGCGACGGCGGCTTCCAGGCCTCGCTCAACCCGGCAACCATCTTTAGCGCGGTTCCCAATCGATTCGCGACGTTCGCGGTGCCGGGCCGCACCATCTGGGACTGGGCCTCCGCGGCGCAGAATCTCCCCCTCACCGCCTACGTCCTCCGCGACAGCTGGACCGACGTGGACGGCGTCATGCGGACGAACGTCGGCAGCGAGGTTGGGCCGGGCGCGCTCTGGCCCGGCAGCGGCATCGGCCCGACCTACGACGGACGGCTCGGCATCGCCGTGAGCGTGCCAGGGAACACGAACATCGGGACCTACGGTGCGCGGTCGTTCTTCAACACCGCCCGCGCCAACGTCATCCAGGACGGCGGCGACCCGTATGGCGTCCTCGGCGCGGTAAGCGGCGCGGCCCCCGTGCTCGCCGGTATCGTGGCGCTGATGCTCCAAGCCGGCCCTGAGCTCGACGCGGCCGAGGTGCGCGCGATCCTAGAGCAGACGGCGCGCGCCGACGCCTTCACCGGAACCGTCCCGAACTCGCAGTGGGGCTATGGCAAGGTCGATGCGCTCGCCGCCGTGGAGGAGGTGCTGCGGGGCACGAACGCCGAGGACCACGGCGCGGCCCCCGTGCCCACGCTGTCAGCCTACCCGAACCCGACCTTTGCCTCGGCTACCGTGGCCGTGGCGCTGCCTGCGGCCACCGACGTACGCGTCGAGGTCGTCGACCTGCTCGGCCGCCACGTGGGGACGCTCCACGACGGCCCGCTCGCGGCAGGCCCACACGCGCTCGGGCTCGACGCGGCTCGGCTGCCCGCCGGCGTCTACGTCGTCCGCGTTGCGATGCGCGACGCCACGCTCACGCAGCCGATCACCATCGTGCGCTGACC
>JBCDFF010000545.1:0-2126 GCA_039178415.1 Bacteroidota bacterium
ATCGAGGCGCAGGCCATCCGTGCGGGGGACTACAAGAGCGCCGTTGAGCCATTCACTCGCACCTCGCTCTCCGACGCGAACACGTTTCAGTTGCGCGCACTGCTCAGCGACCGGGCGCGCCGGTTCCGCGAGGCCGTCTCGGAAGGGCGCGGTCTTGCCCCGCAGGAGGTCGAGGCGCTCATCGACACGGGCCGGGTGCTGGCCGCGACGGACGCCAACGAGGTGGGGCTGCTCGACGCGCTGTGGTACGAGGACGAGCTTGCTGACCACCTCGCCGCGCAACTCGGGCTGGCCGACGACGACGACCTGCCCACGATCGCGTTTGCCGACTACGTCCAGACCTCGCCCACCCAGGCTGGGCTCGACTACGAGGGCGACGCGCGGATCGCGGTGGTGTACGCGAGCGGCACGATCCTCAACGGCGACAGCGGCTCGGACCTTGTCATGGGCCCAGTCCTCGGCGCGGACACGTTCACCGAAGCCATCGACGACGCGCTCGCGGACCCGAAGGTGGCCGCGCTCGTCGTCCGCATCGACTCGCCCGGCGGCGACGCCACGGCCGCGGACGCCATGTGGCGCGCGGTGGTGAACGCCCAGGCCGAGGTGCCCGTCGTGGCCTCGATGGCCGGTGTCGCGGCCTCGGGCGGCTACTACATCGCCGCACCCGCCGACACCATCGTCGCTGACCCGCAGACCATCACCGGCTCCATCGGCGTGTTCTCGATCCTGTTCGACACCTCCACCCTCCTCGAAGAGCGGCTCTTCCTCGACACCGACACCGTGCTCACGGCCCCCTTCGCCGACCTCTACAGCTCCGCCAAGCCCCTCGACAACGCCGAGCGGGCGCTTCTGGAACGCGAGGTGGACCGCATCTACAACACCTTCCGCGAACGCGTCGCCGACGGCCGTGGGCTCCCCCGCGACTCGGTGGATGCCCTCGCGGGCGGGCGCGTCTACACGGGCGAGGACGCACACGCCGTCGGGCTCGTGGACGAACTCGGCGGGCTCGACCGGGCCGTGGCGCTGGCGGCGGAGCTGGCGGCGCTGGAGCCGGGCCGGTATCGCCTGCGGACGTTCCCGCAGCCGCCGCCGCTCTTCGACCGCCTCGTGGGGCAACTGCTCAGCAGCCCCGGGCTTCGGCAGCAGGCGTCCGTCCCGCCCGAGGTCCAGGTGTGGGTGCAGCGGCTCGCTCCCCTCGCTGAGGCGTCGCGGCTGCATGCCATCCCGCAGGCGCGGCTGCCATGGGTGCTCGCCCCGTAGCCGCGCTCTGGCAGGGCGGTTACCTGGCGGCTTGCCGGGCGGTATCGCCGCTACGTGGCTTCGGCGACGAGCGCGAGCACGTCCTCGCCATAGGTAGCCACCTTTTTCGCACCGATGCCCTTGAGCGCGAGCAGGTCGTCGTCCGTCGCCGGTCGGCTCACGGCGATCGCACGCAGGACGGCGTCCGAGAAGACGACGTAGGGGGGCACAGCGTCGGCCGTCGCGCGCGTCGTCCGCCACGCCCGCAGCGCCTCGAAGAGCGGCGCGTCGTCGGGCGTGAGTGCGGCCTCGTCGTACTCGACGGTTTGCGTGCCTGAGCGGCGGGCCCCGCCTTTGCGCCCGCTTGGCACGGGGCCGTCGGTGTCGAGCGGGATGGCCTCGCGGTGCTTGAGCGCCTGCGTGCCGAGCGCGGTCAGGTCGACGGTCATGTACTCCCCGCCGACCTTCAGGTAGCCCATCGCGAGGAGTTGCTTGTAGAAGCCGTCCACGTCCTCCTGGCGGTAGAAGCCGAGGCGGCCGTAGTAGGGATTGGAGCCGTATTTCGCCTCGGTGTCGCCCGCCTTCGAGCCGGTGAGGATGCGCACGAGCGTCTTTCGGCCCACGCTCCAGCGGAGGCGGTCCACGAGGTCGAGCAGGCCGATGGCGATGCGGCTGTGCATCGGCAGCGCCTCGAACGGCGGGATCTCGTCGGGGGCCTCACGGAGCCGCGCCTGGATGGCGCACGCGTCGCAGCAGCGCTCCGGTTGGTGCCCGCTCTCGTCCAGATCGACAGCCTCGCCGAAATACCCGACGAGCTTTTCGCGGCGACACGTCTCGCGTTCGGCGTAGGCGACCATGTGGCCGAGCCCGTCGTGCTTGTTCTTACG
>JBCDFF010000546.1:0-2115 GCA_039178415.1 Bacteroidota bacterium
GACCGGCGTCGCCAGTCCGTCGATACATCAGAACCCAGGCGAGACGGGCTTGAATGAGGCGGGGATCGTCCATGGCTTCCTCTCTGGATTACGGCGAGAGGAGAAGCTAGCCCATTGAAACGATCTATGCGATCCTCACATTACTGGTACGAGTAGACGTACTGCCGCAGCTGGATGTTTTCGGCTTCGGCGTGCTCCTTCTCGAAGCGCAGCAGGTCACGAATCGAAACGACGCCGACGATCATCTGGCCGTCGGTGACTGGCACGTGGCGGAAATGCCCCTGTTGCATCAGGCGCAGCACCTCCACGTGCGATGTTTCGGCGGGCACGACCACCACGTCAGGCGTCATCACGTCCGCTACCCGCGTGTCGGCCGGATGGAGGCCTGGGACCACGACGCGCCGCGCGACATCGCGCTCGGTGAAGATGCCCACGAGCTTGTCGGCCTCGATCACGAGCGTGGCACCGACGTTGTGCTTCGCCATCGTGGCTGCGGCGTGGTGCGCCGAGTCGGTCGGCGAGACGGAGATGGGAGGACCGTTGCGGTGAACGACATCAACGATGCGAGACATGGGACAGGAGAGCAAGTGAAGAGAGGGGCTAGCGTAGTGTACGCGCTGCGAAAAGCGCTTCCAAGAACGAACCGGAACGTTTACTGGTCTCTTTGGTCACGCATCTGCTCCTCAGAGTTCCCGTAATCGATCTGCTGTCCATGCCGACTCCCGATCCTGACGATGTCTACCTAGACACGCCGCTTGGCCTCGTGACCGTGGAGGGGGTTCGGTTCCACACCACCGAGGCGCTCGTGCGCGAGTACGCTGCCCCCGTGCTCGACAAGGTGCCGCTCGCTGTGCTAGTGCGCCGCGCTCTGGACTGGCTCGACCTCGGGCGCACCGTGGCGCTGTGCGTGCTGCTCCCGCTCGTGGTCTACACACACCCACTGGTGGCTGCGGTGATGACGCTGCTCGTATATGTCGGGACCGAGGTGTTGGCACCGGCTTCTCCCTCGCGTCCGGTAGCGGAGGCGGTGCGTTGGCTCCGCAGCCCTTGGGTCACCGCCATCCCGTATGTGGTGGTGCTGAGCGTGCTGGGTCAAGACGGACGACTCCTCGCAGTAGGGGTGGGGCTGTTCGGCTTCGTCGCGCTGCGTCTCGGGGCGGTGGGAGCGCTCGTGCGGCCGCTCGTCCGGCCCATGCAGGCGCGGCTTTATCCGTTGCCGGTTCCGGACCAGGTGCTGCGCGGCTTCATTGCGCAGGCGGCGGTACGGTTCGGCATCACGCTGCCGGGGATGGAAGGCATGGAAGAGCAGATTCGCACGTTCTGGCGACGGGGGAAGTCCTGAAGGCACCGGGTTGCACCGGCTCGTCAGAGCAGGCCTGGCTCCGGCCTGTGAATACGTGGGTTGACTCGAAACGGGAGCGGGCAGTTTGGCCGCACGTTGTTGAGACTGGCCACCCCAGACGCCGGTGCTCGGGCGTACAAGGCGCAGGGGCGTCACGGCGGCGTTACCGAATAGAGGCGCTGAAACGGCTGTGAAGGACCTGTGGAGAGGAAGTTGAGTAGGGTCTTTGGAAGCGCTTCCGAAAGCGATTATCTTAGAGTATCCCGAAGGTGTACACTTGCCCTCTAGTCAACCGAAAAGGCATACAATGCCTAATTGTTTTAGTTAAAAACATAGATTCAATTACACAAGTATGAGCTTATCCTGTTTTGGCCGCACCTTTGCAGGCGGCTGCGTCAGGATGTCTCTACCCTCCACCCTCCTAGCCCCTGTCCACCATGCAAGCTCGCTTGGCAGCCGTTCTCGGCAACGACCGCGTGCACCTCACGCCGCTGCGCATCGAAAACATCTACACGCACTACCGCTGGAACAACGATCCAGAGCTGTGCTACTTCGACAGCGAGCAGCCGTTCGAGAAGGAGTCCTTCGCCGACTTCAAACGGCGCTTCCTCCAGCTGGCGCTGCACCCGCAAGCCGACGCCTACGACTTCGAGATCCATCGCGTCGCCGACGGGGCGCTGATCGGCGTGGCCTACATCGACCGCATCGACTCGTTCCACCGCCGCTGTCGCATCAGCCTGGCCATCGCGGAGCAGAGCGCGCAAGGGCTCGGC
>JBCDFF010000547.1:0-2103 GCA_039178415.1 Bacteroidota bacterium
ATCGGCGGCAACGACGAGCGCGAAAACACGCTCAACCAGCTCCTCGTGGAGATGGACGGCTTCAACACCGACAAGGGGGTCATCATCATGGCGGCGACCAACCGCCCCGACGTGCTCGACTCGGCGCTCCTGCGCCCCGGCCGCTTCGACCGGCAGATCATGGTGGACCGCCCCGACCGCATCCAGCGCGCGGCCATCTTCCGCGTCCACACGCGCAACCTCAAGCTGGGCGACCAGGTGGACATGGAGATGCTCGCCAACATGACGCCGGGCTTCGCCGGGGCCGAGATCGCCAACGTCTGCAACGAGGCCGCGCTCCTCGCCGCACGCAGCGACAAGGACGCCATCGAGATGGAGGACTTCGAGCGCGCCATCGACCGCGTGATCGGCGGGCTGGAGAAGAAGAACAAGCTCATCTCGCCCGAGGAGAAGAAGATCGTCGCCTACCACGAGGCGGGCCACGCCGTCCTCGGCTGGTTCCTGGAGCACACCGACCCCGTCATCAAGGTGTCGATCATCCCGCGCGGGCTGGCGGCGCTCGGCTTCGCGCAGATGCTCCCCGACGAGCGCTACATCACCACCGAGCAGGCGTTCCTCGACCGCATGGCAATGGCCCTCGGCGGCCGCGTTGCCGAGGAGATCAAGTTCGACCACCTCTCGACGGGCGCGCAGTCGGACCTCCAGCAGATCACGCGCATCGCCTACGCGATGATCGTGCAGTTCGGCATGAGCGACAAGGTCGGCCACGTCAACTTCGACCCTGGTCGCGACCAGCAGGCGTCGTTCTACAAGCCGTACTCGGACAAGACCGCCGAGCTGATCGACTCCGAAGTGAAGCGCGTCGTCGACGGCGTGCACGAGCGGGCGCACCGGCTGCTCCGCGAACGCAACGAGGAGTTCGAGGCGCTCGCGCAGGCGCTGCTGGAGAAGGAGGTGCTCAACGAGAACGACCTCAAGGAGGTGCTCGGCGAGCGGCCCTACAAGCGGCCGATCTACGACCAGCAGCCGCAGGCTGACCTCGATGCCCTCAGCGGCGGCGATGGGGCCGTGGTAGAGCCGGACCAAGTCGAGCCCGACCAGGCCGAGCCGAACGCGTGACCTGCGACGGCCGGGAGGTGCGCGTACGGAGATAAGGGCGTCGTCCCGTGAGGCGCTGATCCGTACCACCTACCTTCCGACTGTCATGCTTGCTCGTCCCCTCATGGCGGGGGTGCTCGTCTGCATCCTCATCGCTGTGGCTCCGACTGCCTACGCAGAGTCCCCCCTATCGATTTCGGAGCTTCCCGCCTCATTCACGGTGGTCCAGAGCACGCACACCGTGCAGGTGGAGTACCGCTCCCGTTCCGGTGCGCTGCGTCAGGCACGCGTCACGATCCGCCCCACAGAGCGCGGCGCGCGTGCACCCTGGGCACGCAACCTCAGCGAAGTGTTCTTCACGGCACCCCGCAGCACCCCCGGGCTGGGTCGGCACAGCCTCGCCGACCGCATCATCCAGGTCGAGCGTGACGGGGACACGTTCGTCGGCACGGGGCTCGTGCCCGCCCCGGAGTACCTGCGCGAGTTCCTACTGCGAAGTGACGGCACGACGCACGGCTTCCTGATGCCGCTGAGCGGAAACGACGATCCGCCTGTCGACGACCCGCCCAAGGACGACCCGCCTGCCGACGACCCACCCGATGACGACGACTGCTCCTGCTCGGGGTGCATGGAGATCTGCGACCCGTGGACGTGCGAATGCGACGACCCGGATCCGTTCCCTGAAACAGAAGGGTTCGAGTCGAGCGGACGAGGTGTCACGTTCGGTATCTGAGAAGCATCTCTGAGCGTATCCCCGTGCGCCACCAGGGCCGCTTCATCCGAACTGAGGGTGGGGCGGCTCGTTTGTGGAGGGACGATGCAGTACGGCGATAATTGGTATAGACCAGAATACCACTACTGCCTACACGAAAGGGGCTGATACAGGCTGAAAGCGCCCCTTCGTGGTTTATGCATAGCGCATCGGTTGGAGAGACTGGGCAAGCTCCGTACCTTTCTTTCCTGTCTCCGCGCCAAACATCGCACGCGAGACGACCGCTTTCGCTCCTGGAATTCGCCCGGAGCACC
>JBCDFF010000548.1:0-2100 GCA_039178415.1 Bacteroidota bacterium
AGGATCAGCCCGGCGATGATCGAGAACGCCCAGACGTAGCGCTGGTCGCGGACGGGCGCGCGGCCGTAGGTCTTGGTTTCGAAGTGGAGCGAGGTGACCGGTTCGAGGTCGGCGAGAAGGTTGCTCTCGCCGAGCTGCTCGTCGAACACCACCTGCATCCGCGCCTCGGCGTCGGCCTCGGTCACCCCCTCGGCGAGCACGACGTACGACTGGTAGTTCCAGTTGCTGAGGTCGTCTTCCTGCCCAGGCCGGAAGAGCACGAACGTGATCGGCACGAGGTAGTCGAAGCGGAGGTGCTGGTTGGTAGGCAAGTCGCGCAGCACGCCGGTCACGGTGAGGTCGGCCTGGTCGTCGTAGCGGATCGTGCGCCCGACCGGGTTCTCATCGCCAAACCACGACGCGGCGGCGGTCTCCGTCAGCACGACGCTCTGCGGGTCGTCGAGGGCCGTGGCCGGGTCGCCGTGGATGAGGGGGAGGTCGAACGTAGTGAGGATCGCTGCATCGGCCGTCGCGAAGCCGTTGACGCTGCGGCTCGCGCCGTCCACGGTGAGGTAGGGCGACCGGAAGTCGAGTCGGATGTAGTCAGCGATGTCGGCGGGCATCGCGTCCGTGAAGAGCTTCTTGACCCCTGCGGCGATGTTGGCCGAGCGCGTCTCCGGGTCGTCGCCGAGCCAGCTTTCGGCCTCCGTCACGCCGTAGGTGACGCGGTAGGTCCGGTCCGCGAGCGGGTGCTGCGTGTCGAACGACAGTTCGTGCTGCACGAAGAGCACGAGCAGGAAGCACGCCGCGAGTCCGATCGCGAGGCCGCCGACGTTGAGCGCGGTGATGCCGCCCTGGCGGCTCAGGCTGCGGAAGGCGACGAGGAGGTAGTTCTTGGTCATCGTGTCGCAGGTCGGGCGCGCGGGGCGCGCTGTCGCAGGTCCCGGGTCCTTCGTGCCTCGCAGACCTTCGACCGACGACCGGGGACCTACGACCCAGAAAAAAGCTGCGCACCGACGGTGAGCGGCACTGCACGAGCCCCAGGGCAGGCCGCGCACCGCCAGCGCGCAAGAAGGAAGAACAGAGGAAGGCCGTGGCCTCCAATCAGTTGCTAGAGCGCTCGGCCGTCCAGACCGAGAGGAAGCCGCGCTCAACAGCGTGCGTCGTGCCGCGCAGTTGGCCGCCTTCGAGGCGGGCCGCGTGGAGGTAGCGCGTCGAGCCGTCCGTGGTCACGAAGGCGACGTGGAGCACGTCCCAGTCGGCGTTGTAGCGCGCGATCTGGACGGGCGAGCCGTAGAACTGCGCCTCGAACGTCCCGTTGTCATGCACCGCCGTCACGGTGAACGGCTGCGTGTAGCCCTCCGCGTCGGGCGTCGGCCGGAGGTCCACCGTCCACGTCCCCATGAGCGCCGACGGATCGACCGGCGTGGGACCGGGCACCGCGCCCAGCCAGAGGGGGAAAACGAGAAGCAGGGCGGTGGCGCGGAGGGTCGAAGCGAAGCGCATGACAGGGCGGGGTAGAAGGGAGGGGGCAGGGCCGCGACCGAGGCCGCCCTGCCCGGGAAAGGCGAAGGCGCTAGCGCGGGAGCGCGTACTCCTTCTGGATGAAGTTCTCGGAGACGACCTGGCCGTCGAAGAGGTAGATCACGCGGTGGGCGTACTCCGCGTCGGAGGGCGAGTGGGTCACCATCACGATGGTCGCGCCCGCCTCGTTCATCTCCGAGAGCAGCTTCATCACCTCGTCGCCGTTGGTCGAGTCGAGGTTACCCGTGGGCTCGTCCGCGAGGATGAGCTTCGGGTTGGCGACGACGGCGCGCGCGATCGCGACGCGCTGCTGCTGGCCGCCCGAGAGCTGCTGCGGGAAGTGGTTGCGCCGGTGCGCCATCGCCACGCGGTCGAGCGCGGCCTCGGTGCGCTCCTTGCGCTCCTTGCTGTCCAATCCGAGGTAGAGCAGCGGCAGCTCGACGTTCTCGAACACCGTCAGCTCGTCGATCAGGTTGAAGCTCTGGAAGACAAAGCCGAGGGTGCCCTTGCGGAGCTCGGCGCGCTGGCGCTCGGAGTAGCCCGAGACGTCCTCGCCGTCGAAGACGTAGTGGCCGCCCGAGGGCGTGTCGAGCATGC
>JBCDFF010000549.1:0-2097 GCA_039178415.1 Bacteroidota bacterium
CCAGCGCTGCGCTTGCCTTCCCCGCTCCGTTCGCTCGCGCGCTTGCAGCACCACGCCGGCTCCGTCCCGTCCGGATCGTGGGCGTCGTGCGGGCTGGCGGACAAGGACTCGGGGGCGTGGCGGTGTCAGACGGCTTACAGGTCGTGGAGACAGCCGCCGACGGGACGTTTTCGCTCATCGCTGATCCGTCGCGGACGCACGTGTTCATGAGCACGCCGGCAGGCTATGCGATCCCGACCAACGAGACGGGCACCGCGCGCTTCTACGAGCCGATCACGCACACCAGCGAGGAGCAGACGGCAACCTTCGACCTTGCCCCCCTCGAACAGAGCGACGAGGAACACGCTATCATCGCCTGGGCTGACCCGCAGACGCAGGACGCCTACGAGATGGGCCTCCTCCACGCGCAGACCGTCCCCGACGTGCAGGCGCTCGTCGCCGGGCTGGACGTGCCCGCGTTCGGCGTCACCGTCGGCGACATTCTGTTCGACGACCTCACGCTCTTCCCGGAGTACGAGCGGGCCGTCCAGCGCATCGGCGTGCCCTTCTTCCAGGTCGTCGGCAACCATGACATCCTCTTCGAGGCGATGACCGACGAGGCGTCGACGGCGACCTTCGAGGACCACTTCGGGCCGCGCTACTATTCGTTCGACCGTGGGGCCGTCCACCACGTCGTCCTCGACGATGTGTTCTGGTCAGGAGTGCAATACGCGGGCTACCTCGACGCGGACCAGCTAGCTTGGCTCGAGGCCGACCTCGCGCGCGTCGAGGCGGGGCGGACGGTCGTCGTCTATCAGCACATCCCAGCGCTCGGCTCGCGCTACGTCCGGACGGGAGACGAGCGCCCTTCCGCACGCGGCTCGGTCCAAAACCGCGAGGCGCTCTACCGGCTCCTCGAACCCTTCGAGGCACACCTCGTCTGCGGCCATACGCACGAGTCCGAGCACGTCTTCGAGGGCGGCGTCCACGAGCACATCATCGGCACGGTCAGCGGCGCGTGGTGGAGCGGGCCGATCTGCTACGACGGCACGCCGAGCGGCTACGCGGTCTTCGAGGCGCGCGGCGAGGAGCTCCGCTGGCGCTACAAGCCCACGGGCGGCTCGTTCGACGACCAACTCCGCGTCTACACGCCCGGCAGCGACGCCGAGCGGCCCGACGCGCTCGTCGCCAACGTGTGGGACTGGGACCCCGCGTGGGCCGTCGTGTGGTACGAAGGCAGCGACCGGCGCGGCGCGCTCACGCCGGGCCTCGGCCTCGACCCGCTCTCCGTCCGCCTCCACGCGGGCGACGCGCTGCCCGTGCGCGAGAACCGCCGCTGGGTGGACCCGATTCCGACGAACCACCTCCTCACCGCCACGCCCGGCGACGCCGACCTCGCCCGCGTGACCATCGAGGCGACGGACCGCTTCGGGCGTACGTACACGGCCGCGCCCCAGACCGTGGACGCCCACCTCGTAGCGCTCGGACTCGGCTGAGGCCAACGACGCGCGCATTGGCACTTTGCGCACCGGTCGAGCGTGGAACGCGGCTCCCCGGTCCCGACGCGGGTACCAATGCAGGTGCCGACGCAGGCACCGGGGCCCTTCTCGCTGATGCTCTTCTCGCCTGGCCCTCTGCTCTTCTCGCCTGGCCCTCCGCTCTCCCCGTTTGCGTGCGCGTTTCCTACGACCCCGGCTACTTCGTCCCGCTCCCGCCGCGCCATCCGTTCCCGATGGCCAAATTCCCCGCGCTCCACGAGATCGTCGTCCGCGAGGGGCTCATCCGGCCTAGCGATGTGATCGCGCCGCGCGAGGCCGACTGGTCGGATCTGCTGCTCGTCCACACGCAGGCCTACCTCGACGCGCTGGCGACGGGGCAACAGACGAAGCACGAGGAGCGCCGGATGGGGCTGCCGTGGTCGCAGGCGCTCGTGCGCCGAAGCCGCCTCGCCGTGCAAGGCACGATCAACGCGGCACTGATGGCGCTGCACGACGGCGTCGCGGGCAACCTCGCGGGCGGGACGCACCACGCCATGCCCGACCACGCCGAGGGCTTCTGCGTGCTCAACGACGTGGCGGTGGCG
This sequence comes from Bacteroidota bacterium, assembly GCA_039178415.1. GTDB lineage: Bacteria > Bacteroidota > Rhodothermia > Rhodothermales > Rubricoccaceae > JBCBEX01. Next base: position 2,063 of record JBCDFF010000549.1, read on the forward strand.
CTGCGCGTCGCCAAGCGCTCCGGCTGGCTCCGCCG
>JBCDFF010000550.1:0-2096 GCA_039178415.1 Bacteroidota bacterium
GAGCGCGAGCGCGTGGTCGAACTCGCCCAGATCGAGAAGGAGAAGGCGCTCGAAGAGGAGCGCAAGACGATCCAGACCGTGATCCGCGAGCGCGTGATGGTCGAGAAGTCGGTCGTCGAGGAGGAGGAGAAGATCAAGGACACGCGCGCTACCGCCGAGGCCGAGCGTACGAAGTCGGTCGCGCTGACCTACGCCGAGCAACTTGCCGAGGAGGCGAAGGTGCAGGAGACGAAGGCTGCCGAAGCGAAGCGACTCGCCGCCGTCGAGGCCGCGCAGCAGCGCGTCGTCGAGGCCCAGGCCGAGCAGGAAGCCGCCGAGAAGGAAGCCGCTGCCATGAAGACGCTCGCCGCCGCGCGTGCCGAGGAGGAAGCCACCGTGGGTCTCTCCGAAGTGCGTGTGATGGAAGCCCGCGCCGCCGCCGTACGCGAGGAGGGCACGGCCGAAGCCGACGTGCTCAAGCTGAAGGCTGCTGCTGAGGCCGAGGCCATCCAGGCCAAGGCGCTCGCGCAGGCCGAGGGCCGCAAGGCGCTCGCCGACGCCACCGAGGCCCAGGGCACCGCCGAAGCCGAAGTCATGAGCCGGAAGTACGCCGCCGAGGCCGACGGCATCCGCCAGAAGGCCGAGTCGATGAAGGTGCTCGACGGCGTCGGCAAGGAGCACGAGGAGTTCAAGCTCCGCCTGGAGAAGAACAAGGAGGTCGAACTGGCGCAGATCGCCGTCCAGAAGGACATCGCGCTGGCGCAGGCCGAAGTGCTCCGTGCGGGCCTCGAAGCGGCCAACATCGACATCGTCGGTGGGGAGTCGATGTTCTTCGAGAAGATCGTCGGGGCCATCACGCAGGGCCGGTCCGTCGACCGCCTCGTGGACGGCTCGGACGTGCTCAGTGAGGTCAAGGAGGCGTTCCTCTACGGCCAAGGCGCGCTCGGCGGCAATGCACTCGGTGACGGCGCCGACGGCGGCGTCCCGATGCTCGGCGACGGGCTCATCGCCCGCGTGCGCGGCCTCGTGGCGCAGACCGGCCTGGGCACGGACGACGTGAAGAACCTCACGCTCTCGGCGCTGCTGCTGAAGCTGATGGCACGGACCGAAGACGATGCCGACGCGACGGCGCTAGAGCAGATGCTCCGCACCGTGCGCCAGCTCGGCCTCGGCGACCAGAAGGCCAGCACGCTCGGGCTGAAGTAGCGCTGCAGAGCGCCCGGACGGCTCCCCCCGTTCTGCGTCGTCTCCGCGCTGCGCACCCCCTGCTTCCCTCCCCATGAAGGGTCGGAAAGCTGTCCCCCTCACGCGTGAGGGGGACAGTTCGAGCGAAGCGAGAACAGGGGGTGCTGCCCCGTCCCAGCACCCATCTCCAAAACTCCGTCCCATCCCCGCATGGAACCGGCCCGCCCCTCCGCTCCTGACCTCGCGCCCGTCGCTGGCAACGGTACGCCCTCCAACGGCGCGTCCGGCGACGGTGCCCCGGCTGGCACCGCCCCCAACGCGACCCCGGCGCTCGAAGGCGGCACCTACGAGTTGCTTCGCGACCGCCTCGCGCAGCACGCGCGCACGCTCCAGACGCGCCTTCAGACGCTCGACGAGACCCGCCGCGCCGTCTTCGGCAGCACCGACCTCGCGCTCCTCGGCACCGCCGCCATCGCCACGCACCACAACGCGGTCGTGCGCGACCTCGTGGAGGTGCCCAGCCCCGACGGGCCGCGCCTGCTCGTCGGCTGCCACGTCCACCTCGGCCTCAAGACCGAGACGACGCTGGACGACGTCTTCGCGGCGTACGCGTTCGACGAAACCACGGCGACCTACCGCGAGGCCCCGCTCGACGTGCTCGCCGACGCGCGCTTCACCGAGGACTTTGCCAACCTGCATCGCTACTACAAGCAGGCGCGCTTCGCCCGCTTCGCTGAGCGCGGGCCGCACCTCTTCATGGTCTTCCAGGTTGGCCAGCGCGCGGACGACATCAAGGTCTTCAAGTGGCTGCGCGGCGACGACGGGCTGCAGTACCTCGACAACCGCTCTGAGCACACCTTCGCCTACCCGACGCAGCAGGCGTTCCGCTGGCAGCGCACCACGCGTGACATGCACCGCGACGGCGCGCACCC
>JBCDFF010000551.1:0-2093 GCA_039178415.1 Bacteroidota bacterium
ACGAGCGAGAGCGCCACGTCGCCGAGGTCCCAGACGGTCGTGACCGCGATCACGGCCCCGAGGAAGTGCATGATCACGAAGACGAACTTGAACGGCAGGATGGCCTTCGTACCGAACAGGTAGTTCGCGCAGCGGTCGCCGTAGTAGCTCCACGAGATGCTCGTCGAGATGGCGAAGAGGAAGACCGAGATGAGCACAATCCAGCGGCCGAACCCGCCGAGACCGATGGGCTCCAGGCCCTGCTCGAAGCCGAGCGTGGTGAGCGGGGCCGAGTTCACGAAGACGTCCGCGTAGACGGTGCCCAGTTCCTCGCCGCCACTCGTCACGATGCGGTCGTCGCCGGGGAAGAGCGTGCCCGTGAACGGCGTCGTGCGTGCCTCGTCGACGAAGACGCTGTCGGCACCGACGCCGACGTAGCCCATGCGCGCGCCGTCGTTCACGACTGGTAGGCCCCGCTCGTAGGCGATGGGCTCGGCGTAGTCCACGAGCGGCGAATAACCCACGGTGTCCGTGCCCTCCACGATCGAGACGTTGGCGTTGGCAAACGAGACGGCCTCCATCGTACGCGTCTGGTAGACATCGGTCGTGATGAGAACGAGGCCAGTGAGCGTGCAGATGATGATCGTGTCGATGAGCGGCTCCAGGAGCGCCACGACGCCTTCCGAGACGGGTTCGTCGGTCTTGGCGGCCGAGTGCGCGATGGGCGCGGAGCCCTGCCCGGCCTCGTTCGAGAACAGGCCGCGCTGCACGCCGAAGGTGAGCGTGAGGATGAACAGCCCGGCGCCGGTGCCCGCCACGCCGCTCGTTGGGTTGAACGCCTCGGTGAAGATCTGCCCGAACGCCGCCGGGACCTCGGCGATGTTGAGCCCAAGGATGATGAGCGCGCCGAGCACGTAGAGCGCGGCCATCGCCGGGGCGACGATGCTCGTCACGCGCCCGATGCGCTGGATGCCGCCGATGATGACGATGCCGACGATGGTCGCTGTGAGGAGGCCCGTGATCGTCGGCGAGATGCCGAAGTTGCTCTGGACCTGCGTCGCGATGGTGTTGGCCTGGACGGCGTTGCCCGTAAGGAAGCTCGTCACCATGAGTGCGCCTGCGAAGAAGACCGCGACCGGCTTCCAGCCAAGGCCCTTCTCGATGTAGTACATCGGCCCGCCCGCGACGGAGCCTTCCCACTTCTTCGAGTCGCGGTCGGGCGCGACGATCACGCGGAAGTGCTGGGCGAGCGTGACCTCGCTGTACTTCGTGCACATGCCGAGGATGGCCGTGATCCACATCCAGAAGAGCGCGCCGGGCCCGCCGATGTGGATCGCCATCGCAACGCCCGCGATGTTGCCGACGCCGACCGTGGCCGAGAGCGCCGTGGTGAGCGCCTGGAAGTGTGACACGTCTCCGGGCTCATCGGGATCGTCGTAGCGTCCGGTCGCGACGGCGAAGCCGTGGCCGAGGCGGCGGAACTGCACGAAGCCGAGGCGGAGCGTCAGGAAGAGGCCCGCGCCGAGCAGGCCGACCAGCAGCGGCCACTTGAGGATGTTGTTGACCGTGTCGACAAACAGGGAGATGAGCTCCATGAGAAAGGCGGAGTGGGTGGGCGGCGCGGTGGGGGGACGCGGCCAGATCGTTAAGGCTGTGTCAAGCCGGCTGAGGAAAGCCGGGCGAATATACCGAGGAGGCTCGATTCGTCCGGCGGGAAATCCGCGCCCCAATCGCGGCCTATCTCTCAGAAAGCACGGTCGCCTACCCTGCCGTGCGAGAGTTGAATGATCCCCTGCCGGTCCGGGTCGCGCGTGACCTAGGCAACCCGTACCTTTTGGAAGCGCTTCCGATGCGTTGTCATCCCGCGTGACACCGCAGCGACCCCGTCGAAGCCCCTCCGCCTCCTTCTCACGATGAGGCCGATCCCGGCTCGCTATCTTATGTCCTTCCCCCACATCGCGCCCGTCCCCCGGATCACCATGCCCTTCAAACGCGACGTCCGCAAACGCGCCGTCTACCAGGAACCGACGCCCCACCTCGACAAGAACAACCCGTTCCAGTCGATGATGGAGCGCTTCGACTACGCGGCCGAGGTGCTCGAACTCGACACCGGC
>JBCDFF010000552.1:0-2085 GCA_039178415.1 Bacteroidota bacterium
CCCGCCGCAGCGCCCCCGGGGGGCGGACGCCGCCGCTTAGCAGACCGGCGCGCGCGACCCCACAGCCGAGCATCCAGAGCACGATCAGCAGCGTCCCCCACCACATCGCCATGTCGGCGCGCCGCGTCGCCTCGGCGACGATGGACTGCGCAGCCCCGGTCGCGGCCCGTCCGGCCTCGCGGAGGCGTGCGTCGAGGTCTTGCGTGCTCTCTACGGCCACAACGAGATCGTCGAAGACCGCCTCATAGTCATCGAGCAGGGCGGAGGCCTGGGCACGGTCACCGTCGGGGAGCGCGCCGAGCGTGGTGCGCAGCGAGTCCACGAAGGCATGGACCTGGGCGACGTAGCGAGCCTCGCGGCGCGCGAGGTAGTCCTTCTCCCGTCGCCGCGCACTCAGGAGGTAGACCAAGCTCTCCGTCCTCTCCCGGGCTCGAAGCATGCCCTCCACGTCGAGGATGCGGCTGCGGAGGAGGCCTTCGGAGCCACTCTGCTCGTCCACGCCGCGGAGGCGCACGTCCACCTCCAGCGCATCAAGGGCATGCCGGTAGGACTGCAGCGCGTGAAGCAGGTCGTGGTTGTGCGCCGCGCTCGCCCCGCCTACGTTACTACGCAGGCTGTCGGCCAAGCCGATGTGATGCCGTGACCGGGCGGCGAGCATGAGGTCGCGCGTGCGCAGGAAGTCGTTGGCTTCGGCTTGGGCCTGGGCCACGGCGCGGTCTAGCAAGAGCGCGTCCTGGCGTTGCTCTACGGCCATCCGGGAAGCCAGCAGCAGCCCGCCGACCGCCGCGAGGCAGACGAGGAGGGCAGGGAGCACCCCGAGGGTAAAGCCGCGCAGGGACATCGGGCGGGCCGAGCAGCATGGAGAGACGTGTGAAGTGTTGCATTCTGAGACACGGATCGTGCCAACTTCGCTGGGCGACGGCCCCCAACGTGCCTATGTGTGTGCTACGTGTGGCGTATGGATCGAATTCGAGGGAGGGCGGCCGCGTTTGCGCAGACGAAGACACGCGAGGGGACCACGCCGTGACCGACGCCGAGCTAGGCACGGCCTCTCTGCGACGAAGAAGGGGAGATTCTACCTCGTTGCGGGCTACGGATTTTCCCAGGGACACAGCGAGAAGTCAGCATACGGGGACGCGTACAGCCTTGATCGTCCCTTGACAAACAGGGGGGAAGAGGTTTACACTGTTAAGACCTAAGAAAAAGCGCTTTCGTTGCGGGAACTTCGAGAGCGCTCTCTTTTGGGCCGCGCGGTTAACGCTGTTCACCCTCGGTCCTGCCCACCTAGCCCCATCCACCATGGACCTCTGGAATACGCTCCACGGCGCACTCACGGGCGGCCTCGTCGCCACGCCGCTCTGGGCGATGCTCGCGGGCGTCGTGCTCGTCGCGCTCGTGCTCGGTTACGTCGGCGCGCCGCTCTGGCTCTGGGCCGCCCTCGGCGCGGTCGCCCTCGTCGGCTTCGGCGCGCCCGTGTGGCTGCTCGCCGCCTTCGCCGCGCTCGTCGTGGTGTTCAACGTGCCGCCGATCCGGCAGCAGATCACCCGCGCCGTGATGGCGCTTATGGACAAACTCGGCTTCCTCCCGACGATCTCGCCCACCGAAAAAGAGGCCATCGATGCCGGGACCGTGTGGGTCGAGGGCGAGCTCTTCAGCGGCAAGCCCAACTTCGAGACGATCCTCGCCGAGGACTACCCCGATCTCACCGACGAGGAGCGCGCCTTCATCGACGGGCCGTGCGAGGAGATCTGCCACATGGCCGTCGACTGGGACATCATGCAGCGCCGCGACCTGCCGCCCGAGGTGTGGCAGAAGCTGAAAGACGACCGCTTCTTCGGCCTCATCATCCCGAAGGAGTACGGCGGTCTCGGCCTGACGCCGTCGGCCAACAGCGCCGTCGTGGAGAAGCTCGCCGCCCGCTCGCCCGCGCTCGGCATCACGGCCATGGTGCCCAACTCGCTCGGGCCCGCTGAGCTGCTCATCCACTACGGCACGCAGGCGCAGCGCGACCACTACCTCCCCCGCCTCGCTCGCGGCCAGGACATCCCCGCGTTCGCCCTCACGGAACCGGGAGCCGGCTCCGAC
>JBCDFF010000553.1:0-2085 GCA_039178415.1 Bacteroidota bacterium
AGGTGATCCCGGACGATGCCCTGCACGAGCGCGTCGACCTCGTCGAACGCGGTCTTCGAGCGCAGCGGCGAGTCCGTCACGGCGCGGATCTCGTCCTCGATGGCCGTCGCGCGCGCCTCGATTTCAGGCATCGTGAGCGCCCCCTCGCGGATAGCGCGCAACTCGTCGGCGTAGGCGAGCGGGAAGACGAGCGTGCCCGTCTGCACGAGCTCCCGGCACTCCAGGAGCAGCCGGATCAGGTGACTGGCGAATTTGGTGTCATAACCGTGGCGCTCGAAGAGCACCGTGCGGTTGGTCGCGGAGGCAAGGCGCGCGCCGACCTTCTTGCGGACGTTCTTGACGCGCTCGTGGTAGCCGTACGACTGGTCGCCGACCTGCGCGTGGCTGGCCTTCCAGGCGAAGCCAGGCGGCGGCTTCTGGTGGAGCGCCTCGCGGTGACCCTTCACCTCCGCGAGCGAGAGCGCCGGGTTGGCGGCGTGCTGCTCGTCGAGCCAGGCGAGCGCGTCCTTGAGCGCGCCGTAGTGCTGGATGCGGATGCGCATTTTGTGGCGCTGGCTCGTGGCGTAGCCGACGAAGCGCTTCACGAGGCCGCGGTGTGGGAAGAGGCCGCGCGCGTCGAGGAGCCGCTGCCCGCGCGGCGTCACGTGGACCACGTTGGGCGCGTCGGCGAAGAGCAGTTCGAGGACGTTGGGGTTGTTGTCGAGCGCGAGGCGGACAAACTTGCGCACCTCGTAGGCCGTGAAGTCGACGGCCTCGGCGGTGTTCTTGCCTGCCGCGTCCTTGGCGACGTGCCCGCAGTCGACCTGCTCGACGCGGCGCATGCCGTAGACCCACGGCGCGAGTGGCGCGAACACGCCCGCAAAGTCCTCGTCGGAGTCGGGCCGCGCGGTGCCGTAGAGCTGCGAGCCCGTGCGGATTTTGAGCAGGAGGTTGGCCTGGGCCTGAGCGCGGTCCATAGAGGATGGTGTAGCTGGAAAAGTTGAGCATCAACAAACTCCCCTCCTGGACAGGAGGGGCTGGGGGTGGTCGAACGCCCGAGCAAAGCGGTTCGCCCTGCTTGTCAGGTCTACCCCCTCCAACTCCCCCTGTCCAGGGGGAGAGCTGTTTTCAGCAACCCATAGGCGTCTACTTCACCACGAAGTTCACCAGCCGGCCGGGCACCACGATCTCTTTGCGGACGGTCCCCTCGTCGAGGTAGCGCTGGACGTTTTCCACGGCGCGGGCGGCCGCGAGGACCTCGTCCTTCGAGGCGTCCTTTGCGACGGTCGCGGTGCCGCGCACCTTGCCGTTGACCTGGACCGCGATCTCGACTTCGTCCTCCACGAGCGCGGCAGGGTCGTACGAGGGCCACGGCGCGTACGTCAGGCTCTCGGCATGGCCGAGCGCGGCCCAGAGTTCCTCGCCGAGGTGTGGCGCGAAGGGGGCGAGCAGCAGCGCGAACGCCTCGGCGGCCTCGCGCGGGACCGTGTCCCACTTGTTGGCGGCGTTGACGAACTCCATCATCGCGGCGATGGCCGTGTTGAAGCGTAGGCCGTCCACGTCGTCGGTGACGCGCTGGATGGCGGTGTGCAGCGTCCGCTTCTCGTCCTTAGTGAGGGCGCGGTCCACCACGGTTGACGACAGCGGTCCGATCTCGCCGCTCTCCTGCTCCTCAAGAAAAAGGCGATACGAGCGCGCCAGGAAGCGGTGGACGCCGTCGACGTTGCGCGTGCTCCAGGGCTTGACCTGCTCCAGCGGGCCCATAAACATCTCGTAGAGCCGCAGCGAGTCCGCGCCGTATGCCTGCACGATGTCGTCGGGGTTGACCACGTTGCCGCGCGACTTGGACATCTTGTGCGAGCGCGCCTCGACGGTGATCGACGGGTCCGCAGCGAGGACGAACTCGCTGCCCTGCTTCACGACCTGGTCGTCGGTGAGCTTGACGGCCTCGAACTCGGGCAGCGCGCCATCGCCGGAGGCGTCCACGGCGCGGTCGCAGGGTGAGACGAAGTTGCCCGCCGCGTCGCAGTAGGCGGTGTACTCCATCTCGCCGAGGATCATGCCCTGGTTGACGAGCCGCTGGAACGGCTCCTTCGTCGAGACGAT
>JBCDFF010000554.1:0-2067 GCA_039178415.1 Bacteroidota bacterium
CCAAAGCTGAGGAGGAGAGCTTCCTGCGGACGCTCGGTGAAGGGCTAGGCATGTTCGAGACCGTTGCCTCAATGGCAGAGCGCCTGGAGAAGGCTAGTAAGGATGTCGTCGATCCAGAAACTCATATGCGTTTCCATGACGAGCTAGAGAACGTCCGAGAGCATGCACGTGAGTTAGCTCAGAGAAATCCGGCTTTTAGAGCACATCTAGAGAGTAGCCAGAAGGCAATACTCGCAAATAGCGAGATAATGAGCACGCTCAGGAAGATGTCTGGAGGTGATGACATTTCAGTGGCTGTGGGCAGCTTCGCGACGGATGCATCCTTTGGATTCATTCCTGGCGAGGTCGTTTTTCTTCTTCACGACACTTATGGATTTCCAAGCGACCTCACGCAGTTGATGGCACGTGAGCAGGGTCTCAGTATCTATTGGGAGTCGTATGACCGGCTCATGGAAGAGCAGAAGGCGCGAGGAAAGGCTGCGAGCGGTTTTGCAATTGACCAGAGCCAGGTCGATACGTGGGCACCGACCGCCTTTGCCGAGGCGAATGGCGACGCGATTGCGTTCGTTGGCTACGACGCGCTCTCGGTGGACGACGCGCGCATCCTCAAGACGCGCTCGGTGCGGCCCGCTTCCAGCGAGGACGAGAACGCTGCGCCGCGTCACGAGGTCGTCCTGAATAAAACGCCGTTCTACGCCGAGTCCGGCGGGCAGGTCGGCGACACCGGGACGCTCACCGTCGGCGGCGAGACCATCGCGGTGCTCGACACGCAGAAGGACGCCGAGGGGACGATCATCCACGTCGTCGATGCGATGCCGTCGGATGTGGACGCGCCCGTTGCGGCGCAGGTCGATGCCAGCACGCGCGGGCAGACGGAGCGGCACCACACGGCGACGCACCTCCTCCACGCCGCGCTGCGCGAGATCCTCGGGCCGCACGTCCAGCAGAAGGGCTCGCTCGTCGCGCCCGACCGGCTGCGCTTCGACTTCAGCCACTACGAGCGTGTCGCGGCGGACGAGTTGCAAAAAATCGAGCGGCGGATCAACGACCTCGTGCAGCAGAACATCCCGCTGGAAGAGGAGCGTGCGGTGCCCATCGAGGAGGCGAAGGCGCGCGGCGCGATGGCGCTCTTCGGCGAGAAGTACGGCGACACCGTCCGCGTCATCACCTTCGACGCCGACATCTCCGTCGAACTCTGCGGCGGCACGCACGTCGACGCCACCGGCGCGATCGGGCTCGTCAAGCTCACCACCGAAGGGTCGGTCGCGGCAGGCGTCCGGCGCGTTGAGGCCGTCGCCGGGGCCGCCGCGCTCGATTTCCTCGCGGCGCAGGCCGCCACGCTCGACGCGGTGCGTGGGCAGTTCAAGACGCTCAACCGGCCCGTCGAGGAGGCCGTCGCCGACCTCGCGCAGCAGACGAAGGACCAGGCCAAAGAGATCGCCGCGCTCAAGGCGCAGCTCGCCGCCAGCGGCGTGGACGCGCTCATCGACGACGCGACCGACGTGGACGGCCCCGATGGATCAACAGTGCGGCTCGTACGCGGCACCATCGACGGAGCCGACGCGAAGACGCTTCAGGACCTCGCCGCCGACCTCCGCGAGCGCCTCGTCGAGAGCGCGGTCGTGGTCCTCGGTGCGGCCGACCTCGACGCGGGCAAGGCGATGCTCGTCTGCGCCGTCACGGACGACCTCCCGAAGCGTGGGGTGCAGGCGGGCAAGCTCGTTGGGCAACTCGCGAAGCGTGTCGGCGGCGGTGGCGGCGGACGCCCCACGCTCGCTACAGCCGGCGGGCGGCAGCCCGAGCACCTCGACGCGGCCCTCGGCGACGCCGAGGCGCTGCTGCGGGACGCGCTGGGGTAGCCAGGCCTAAGACGGAAACGTTCAAACCGTCCGGGCGCGTAGGCCTCATTCGGCACAGGGCTTGTTCCAGGGAGCGCAAACCGCCCCATAACGCCCTGATGCCTGCCTCGCCCGACCGTGCGGCTTCGCCGTCGCACCCCATCATTCGATTCTACCAAGCCGCGACCGTCGTCGCTGCCATTGGGATTCCGCTGTTCTACTGGTTCGA
>JBCDFF010000555.1:0-2059 GCA_039178415.1 Bacteroidota bacterium
CCAGGCGGTGCTGCGCGATAGCCTCGTGCTCGGGATGCAGAATCCCCTCGCGTACCACGAAGGCAGCGCCGAATCCGCCGAGGACAGCCTCCTGCTCGCCCTGGATGCGCGGCAGGCGCTCTTCGCAGCAGCACAGCGCGATATGGCGGCACTACTGGATCTGCCCCTGCCTTCCACAGTGCCCCCGGACCGCTTCTTTGAGGCCGAGGCGTTCCAACTCAGCCTCTACCTCCTCGTGGCGGCCCGGCGCTCGCTAGACGGCACGTACGAGAGCGGTCGCGCCCGTCTGCTCGACTATGCGCTGGAGAAAGAGTTCAGCTACCTACGCCGCCTCTGCCGCCGCGAACCGGACCTGGGCGATGTGGCACCGGAGACATTGTACCCCGTAGTGGCGCGACTGACGCTAGCAATGGCAGCCCGACCCACGGACGAGGAGACCGACACGCCCGATCTGCCGCCCCCGCTCGCGGATCTGCTGCGGGACAGCAGTCTGGCCGACACCCACGCCAAGCGGGAGGCTCTCCTCCGCGTGCTAAGCCGAGCCTACCCGCTCCCTGGCGCGCCCGACGACGACGACTATGCCGACGCCCTCCGCCCCGACCCGCTTGGGGAGGCCGTGGTCTACCGCGCGTATGGCAAGCGCCGCGAGGCTCGGCGGCTCAACCCGCTCGTCTTCGCGGACGATCTCGACCCGGCTTCCCTCGCCAGTGCCCGCGAAGTACTCACCCGCGCGGCGCTGGCGCTAGACGACTCACCTGGCCCGTGGCTCACGGCGCGCCTGGAAGACCGCGAGGTAGACCTGATTGCCCGGGCGATGCCGTTCTATAGCTTGTCTCAACTGAGCATCAGCGCGCACCTAGCTACGTGGCAGGTTGAGCGTACACGGAACAAAGCGGAGACAGCGGACGACGACGACGCGCGCTCTCGTCTGGCTGACGCCCTCAATACGCTTGGCATTCGGTTCTCCAACCTGGGCCGCCGCGAGGACGCCCTCACCGCCACCGAGGAAGCCGTCACCATCCGACGCCGCCTCGCCCAGCGCAACCCCGACGCCTTCGAGCCCGACCTCGCGATGAGCCTCAACAACCTCGGCATTCGGTTCTCCAACCTGGGCCGCCGCGAGGACGCCCTCACCGCCACCGAGGAAGCCGTCGCGCTCTACCAACGCCTCGCCCAGCGCAACCCCGACGCCTTCGAACCCAACCTCGCAAATGCGCTTTGGACGCTTGGGAACGTCTACAATGCGTTCGATCAGCACGAAACCGCACTCGACCCGCTCTCGGAGAGCCTTCACGTGCTGATGCGACACTTCAAGCGCGTGCCTCCTGCACATGCTCGGCAAATGCAGGGCACCCTGCAAGCCTACATTCAAGCGTGCCAGGGCGCTGAGCAAGAACCCGAGGATGCGCTGCTCGCTCCGTTCGTCGCGTTCATGCAACAGCTTCAGGAGCAAGCTCCGTCCACCGACACACCGCCCACCGACGCACCGGATTAGTGCGCGTCGAGCCAGTTGTCGGCGATGCCCACGTCCACGACGACGGGCACCTCGCCGAGGGGCTGGGCCTGCGCCATCTCCTCGCGGATGAGCGCGGTTGCGGTCTCAATCTCGCTAGAGAAATCGCCGGAGCCGTCGGGGACTTCGAAGACGAGTTCGTCGTGGACCTGGAGGATCATGCGCGTGGCTAGCTGCTCGGCCTTGAGGCGGCGGTGGATGGCGACCATCGCGAGCTTGATCATGTCGGCCTGCGTGCCCTGAATGGGCATGTTCACGGCGACCCTTTCAGCAAAAGAGCGGTCGCGGTGGTCGCGGCTCGTGATCTGCGGGAGGTAGCGCCGCCGCCCGCGCAGCGTCTCGGCGTAGCCTTTCTCGCGGGCCACGGCCACGAGCTCGGTGAGGTACTCCACCACGCGCGGGTAGCTGCGGTTGTACTGCTCGATCAGCTCCTGCGCCTCGCTGACGGGGATGCGCATGCGCTGGGCGAGGCCGAACGCCGAGACGCCGTACGGGATGCCGTAGTTGACCTGCTTGACCTGGCTGCGCTGGATGCGCGTCACGTCC
>JBCDFF010000556.1:0-2053 GCA_039178415.1 Bacteroidota bacterium
CAGGCCGACGTCCACGAAGTGGTTGCCGCTGCCCGACGTGCCGAGCTGCGCGACCGCCTTGCTGTGGAGCGACTTCAGGAGCCGCGTCGCGTCCCAGTCGGGGTCGTCGAGGACCTCGTGGTCGCGGCGGTCGTGCTTCGCGAAACTTGCCCCGATGCCGAAGCGCGTCTCCTCGCGGAGCACCTTGCGCAGCTTGTCCGTGCGGTTGGCGTTCGTGAGGTACTGCGTCGCGTGGCCCGGGTAGATCGACATCATCATGCGGCAGGCGATGTCGACGCCGACCATGTAGGGCGCCACCGCGTTGTCGAGCGCCACGACGCCCCCGATGGGGATGCCGTAGCCGACGTGCGCGTCGGGCATGAGCGCCCCCGCAACGGCGACCGGCAGCCGCATCGCGTTTTCGAGCTGGTGAATCGCCTGCGGATCGATGATCTCGCGACCCCACACCGGCGCGTCGAGCGGCGTCTGGCGCACCTCGACGGGGCGCGGCTCGGCGGCCTTCTGCGCAGCCTTCGCTGCTTCCAGCATGAGCGCCTTTGCCAGCGGTGCCAGTACGCTCGTCGCCTCGACAGCCTGCGGCGCGGCCTTGACCGTCGCGAGCGCGTCGAGGATGCCTGCGTCATCGAGGCCGGTGTCGGCCATCGCCCGAGCCGCCTTGAGCGCCTCGCCGAGGGCCGGGCCAGGCGTCCAGCCGTGGTCGAGTAGGGTGGTTCCAGTGATCATGGGTCTCTGTGTCGTGGGTCCCGTGTCGTGGGTCCTGGGTCAACGCCCGGTTGGATCCCTCATGTTTGTCATCCTGAACTTGAATCAGGATCTATCCAAGTCCGTTGAGATGCTGAAACAAGTTCAGCATGACAAGAACGGGAGGACGGGAATAAAGACGACGCCGCGCAAGTGTGGAGCGCGGTGATACGTGCCTGCTGCTCTACCGGACTGAGCTACACGCGCACCTAGGCGCACGTGGACGGAGTTGAACCGCCGACCTGCAGGGTCCTCTAGGTATGTAAGCGTCCCCGGTTGGGGCGCGGCGTCGTGTTGGAGTTCGTTGGTTTGTGGATGAGAAGCCGGCCCTGTCACCCCCTGATCTCGCTCTACTCGATCTGTCCCCCTCAATCGTGAGGGGGACAGCTTTCCGACCCTTTATGGAGAGGAAAGCAGGGGGGGCGCCTAGGCCGCCCGCGCGAGGTCGTCCCGCTGCGGGAGCGGGAGCGCGAGGATCTCCAGCAGGAGGTCCAGGCGCGACGTGCGCGCGAGGATCGGCACGAGGTTCGGCAGCGCGTAGTAGTCGCCGCGGAACGTCACCGTCTCGACGGGCACCTGAGCGGCCTTGAGTTGGCGCTCGAGGTAGTCCGAGGCGCGCCCGACGCGGACGATCACGACCTCAGGCGTCACGCCGAGCTCCTGCCCATAGGCCTGAAGCGTTGGCACGAAGTACGGCGCGGTGTTCTCGCCCTCGTCGGTGACGATCACGACCTGCTCGACGCGTTCGCGGCGACGACGGAGCAGTTCGAGCCCAACACCGATCGATGTGGAGCCGCCCGCGTGGAGGTCCGCGAAGGCCCGCTCCCAGTCGTCCAGCGACGGTGCCTCGACGCGCTTCTGCAGGAAGCCCGAGCGCGGCACGACATCGACCGGCACGGTGTCGAACGCGACGACGTGGAGCGCCGCCTCGGTCACACGCGAGATGAGCGCCGCGAGCCGCTTGCCGACCTCGATCGCCTGCGTCATGGACGCGGACGTGTCGACGAGCAGCGCCGTCGGACGACGGATCGAGCCGAGGGCCGCGACCTGCGCGTCGGTGACATCGGCCAGGGCCTCCGCCGTTTCACGGGAGACGCCCGCTGCCTCGGCCGCGACCTTCGCCTTGTAGGCCGACACGCGCCCGTCGGTCTTGGCGTCGGCGAGCTTCTGCTCGATGAGCGCCTGGACCGTGCCGTCGTCGAACGCGCCGCGCGCCTTCAGCCCTTTCAGGTGGTTGATCACCTCCTGCGGCGACATCTGCGCGACGAGCGCGCGGAGCACCTCGGGCGTGAGCGCCTGGAGCGCCCCGACG
>JBCDFF010000557.1:0-2024 GCA_039178415.1 Bacteroidota bacterium
AGCCGGCCTTGTCGAGGAGGTCGAACGTCGAGTCCTGAAGGCTGCCCTTGGGCAGGCCGAGCTTGAGGAGGCGGCTCTCGTCGGCCCCGTTTTTGGCGAGGCGCGAGATGGTTTTCGTTTGGGTAGACATGGGGGTAGAGGTGCGTGGTTCTCGCTAGATAGGACGGGGACCAATACCCCGCAGCGAGAACCTACAACGCGAGCATCGATCCCATGATTCACCAACGCCCGTGATGGGCGGACCCGTGATGGGCCTCGGCGAAATGCTGCGTAGAATGATGCACGGCCACCTCGGCCGCGTCTGCTGCCGAGGGGTCGGCGGTGCGGAACGTGCGCGCCATCGCTTCGAGCTGGCGTACGAACTCGCGCTTGTCCTTGCCGGGGGCGAGGACGAAGCCATACATCAGGTAGAGCCGCTCCTGCGTCGGCTCGTGGAACGCGTAGGCGATGAACGGGCCGCCCTGCACAAACAGGTTCATGCGCCACAGCCCGCGCACTTCGAGCGCCTCGTTACCGCCGATGGTCGTCTCGGCGACATCGACCGAGATGCGCGGCTCGGTGAAGACGAAGGCGCTGTCGTTCTGAGCGCCGCGGAGGAACTGGCGTGTGACTGCGTCGAAGCGCTGGACGACCTGACTCGGTTCCAGCAGGGCTTCAGCCTCGTCGGCGGAGACGCCGTCCACGTAGTAGACGAGCAGGTTGCGCTGAATCTCGACGAGCGTGCGCCGCAGCCACACCACGTGCGCCTCAGTGCCGTTGTCGAACGGCGGCGCAGGCGCGAAGCTCGTGTCGGTGGCAACGAAGTAGTCGTGCTGGATGCTGACCGCGAAGTCGTGATCCTGCATCAGCGTGTCTTCGAGGAGGACCTGGCGGCCCTTGTCGTACATCTCTGTGGTCGTCCCGGCGAGCTGCACGGCGTTGAAGTTGCGCCGCAGCTCAGAGCCCTTGGCGCGGATCGCGTCGGCGAGACGCTCCGGCGTGGTGTCGGTCGCAAAGTAGATCATCTGCCCGCGCGCCCAGAGGTCGGGCCGGTCGATCACGCCACCGCCGGGCTCTGCGGTGCCGATGGCAGCCCGCGTGTCCTCGCCAAAGCGCGCCTGGAGGAAGCGCGCCGTGTTGGTCGAGTCGCTGAGCGGGGCCACAAAGAGGACCGACCGCTGCAGCTTGATGTTGTTCAGGAACTGCGGCGTGAGGCCCTGCCGCCGGACGCTGAACGCAGGCTCGCCGCCGACCGGGTTGAGCGTGGTGACGTTGCTCGCGAGCTCCTCGCGGATCGCCTCGCCGACCGGCCCGGCCCACGTCACGGAGTCGGTCACCACGAGCACCTCGCCCAGTAGCCCCCGCGCCTGCGGCACATACGGCTCGCCCGACCCGCACCCGACGAAGGGGACAAGGACGGTCAGGAGCAGAACGAGGCGGAGGAGCATAGAGCGTGTTGCGTGTTTCGTATTGCGTGTCCGGTGGCGCGTGAGACAACACGAAACACGCAACACGCAATAGAATCAGCCAAATTTCAGCCGCCGGGCGAAGGCGGCGATCTGCGCGAGGCGATCAGTGTCCGAGAGCGACGGGTCGTCCCAGAGGCGCTCGGCCTCGCGGATGAGCGCGCTCCCGACGATGAAGCCGTCCGTGTGAGCGGTGAGCCGAACCGCATCGGCGTTCGACTTGATCCCGAAGCCGACGAGCAGCGGGTTGGCTTCGACGAGGCTTCGCGCGCGGGCGAGGTAGGCGTCCGTGCGGTCGGCGTCGCCCAGCCCCGTGCCGGTGAGGCCGGTGATGGAGACGGCGTAGACGAAGGCGCTGGCGCGGGCATCGACGAGGCGGACGCGGTCGTCCGTGGTGTTGGGCGCGATGAGGAAGACGAGCGGGAGCCCCGCCGCCTGGGCCTCGCCCTCGATGAGGTCGGCTTCCTCCGGCGGGAGGTCGGGCAGGATCAGCCCGTCCACACCCGCAGACACGGCGTCGCGGCAGAAGTTGCCCGCGCCGTAGCGTAGCACCGGGTTGGTGTAGCCCATGAGCAGCAG
>JBCDFF010000558.1:0-2020 GCA_039178415.1 Bacteroidota bacterium
CCCAGGCCGAAAGCGCCCGCCTCGACGTGACGCACCTCCTCCAACAGACCCGTGCCCGCCTCGTGAATGCCGAGCGCTTCACGACGGCCTATCGCGGCTACTGTTGGCCCGTCGATAGCATGGACGACCTGCGGCTCGCACCGTTTCACCTGCTGGCAACGGAGGGCGCGGTGCACGTCGGCAAGGACCACCGCTGGCACATGGACACCCTCGCCAATCTCGTGTCGGCGGGCGACGAGACGCTGCACCCGACTGCTGTGCGCGTCGTGGACGTGACCGACCCGGAGGCCGTCGAGGCCGCGACGGCGTGGTGGGTCGCGATGACCGAGGCGGGCGGCGAGGGTATGGTCGTCAAGCCGCTCGACTTCATCGCGCGGGGCAAGCGCGGCGTCATCCAGCCCGCTGTGAAGTGCCGGGGGCGCGAGTACCTTCGCATCATCTACGGCCCGGAGTACACGCGGCCCGAGCATCTGGAGCGGCTGCGCAAGCGCGGCCTTAAGCGCAAGCGCTCGCTCGCGCTGCGGGAGTTCGCGCTCGGCGTGGAGGGGCTGGAGCGGTTCGTCCGCCAGGAGCCGCTGCCCCGCGTCCATGCCTGTGCCTTCGGCGTCCTCGCCCTCGAATCCGACCCCGTCGACCCCAGACTGTAGCAGCAGGCTCGTTCTATCAGCTCTCGGATCGGAGAACAGGGTGGGCTCGCTCTGTGCAGGCAGCGTCGGCGCGCGCGAGGGCATCGGCGAGGGTGTGCTTGCGGACGGGCTTCGCGACGTGCTCGTCCATGCCCGCGGCGAGGCAGCGCTCGCGGTCGCTGTCGAGGGCGTTGGCGGTCAGGCCGATCACGTAGGGCGTGCCGTAGCGCTCAGGCTCGGCGCGGAGGCGGCGCGTCGCTTCGAGGCCGTCGAGCATGGGCATCTGCACGTCCATGAGGACGGCGTCGTAGTGTGCCTGGGCGAGCGCGTCGAGGGCTTCGCGTCCGTTCTCGACGAGGTCAGCCTGGAAGCCGAGGCGGCGCAGCATCGTGAGGGCGACGCGCTGGTTGGCCGCGTGGTCCTCCACGAGCAGGAGGCGGAGCGTGCCCGCTTCCGAGCATGCGGGCGTGGCCGGTACCGCGCCGAGGGCGCCATCGCCCGAAGGAAACGGAACAGTCGGCTCCATAGCAGGGCGGAGCGCCTCGACGACGGCAGTCCGTAGCGCGGCCTGCTTGACGGGCTTCGTGAGGACGGCAGCGAGGCCGAGACGATCCGTGACGGTCCGACTCAGTTGGTCGCCGATGGAGCTCAGGATGACGAGCGGTAGCGCCGACGCCGCGTGGCGTTCGCGGACCGCGGCGACCAGGTCGAGGCCGTCCATTCCCGGCATGTGCATGTCGAGGATGGCGAGGCCCGGCAGCGCGTGCGCGTCCAGCCACGCAATGGCGTCGTTCGGGTCGTCTACGAGGATCGGCTCGGCGCCCCAGGCGCGGAGTTGGAGTTCGAGGATGCGCAGGTTGACGGCGTTGTCGTCCACCACGAGCACGCGGAGGCTGTCGAGCGAGGCCGGCGGCGACGGGGGCGCGTCGTCGAGCGGCGGCCCGATGGGGACCTCCAGCGCCATGTGGAACGTCGAGCCGACGCCGACCTCGCTCTCGGCCCAGAGCTCGCCACCCATCAGCCCGACGAGTTGCCCACTGATGGCGAGGCCGAGGCCCGTGCCGCCGAACTGCCGCGTCGTGGACGCGTCGGCCTGCGTGAACGAGCCGAAGATGTGGCCGAGCTTCCCGGCAGGGATGCCGATACCCGTGTCCTCCACGGCGAGGTGCAGCGCGGCGGTGTGCCCGTCGAGGGGACGATCCAGGGAGGCGCGTACCGTGACGCCGCCCTCGCGCGTGAACTTGACCGCGTTCGAGAGCAGGTTGGTGAGCACCTGCCGCAGCCGGTGCGCATCGCCGATGAAGGTGGCTGGAACGTCCGGCTCGATGAAATAGCCGAGGTCGAGGCCTGTGCGGGTGGCGCTGACGGCCACCACGTCGAGAACGTCCTCAACG
>JBCDFF010000559.1:0-1995 GCA_039178415.1 Bacteroidota bacterium
ATGAGCGCCAGGATGAGCGATGCGCCCCATTTTTCCAGCCGCATGACGCTGTAGAGCGACTGCTGGAGATCGTACCACGTCTGCACCGTGTAGCGGGTGCCGAGTTGCGCCTGGAGGGTGCGCTTGAGGTCGGCGGCGCGGTCGAGGTCGTCCAGGCGGAGGTCGAGGCCGGTCACGCGGTCGCCCATCCGGAAGAGGCGCTGCGCCTGTGCAAGGTCTACGTAGACGTTCGACTGATCGAACGCCTCGTCCATCTCGTAGACGCCGCGCACGGTGAACCGCGCCGCTGCGGGCAGTCCGAAGGGATACTGCACGAGCATCCGTTCGAGCGCGGGGGCCGAGAGGAGGTCGATGCGCGAGCCGCGTGTTGGGGTGGTGCCGGGATACAGGCCGAGTCGGCTTGCGAGCGCCCCGCCGATGACGACGCCTGGTTGCCCTTCGGACGGGGCGAGGTCGAAGCCGCCAGAGACGACCGCCGCCCGCGGGCCGCTCGCGTCGGGGAGTTGGAGCGCGTCCACGCCGCGCACGATCACCACCTTGTTGTAGTCGCCGCCGTCGTCCGTGGCGAGCAGCGCCTTGCCCTGCACGTAGGGCGTCGCGCTCTCGACGTGGTCGAGCTCGAGCACCAGCGCGCGCAGCGAGTCGGCCTCGGCCAGGCCTTCGTGCTGCGCGGCAGCCACGATGCGGACGTGCGGATCAAACGACACCAGCAGGTCGCGCACGACGCCGAAGAAGCCGTTCATCACGCTCAGCACTACGATCAGCGCCGTCACTCCGAGCGCCACGCCTGCGATGGACAGCCCGCTCAGCACCGACACCAGCGTGACGCGGCGCGGACTGGCCAGCAGCCGGCGAGCGATGAGGAAGCGGAAGTCCACAGGTCGAAGGTCGAAGGTCGAAGGTCGAAGGTCGAAGGTCGAAGGTCGAAGGTCGAAGGTCGAAGGTCGAAGGTCGAAGGTCGAAGGTGCCCCGCTTTGCCTGCGGGGGCGTTCTGGGACGCCGCGTCACGCCCGTTGTCGGTCCCTATCCCGGTTCAGAAGGCGTGGGCACACGTCGTACCGCCCCGAGGGACCAGGGACCAGGGACCAGGGACCAGGGACCAGGGACCAGGGACAAAATTACCTTGCTCCGCAAACGTGGCGGTAGTAGCGTGCCGTATGCGCGCCGTCTTCGTCCTACTCCTCCTCGCTCCCCTCGCAGCCCTCGCCCAACCCGTCCCGCCCGGCTCGGCCGCGCGTCCGGACACGCTGGGGCCGTCGACGTTCATGTCGGGGGCGGGCCTCGCGATCCGGCTCACCAACGACGGCTTCGGCGTCGGCGGCGTGCTCCGCGCTGGCCTCGGCGAGACCACCTCGCTGCTCGTGGAGCTCAGCTTCAATCCCGGCAAGGACGAACGCGAGCAACAGTTCTTCATCGGCTTCTTCGGAGAGACTGTCGTTCCGCTCAAGCGCAACTACTTCGCGATGGTGCCGCTGCATGCGGGCATCGAGCAGCGGCTCTTCCGCGACACCATCGAGGACAACTTCCGCCCGTTCTTCCAAGTCGCAGCCGGGCCGACGGTCGGCTACCAGTGGCCCTACTTCGAGGACCTCAACGGCAACGGGGCCCGCGACGAGGGCGAGGCGCTGGAAGGCGCGTTCGGCGGCTTCGGCAACGGGCGCTTCCGGCTCGGGCTCGGCGGCACACTCTCCATCGGGGCCTACTTCGGGCGGAGCCGACGCACGACGCAGGGGCTCCGCCTCGGCTACCACGCCGCCTACTTCTTCGCACCCGTGGATCTCCTAGAACTAAATCCTAACGTCCAAGACCCGTCGAAGCGCTACTTCGGGACGCCGCTCGTGAGCGTGCACCTGCTGCGCTTGTGGTAGCATCCGGGGTGGGACACCGCCACAGGGTGTGGTCGGCCTCGGCACGCAACGCCCGCACGTTGCGCATGATGGCGATGAAGCCGGCCAAGCCTGCGTCGCGTGAGGCCTCGCCGTGCGGCCGTCGCGC
>JBCDFF010000560.1:0-1975 GCA_039178415.1 Bacteroidota bacterium
ACGGCGTGTGCTACCTCACGCAGCAGCTCAAGGAGCGTCAGGACCGCGAGCGCGAGCACAACAAGGCCGTCCTCGAACTCGCGCTCACCTTCCAGCTTCAGGTCGCTGAAGGCATCGCGCTGGACGCGCCCGGCGATGGCACCGAGGCCCGCTATGGTGGCACGGCGCTGCTCGGCTGGGCCCCGGGCGTACGGAACGAGGTGTTCGTCCCCCCCCGCGGTAGCGCCTAGGATTGTGTCTGAACGTCTGGATGTGTGAACGACTGAAAGGTTCTGGGCTCGTCCACACGTTCAACCGTCTAGGCATTCATGCCCCAACTCCGTAGGCGGAGTTGGCATCGCTGCGCTCTGGCACTGGGCTGGAGCGCTCCCTACCGCGCTGCACCACGCGCCGCAGGACACCCTGCGGGCCCGCGCCGGTGCCGGAACCCTCTTCCTATGCTTCGCACGATGCTGTGCGGCGTGCTCCTGTGCGCCGTCGCCCTTCCCCTCTCTGCTCAAACCCCCTGGACCTCCCATCGCCCCGACGGCCACGCCCCCATCGGCGTGATGGGCGACCACACGCACGCGGCCGGCGAGTTCATGGTGTCCTACCGCTTCATGGCGATGGCCATGGCCGGCAACCGCGACGGCACCGAGTCGCTCTCCGACGGCGAGGTTGTCGACCCGAACGCGGCCAACTTCGTGATCGCGCCCACCGAGATGCCGATGCAGATGCATATGCTCGGCCTGATGTACGCCCCGACGGACCGCCTCACGCTCATGGCGATGGTGCCGCTCGTCACCATGTCGATGGACCACCTGACGCGCATGGGCGGGACATTCACCACCGAGGCGGGTGGCCTCGGCGACATCGGCCTCGCGGCGCTCGTGGTGCTCGCCCAGCCTGAGCGGCAGCGCCTCCACGCCAACCTCGGCGTGCGCCTGCCGACCGGCTCCGTTGAGGAGCAGGACGTGACGCCCGCAAGCGCGCCCAACGAGACGACGCTGCCCTACCCGATGCAGACCGGCTCGGGGACGTTCGACCTCCAGCCGGGGCTTACCTACCTTGGCCAGACCGACCGCCTCTCGTGGGGTGCGCAGGCGATGGGCACGATCCGCCTCGGCGAGAACGGCAGCGACTACCGCTTCGGCAACGCCCTCGACGTGACCGCGTGGGGCGGCGTCAACGCGACCGACTGGCTCGGCGGCTCGCTCCGCCTCGCGGCCTCCACCTGGGGCGATGTTTCGGGAGCCAACCCCGCCTACGCCATGGGCGTGATGAACCGCATGGTGCCCACCGTCTTCGCCGACCTCCGCGCTGGCACGCGCTTTGATCTGGGCCTCGGCGCGAACGTGCTCGTCCCGAGCGGGCCGCTCCACGACCTCCGCCTCGCGGCCGAATTCGAGCTCCCGGTCTACCAATCGCTCGACGGCCCCCAACTCGAAACTGACTGGACGCTCACGCTCGGTGCGCAGTATGCCTTCTGACGCACCAGAGCGCGGGGCGGCCTGCCTTGATCCCGCCGCCCCGCGATGTACCACCACGCCGTCAGGCTTCTGCGCATCCTGCTCGTTGCCATGCTGAGCACTCCGGCACTGCAAGCCCAGGCCGAGACCTCTGCGCTGCGCGGTACCGTCCTCGACACGGACGGTACCGCGCTGGCAGGGGTCAACATCGCCGTGCTGAACGCGTCGCCGCGGGCGTTCACCGGCGAGGATGGGACGTTTTTACTCACCCTCATGCCGGGGACCTACACGCTGGAGTTCACCCGGATCGGGTATGCCCCGCGCCTCGCCATCGTGACTGCGCCCACGGCGGCGGCGCTTGTGGTGGAGCTGGTGCCCCGCACCGAGGCGCTCGGTGAGCTCGTCGTCTCCACGCAGCGCACCGACGCTACGCTCCTCGACGCGCCCGCTGCCGTCACCACGCTCGACGCGGACGAGATCGTGGCCTCGCAGACGTGGGCGCTCGCCGACCTCACGGGCCGCGTGCC
>JBCDFF010000561.1:0-1952 GCA_039178415.1 Bacteroidota bacterium
GCGAGCGAGGCCGTACCGATACCTCCCAGAGCACGCGGCCGTCTTCCTCGATGCGGTCGCCGACCCGGAACGTGTAGACCGAGAGGGCATCGGGATGCGTCGGCCCGATGAAGCGGAAGCCATCCACGACCACCTCGTCGTCGAGGTAGAAGTCGGGGACGGGGACCACCTCGGCGTAGCGGAACGCGCGACCTCCCGGGCGGCGATGCCGGGCCAGCACGATCTCGCGGCGGCTTCCCTGCTTGCCCGGCGTGGGCCGCACGTAGACGTCGCTCAGCGTTTCCGTGACCCGGATCACCTCGCCGCGCCTGCGCAGCGTGACGCGGGTGTAGTGCTCGGCGGTGTACGGGTCCAGCTGCGCCCGCCGCGCCTGCTTGCGCCGCACGACCTCGCGCATGAGCGTCACTGCGCGGTTCTCGCCCGCTACATCGAGGCCGTCGAGTTCGAACACGCGGGGGCGGAGCCGGAGGGTACGCTCCAGGGCGTCGCCTGCGCCGATCGTCAGGCGGAGCGGCTCGTAGCCGAGGAACCGCACCTCAATGGTGGCGGGCAGGCGCGGTAGCCGCAGCCGGAAGCGCCCCTCCCCGTTGGTCGTCGTGCCGACCTGCGCGTCACCTGCGAGCGTCACCGAGGCCCCGGCCAGCGGCTGGTCGGCCTCGCCGACAACGATCCCCCGCACGGTCTGGCTCGCTGCCCCTGGCGCTGCGATCAAGGCGAACAGGATGAGGAAGCAGCGAGCGAGCACGAGGCGATGGGGTGACCGGCGCTTCGACAACGGCCCAGCCCCGCGTCCTCGTGTGCGCCCCTGCATGCTCAGCCGTCCCCTTCAGGCAAGTCCGGGCCGTCGTTCACCCGTTCGACGCGCTGGACCCCCAGAATCGAGCACCCGATTGGGTTGCCGTCATCGTCCAGGTCGCGCGCGAAGAGGTCGCGGACGCGCAGCAGGCCTGTGACGCGCACGCGGTCGGTGGAGCGTATCGCCACGCTGTCAGCATCGAGGACCGTGGCGGGTTGGTAGCCTGAGCCGTAGCGGCGTGCGTTGAGTTGGCTGGGGCCCCGTCCGTCTTCGATGAACGCGGTGAAATAGCGCCGCTCGGTCTCCACGTCGCCCGTGGGCGCGTCTGCATCCGGGAGCAGCTTGATCTGGCACGCCCGGCCGCTTGGGGCCGTCCCTCCGGCGGAGCAGTAGAGTAGCCTAGGTTGTAGGTGCAAGACGCCCTCCACGGTCACGAGTTGACCGTCGTAGGCATAGGCGCAGGCCTCGTCGTAGGCGACCGCCTGCGGCTCTGCGTTCGCCGCGAGGTCGGACTCCGACAACGACGGTTGGCAGCCCATCAGTGCGAGCAGCGTCAGGCCGTTGATCCAGTGAGCGTGGTGCATGGGTTCCTTCCGATGCCACGCGGCCCTACATGGCCGCTGCGTCGAGGGCGATGATCCCACACCCGACGCGGGCACCTGCCGCCCCCGACGGCTGGCTCGACAGGTCGTCTTCGCCCGCGTGTACGATGAAGGCCTTGCCGACGATGCTCGTCTCGCCGTCGAGGCGCAGCACGGTGTCGGCGAAGGCACCCTCTGCTAGGCCGTCGGGGTCCGCCTCGATGTTGCCGAGGTCGCCTTTGTGCCGGGCGTCGGCCTCGTTGGACGGCGCGCCGTGGTCATGCCCGCCTGGGTTGAAGTGCCCCCCGGCCGCGCCACCCGGCGTACCGTCCTCGCCGGGGCCGCAGTCGCCGTTGGCGTGGACGTGGAAGCCGTGCAGGCCAGGCGTGAGCCCGCTGATCTGGTAGGCGACGGTGACGCCCTCGTCCCCCTCCGTGAACAGGATCGTGCCCGAGACCCCGGACTCGGCGAGCGGAGTGATCTCGACCGACGCCGAGCGCATGGGCGGGGCGGCATCGCTCACAGCGGGACCGGCTGCGGGTTCGGCTGCGGGCGCGGGATCGTCCGCAGGTGCA
>JBCDFF010000562.1:0-1948 GCA_039178415.1 Bacteroidota bacterium
ATTCGTGGACGCCTTTACTTCATCGAGAGCAACCGCTCGGCGCGCATGGGCTACTACGACTTCGACCAGGCGAGCTTCGTCGCGCTCGGCTCGTTGGGGCAAAACATGGAGCCGCGCCTCGCCTACAACCCGCGCGACGGCTACCTCTACACCGGCAACCGGCGTCAGATTCGCCGCATCGATCCGGCCACAGCGCAGGTCGTCGCGACGATCCCCGTCACGGGCGGGACGAGCTTCAACGGCGGCGACTTCGCCTTCACGCCGGACGGCACGCTCTACATGAGCGGCAGCCGCAAGCTCATCCGCGTCGATGTGGTGGGCAACCAAGCCGTGGCGACGACGATCACCACCGCCCTGCCGTTCTCCGTCACGAGCCTCACCAGCGGTTCCGACGGCATGCTCTTCGCCGCCAACGACGCCGGCGACTTCTACCGCATCGACCGCACCACGGGCGACGCCACACTCCTCGGCGAGCTCGGCGTTCGGATCAACGACCTGTCCTACCAGCCTTGCGCGAGCGACCTCGACTTCAACGCGGACGCCGACCGCGACAACGTCCCCGATGCGCTCGATGACTTCCCGAGCGACCCTGACCGCGCGTTCCAGCGCTTCTTTCCCTCGGCGTCGCAGTGGGGCAGCCTCGCCTTCGAGGACCTCTGGCCCGGCGTGGGCGACTACGACTTCAACGACCTCGTCGTCGGCTACCGCGCCATCGAAGTGACCAACGCCGCGAGCCAGGTCGTCGACCTGACGATCCAGACGCAGGTTGTCGCTGTCGGGGCGGGCTACGTCAACGGCCTCGGCTTCGCCTTCCCGTTCGACGCGGCGGATATCGCCTCGGTGGACTACGGCGCGCACGACGCAGGCACCATCGCCGCGAGCATCACGCGGGAAGCGAATGGCCTCGAAGCCGGGCACACCGAGGCAGTGCTGATCGCCTTCGACAACGCCAAGGACGTCGTGCCCGGCGCGACGGGCTTCGTCAACACGGAGGCGGGATCGACGGTGCTCACGGGCGAGACGCTCGTGCAGACGCTGCGCTTCGCCGCGCCGCGCAACGGCTCCGTGCTCGGGCAGGCGCCGTTTAACCCGTTCCTCTTCCGCCGCAACCTGCGCGGGCAGGAGGTGCACCTCCCCGGCCAGCCGCCGACCGCGCTCGCCATGCCCGGCTTCTTCGCCACCATCGACGACGTAGACAACAACTACCGCACCGCCGACGGCCTGCCGTGGGCGCTCCATCTCGCCGAGGGCTTCCAGCATCCGCTCGAAGCCGAGGCGATCACCGACGCCTACCCGCTCTTCGCGCCGTGGGCGCAGTCCGAGGGCCGCGACTACCCCGAGTGGTACATGCCCGAGAACGCCGACGCTCGCGGCGTCTTCGCGATGCCGTAGAGACGCAGAACGGTTCTGACATCACGGCGCTTCGTCTGAGGGCAGAGTCTTCGGGCGGAGCGCCGTGGACGTTATGTAGAAGGCTCCAATTTTGCTGGACCTTTCCGATCTCCCCGGCTCTACCCGTGTATCATCATTCCCCTTCCTTCCCTTCTCCTCAGCGCTACGATTCGTGAAAGTCAGTGACCAGATTCTCAACGCCGAGACGCCGCCCATCTCCTACGAAATCATCCCGCCCAAACGCGGGACCGACATCGAGAGCGTGTTCGGCATCGTGGAACAGCTCGTCCCGCACGAGCCGCCGTTCATCGACGTGACGAGCCACGCCGCCGAGATCTACTACGAGGAGATGGCCGACGGCACCGTGCGCAAGCACGTCAAGCGCAAGCGCCCCGGCACGCTCGGGCTGTGCGCCGCCATCCAGCACCGCTTCGGCATCCCCGCCGTGCCGCACCTGCTCTGCCAGGGCTTCACCCGCGAGGAGACCGAGGACGCGCTCATCGAGCTGCACTACCTCGGCATCCGCAACGTGCTCGCGCTGCGCGGCGACGACAAG
>JBCDFF010000563.1:0-1944 GCA_039178415.1 Bacteroidota bacterium
CTGGACGACCGAGACGGCCGCGTGGCAGCTCGTGGACCGCGACCTCGCCGCGCTCCTGGCCGAGCACGCGCCCGTGACTGCGTGATGCAGGCGGCGTAACCCGGGGGCTCCGTGCCCGTAGCGCGCGGCACGAGCCCCAACATCCCTGCCATGCTTCACGTCGTCCGCCAGATCCAGCGCCGCTTCCCCGGCCGCGAAGACTCCGTCGTCCGCTTGCTCACGCTCGCCTCGGCCAGCGGTCTCCTGCTCGGCCTCAGCCTACTGCTCGCGGCCTGACTCCCGCAGGCTAGCTGCGCGCGCTCACCGTGCCACCGTGAACGTGCGCGACACGCTGTCTCCTGCGCCTTCGAGGCCCTCGACGCGCACCACGTAGACGCCTGGGGCCAGCCCCGCCGTATCGAGTGTGAGCGCGTGACGGCCTAAGGCGCGGGTGCCCTCGGCGAGTGTCGCCACGGCCCGCCCGAGCA
The DNA here is from genome assembly GCA_039178415.1 of Bacteroidota bacterium. Taxonomy (GTDB): domain Bacteria; phylum Bacteroidota; class Rhodothermia; order Rhodothermales; family Rubricoccaceae; genus JBCBEX01. Next base: position 468 of record JBCDFF010000563.1, read on the forward strand.
CGTCGTACACCACCACGGTCACCTCGGTACTCTCCGCCAGCGTCACCGGCACCGTCACGGCACCGCCCGCCGGGTTCGGGTACACCGCGCCCAGCCCCGCACCGCCCTTTCCCTCCGGCACGCTCTCCTCCACCGCCACGCTCACCCCTGCCGCCGTGCGCCACACCCCGCCTTCGGTCGCCGCCACCAGCCGACCCCGCCCGTCGATCAGCACGGCGTTGACTCGGTAGCTGCCGTAGCCCTCCGCCGCTTCCGTCCACGTCGCGCCCTCGTCCACGCTGTAGGCGAACGTACCCCAACGCACCCCATCTCGGCGACCGCGCATCCCGATCCACACCGTCCCGTCCCGCGCCACGGCGATATGTCCGCCGAAGTGCTGATCTACCATCCACTCCGCAAGGCTGAACTCGTGGACCTCCTCCCACGACGCCCCACCGTCCCGGCTCCGGAACATGTAGCGGTCTGCCGTCAGATACACCGTCCCGTCTGGCCCCTCCGCTACTGACCTTGGCATGAGGAACGGGAAGCCCTCGGCGTCGCGCCAGGTGGTCCCACCATCGTCGGAGTAGCGCACCACGCCGATGAAGCCTGCGAGCAGGCGCCCGGCCCACGGCGCCGCCTGGTCGTCGCCGCCGAGGAGGTCGTAGACGAGCTCGACGGTGCGGAAGCCGGTGGAGCCGAAGTTGAAGAGGGTGTCCCAGGCGGTGCCGTCCTCGGAGACCCAGACGGCTCCGGCCCGCCCAGCCGCGAGCGCTAGGCCTTGATTTGCGGGGTAGCGGGTCTGGTAGACTTGGCCTACTGCCCCCATGTCGTTCACGCGCAGCCAGGTGACGCCACCGTCGATGGAGTAGGTCACCCTCGACGAGCCGGTTGAGATGAAGTGCCCCTCGTCGGTGATGGCGAGGGAGCGTTCAGGACGCGGGTTGAAACCCTCATTGATCTGCGGCCCAAAGGTAGCCTCGTCGGGAAGCAGTCGGTACAACTCGCCGTTTGTAGATGCAAAGAGGGTGTCTCCGTAGAGCGCAGGCCGGACGGCGAGCCCATCCATCCCGAACCGGTCGGGGTCGCCGCCGAGCGAGTCCCAGCGCGCGGGCGCAGGGGCTGCTACAGACTGCGCCGCCGCGCCGGGCGGGGACCACAGTCCCCCCAGCGCGGCGGCGAGCAACAGACCTGCAGCGTTGAGCATAGTCGTCGGCCTCTTCATCGCACCACCGTGAAGCGCTGCGTCGCGGTCTGGCCGTCGGCCGCGTCAAGGCGCACCACGTAGACGCCCGGGGCCAACGTGCCCGTGTCCAGCCCGAAGGCATGCCGTCCCGCCTCTACCCGCCCGCGCGCCACCGTCGCCACGGCCCGCCCTAGCACGTCGTACACCATCACCGTCACCTCGGCCGCTTCGCGCAGCGTCACCGGCACCGTCACGGCACCGCCCGCCGGGTTCGGGTACACCGCGCCCAGCCCCGCACCGCCCTTTCCCTCC
>JBCDFF010000564.1:0-1931 GCA_039178415.1 Bacteroidota bacterium
CCTGCGCTACGAGTGACGCCCTGGGTGTACGGTCTCAGGCCTCCCTGAAGGGCCTGCCCCCTTCGCGTCGGACATAGAGCGCGACGCGGCACTCCTTCAGCCTCGGGGAATCGCAACGACCAACGGACCTTTCTGTGCGGGTAGGGGGCTGTGCACGCATCCGTGATCCACGCGGCGTAGGTTTCGCGTAGTGCTCTTTGTCAGGCTACCCTTTGTCCGCCCCCACTGCCCCCTTCGTTCCCCATGAAAGCCTTCACCCTCCTCCTCGCCGCGCTCCTTTTCGCAGGCCCCACCTTCGCTCAGGATGCGGGCATCCATGTCCGCGGCACCTGGTCGCTCAGCGTCTACAACGCGGACGGCAGCCTCGACGAGTCGGTGCAGTTCACGAACGACCTGACGCGCAACGGGGCCAACCTACTCATCAACCTGTTCACGAAGCTCAACCGGATCGCTGGCCTCTACCTTGAGGTACGAACGAACGCGCCTGGCGTGGAGGAGCCCTGCACGGATGCCTCCGGGGCTCCGGTCGGCTGCTTCCTGATCGAGCCGGAGGACCCGTTCTTCGGGACCCCAGAGACGTTCCCGCTCACGGTCACCAAGCTGGATGAGTCTGACGGGAGCCCCATCGTCCTCGCGCGCTTCACGGGCACGATCACGGCGGATCGGGACTCGGAGATCAACCTCGTCTCTTCTCGGGTAGCCACCTGCCTCTATGGCGTCCAGGAGCCATGCACGATCGAGACCCGCAGCACCGCCTCAGGTCTCAATAAGAGCATCTTCACGTTGCGGAGCCTAGACACGCCTCTGGCGGTGGCTGAGGGCCAGTCCGTGGACGTCCGCTTCGAGTTGTCGTTCGACTACTAGGCCATGCGATTCCTCTCCCTGCTTGCCGTCGTCGCACTCGGCTTGGCACTGGGTGCGGTCCCAGCTCACGGCCAGATCGAGACGACGGAGCAGAAGCTTACCCTCCCCAATGGCGACCGCAACGACGCCTTCGGCACAGCGCTCGCACTGGACGGCACGACGCTCGCGGTCGGTTCTGACAACGCGACCGTCTACCTCTTCGACCGCGGTGCTGAAGCCACGAGCGCGTGGACGGAGGGCCAGCGCCTCCGCGCAGTAGACATAGCCACCGCCGAGCAACGCGCCGAGCGTTTCGGGCGGGCCGTGGCGCTCGATGGCGACCGCCTCGTCGTGGGTGCCTCCGGAGGTACCACCGAGGCGTTTGTCTACGAACGCACCGCAGGCGTCTGGTCGGTCAGCGCGGTACTCGTGGACGACCCGGAGAACGACGACGAGGAGTTCAACGATGCATTCGGCGACGCGGTCGCTCTCGACGGCGACCGGATTGCGGTCGGGGCCCCCGGCGAAGGCGACTTCAACGAAGGGTCGGTTTACGTCTTCGAGCGCCAAGGTGGGGCCTGGACGCGAGCCGCGCGCCTCACCGATCCTGATGGACGGACCGCCGACTTTTTCGGACGGCAGGTTGCGCTGGCGGGCGACCGCCTCGCCGTGGCGTCCAACGCGGTGGACCTCGACGGAGCCCGTGACGGCGGGGCGGTCTTCATCTACGGCCGCGCGCCGGGCGGGACCTGGACGCGCGCAGCCAAGCTCACCGCCTCTGACGCTGCCGAAGCGGACGGGCTGGGCACCAGCATCGCCTTCAACGGCCCGGACGAGCTGCTCGTTGGAGCCGATGATGTGGACGGACCAGGCGGCTTCAACACTGGGGCCGTCTACGTCTTCCGCTTCGACGGCACCACGTGGCGCGAGGACCAGAAGCTCACCAACCCGGACGCCGAGCGGTTCGAGAGCCTCGGTGCCAGCGTAGCCGCGCAAGATGATCGCGCATGGATCGGGGCGCTCGGCATCGGCGGGCAAGGCGGTGCGGCAGAGTTCGTTCGGGAAGCTGGAGGTTGGGTACGCGCGCG
>JBCDFF010000565.1:0-1924 GCA_039178415.1 Bacteroidota bacterium
AGAGCTTCTTCCTCGTCGTGTCGCTGGTGGGCACGCCGTTTCCCATCGGCGTCGACCTGAGCGGTACGAACGACGCGCCGGGCCGCAGCCTCTACAGCCGCACGGGCGAACCAGGTTCGTGGACCTTCGTGGAGGCACTCACGGGCGAGCTCGCCAGCCCGTTCGTGATCCGTGCCCTCAATGGATCGAGCACCAGAAGCGGCTGGCTCTCAGCGTCGCCTGGGTCCGGCGAGATCCCGCCAGGTGCTTCCTTCGACGTGGCGCTCACGATCGACGCGGCGCGGCTTAACGCAGGTTCCTACCGTAAGGTAGTCCAAGTCTTCGACTCGGTCTGGGGCGAGGTGCTCACCGTCCCCGTCTCCCTCACCGTCGACGGCGCTGGGAGCGCTACGCTCGCCCCTTCGTCGGTGAGCTTCGACGACGTGCTGGTCGGCACGATCTCGGGACGCACGATCTTCCTCGTCAACGAGGGGACTGCGTCGATCACGGTGACCGGCATCTCCAGCTTCGACCCCGCACTCTTCCTGCGCGGGCTTGACATCGGCGACGTGATCGAGCCGCGCAACGAGACAGCGTTCGCCGTGACCTTCGTGCCGGAGCGCCCTGGCCGGTACGACGGCTCCATCGTCATCGCAACGGACGCGGGCGACGTGACCGTCGATGTGAGTGCCAGCGCTGTCTCAGCTCCGTCCGTGGAGGTGACGCCACGCGACCTCGCCATCTCGCTTGCACCGGGCGACTCCACGACCCTGCCACTCACGATCTCGAACGGCGGCGGCGGCCGGCTCCTCTACAGCGCCGCGCTCGAAAACCCGGACGGCTCGGCCGCCGGGCTCGTGCAAGATTCCATCTTCTACGACACGGGCGACAGCTTCCCCGACGCACTGCTCGGTACGGGCGACGCCGCGGAGCCGCTCTCCGTTGCACAGCGGTTTACCGCCGAGCGCCCGTTCACGTTCAATGCCGTACGCCTCTTCGCGTCGACGTTTAGCATCGAGCACGACCCGGACGCCCCGGAGCCGGACTCGTCGTTCTCGCCGCTCACGCTGACCGTCGAGGTCTACGATGTCGCCGATGCCACGGACCCCTCAGGAGGCGCGCTCCGTGCCGCCGTGCGGACCGTCATCAACGAGCCCGTGGCCGACTTCGTCACGGTGACGATGGAGGGCAGCCTCGACTTGAACGCCGGGGACGAGGTGTTCGTGGTCGTCCGCTACGACGGCGTCGCCTTCCCAATTGGCATCGACGACATGGGTATCAGCGAGGCAGACGGGCGCGGCTTCCTCAGCCGTTCGGGCGTATCCGGTGACTGGCGTCCCTTCCCGGACTACTTCGACATTGGTTCGCCCTCCGTCCCCCTCCTGCGCGCGCTCAGCCTCGACGCGAGCGGCCTCGTCGTCACCGCAGACCCGACCAGCGGGATCATCCCGCCAGGCGCCAGCTCCACCGTCAACGTCCGCGTGGACGCCACGAGCGCGGAGCGTGGGGTCTACACCCGGACGCTCGTCCTTCGCACCAACGACCCGGCTCAGCCAGAAGTACGCGTCCCGGTGCAGATCGCCGTTGAGGGCTCGAACGTGATGCCGCTCGCCGGCGGGTGGAACCTCGTTTCTTGGAACGTTGCCCTGGACGACATGCGCATCGAGGCGGCCTTGGCCTCGGTCTGGGACCAGGTTGAAGCTGTGCGCGCCTACCGTGACGGCACGTGGGTTACCTATGCCTCGGCGGCCGAATCCAACGCGCTGGAGCGCATGGTTGAGGGCGAGGCGATCTGGGTGAAGCTCAGCGCACCGGCTCGCCTCACGATGGACGGCGCCCCGATGGCGATGGAGGCGATGGCTCTCGCGCCCGGCCTCAACGCCGTGGCGTACCTCCCCTCCGACGTTGACGACGTGGCGAACGCGTTCGCTTCTGTTCTCGACGC
>JBCDFF010000566.1:0-1919 GCA_039178415.1 Bacteroidota bacterium
ACGTTCATCGAGTAGGGGTCGTCGAACGGCTCGCCGGGCGGGGGCAGCGGGTAGTTCTTGTCGCCGCGGTTGACGATCGAGAGCTGGTAGGACCCGCTGACCTCCTCGGTGAAGCGCGTGCAGCGCGTGCAGTTGATGCAGCGCTCGGCGTCGAGGATCACGTGCGGCCCGAGGTCGATGCGCTTGGGCTTGTGGACCTTCTCGAACTCGAAGCGGCTGCCCTCGGGGCCATACTTGTAGGCCTGGATCTGGAGCGGACACTGGCCCGCCTGGTCGCAGATCGGGCAGTCGAGCGGGTGGTTGATGAGGAGCAGTTCGAGGTTGTCCTCGTGCGCGTCCTCCACGTTGGGGTTGGCATACTGCGTCTCGATGACCATCCCGTCCGACAGGTCGAGCGAGCACGACGGCATCAGCTTCGGGAAGAAGTTGATCTTCTGCACGCCGTTCTCATCGAGGACCGGCTCGCGGGTGGCGCGGTCGAACATCGGCGTGCCCGCGCGGACGAGGCACTGGCGGCAGTTGGCCGGGATCGAGAGCGCCGGGTGGTAGCAGAAGTGCGGGATCTCGACGCCTTCGTCGAGCAGGAACTGGAGGGCCTTGGTGCCCTTCTCGAACTCGAAGTCCTGGCCGTCGATCGTGACCGTAGGCATAGTGATGGAGCTAGCGGCGTTCAGCGATGGGCGTTCAGTGTGTGCGCGGCGTAGGGCTACCTACACAGGGCCGACCGCGGCGTGCCGTCAGCCCAGCGTCTCCTACGCTTCGTCGGGGTTGGTGACCTCAGGGACGACGAAGCCCTCGGGCGGATCGGCGGCCTCGACCAGCGCGCCAGTGGCGACGAGCATGACCTGGCGGACGATGCCGTCCTCACCGGCAGGCGGCACGGCGGCCCCTTCGGACTCGTAGTGCGCGACCGTCTCCGGGTCCATCTCCGTCACGGAGACGACGCCCTCGGCGATCATACGGACGGGGCCGAGGTCCATCGGGAACGTGTAGACGTACTCGCCGGCTTCGTCGCGCGGGACCATGATGCGGAGGTTGGTGCCTGCCGCCTCGCCCTGGAACGAGACCCAGCAGCCTTTCTTCTGGCAGACCTGGGACACGGTGCCCTCAACGCGCACGGTGGTGTCGGCGTAGTCCAGCGGGTTGGCGATGACCTCGTTGGCCGCGAGGAGCACCTGCGCGTCATCGGTGTCAGCGATGGTCCCGTACGTGACGAACTCCGGCGTGGCCGCAGGCGGTTCGGCGGTGGCTGCCGCATCGGGCGCTGCCTCGTTGTCGGACAGGCAGCCCGAGAGCGCAAGGACGAGCGCGATCAGGAAGAGGTGCTTCATGGCAAAGTGTGGACGTTTGGACGGGTGAAGGTATGGACGCATGCCGGTGGTATGCTGTGCCCGTGGCGGCGTTGCGCAGCCCACGTTCACACGCTCAAACCTTCACACGCGCACACCCCCTCCAGGCGGGTTCGCCTCTACGCGGGTTCGACCGCAACAGTCGCGCCATCGCCGGTGTGACCGTCGCCGCCGAGGTCGGCCCCAGCGAAGACGGCGGGGCGACACTTGGCCTCGAACTCGTCGCGGAAGCGGGTGATGGTGTGGCGCACGGGCCACGCGGCGGCGTCGGCGAGCGCGCAGACGGTGCGGCCTTCCATCTGGCCACACAGCTCGATGAGCAGGTCGAGGTCGCGGAGGTTGCCCTCGCCCTCGTCGATGCGGGTGACGAGCTTCTCGAGCCAGCCGGTGCCCTCGCGGCAGGGCGTGCACTGGCCGCAGGATTCGTGGTGGTAGAAATGGGTGATGCGGCGGAGGAAGCGCACCATGTCGGTGTCCTCGTCCATGACGAGCATGCCACCGGTGCCCATCATCGAGCCCGCGTCGCGGAGGCTCTCGGCGTCCATCGTCACGCCCTCGATCATGTCGGCG
>JBCDFF010000567.1:0-1916 GCA_039178415.1 Bacteroidota bacterium
CCGCGAGTTCGAGGAGGAAGCGGGCCTCTCGGTGCGCGTGGGCGAGCCCGCCTACGTGCTCGACTTCGTCCGCCCCCCGCTGCACGCGGTGTCGTTCTACTTCCGCGTCTACCCCGCCGACGGCGACTACGCGAGCCTCGAGCAGCGCCTCCGCACGGGCACCGACCCTGAGCTCCTCGCCGACGGTGTGCAGCTGCTCCAGGAAGCGCGGTTCATCCCGCTCGACGACCTACCGCACCTCCGGCTCTACCCGGAAGGCCTCGCGGACCGGCTCCCCCGCGACGCGCGCGCAGGCTTCCCCGGCGGCACGCAGTACATCGGCACGCTGCGGTAGCTCGCGTGAAGAGATGAAGCGAACGAGGTAACGCATTGCCTCGTCGCGCGTACGTTTCGTGCCTTCTTCGCTCGCACGCTCTGCCATGGCCTACCCCATTCCTGCAACGCCCTCGGCCCGCTGGTCGATGCTGGCCTACCTCGGCGTGGTGGCCGTGCTCGCCTACGTGGCGGCGCTCGCCGTGGAGGGGGCAGACCTCGCTGGCCGGTCGTACGCGCTGCGCTACGTCGGCTTGCTCGTGTCGGGCGTTTTCGCGATTGCCGTGCCGCACGTGCTCTTCCCTGATCCGGAGACGGAGGCGCTGCACCTCGCTAACCCGTCACCGTCGGCGCTACTGAAGCGCGTGGTACGTCGGTGGGGTGCGATCGTGGCCGCCATCGCCCTACCGCTGGCGGTGCTGCCGCTCGGGGCGCTCGGCACCGCACCGGGGAGCCTCGTTGCGGTGCGGGTAGCGGAGGCGGTGCTGTTTGGGCTGGGCCTCGGGCTGTATGCGCTCGGGCGCTACGCCGACCTCGGCGCGCGCTCGCAGGCGTGGGGCGAAGGACAAGCTGGCGACTGGTACCGCAACTTCCGGGCAGCCGCGCCCGCCTATACGTTTCAGGTGCCCAATGGCGTCGTGCCCGGCCTCTTCGCCACGGGCCGCGTCTTCCTCGTCGGCTCCGCCGCGGTGATCATGGCGACAGCACTCGACGGGCGCGGCCTTGGTCTGTGGACGTGGACGCCGGGCCTTGTACTCCTCGCCGTCGCCACGATCCGGCTGCTCCGGCTGCGGGCGACGTTCGACGCGGCGTTCTACCACACGCATGCCTTCTACGCCGAGGCGTTCGCCGAACCCGACGTGGTGCTCGCGGAAGGCCGTGCGGCAGCGCCGTACGACGCCGTCTACTGGATGCCGGCAGCGCTACGCCCGACGACGTGGGCCACGCTCACGCAACTCGACCGGACGCTGCCGCTCGGGCGCTTTGTCTTTCTCGCGCTCGCGCTCCTCGCCGTCCTCTTCATGATCGACGCGCCCGCGCAGACGCTCACCGTGGCGCTCGGGGCGTTCGTGGTGCTCAAGAACGCGGCGCTGCTGCGCGTGGTGGGACGCGGCATCGCCCCGGCGCCGTTCGACCTGTGGTTGCAGCCGCCGTCGGCGTGGGTGTGGGTGCGGTTCGGGCTCAGCGCGCGATGGGCGTTCCCGCTCGGCCTGCTCCTCGCCCTCGCGGTCTGGCTCGACCCCGACACGACGTGGGCGATGGCGCTCGGCTGGATCGCGCTCGACCTGCTCGGGGCGGCGGTCTTCGCGCTCGTGGCGACGCTGCGCACGGAGGGGGCCCACCGGCGGCAGTTCCAGTGAGGCGTTGGGCATGTCTGGGCGGACGCCTACTTTGCGGCTCCTACCAAATTCGGAATGATCGCCGAGGTTGGCTCTGGCCTTCAGGGCCGGCTTTCGGTCGTGTGCGGGTGTGAACGTGTGAAGGTGTTGCCTCCTGTCCACGCGTTCCTACGTCCACACCGCCAACCCCCGATTCCGCAAGCGGAGTTGGTACTACTCCTCCCTTTGGCTTACCGCCCCGACCCATGGCCTCGGTCCCCCCGC
>JBCDFF010000568.1:0-1906 GCA_039178415.1 Bacteroidota bacterium
CGAGACGATCATCTACCCGGCGACCTACCAGGGGGCGCACAACGTGTGCGCCACGCCGGACGGGGAGACGATCTTCGTCGGGGACGAGATCGGGTCGGGGCCGTGGACGCGGGCCTTCGACGTGAGCGATCTCAGCGACCCCGAGTTGATCGCGGAGTTGATCGTGGACGACCAGGCCGTCGTGCATAACTGCTACGTCGAGGGGGACCTCCTCTACGTGGCGCACTACACCGAGGGTCTGCAGGTCTTCGACGTGAGCACTCCGGCCAGCCCGGAGCAGGTCGCGTTCTACGATACCCGGCCTGGTCCGGGCTTCGGGTTCGACGGCGCATGGACGGCCTATCCCTACCTCCCGAGCGGGCGCGTGATCGTCTCCGACCTCAGCGGCGGGCTGTTCGTGATCCGGGCCGATGTCGGCGCGGCTCGCCTCTCGGCGCGGGCGACGACACCGCTCGCCATCGCGCCCGGCGGCGCGGTGAGCTTCGACTACACGGTGGCCAACCTGCAAGCGGGACCGCTGACGGGCGACCTCTACTTCGTCGCCGAGCGCAACGGGACCGTCGTGGCACAGGACCTCATCACCTCGGGCACACTCCCGGCGGGGCAGACCGTCGGCGGCACCTTCACGCAGCCGGTTTCATCGGACACGCCGGCCGGCACCTACGCGTACTCGCTGCGCGTCGGCCAATTCCCCGGCGTCGCCGTCGACCTCTCGACGTTCCCCCTCGTCGTCGGCGCGGCGGGCGCGCCGGCCGGTGCGGCGGAGGCCTGGACCGTGACGGACGCGACGCCCTGGTCGGGCGAGGCCCCGGCTGTGCGCAGCGAGGCCCCGTCGGCCGCGCCGAGCGTCGCGGCGTTCCCGAACCCCTTCGGCGACGCGGTGACGCTGCGCTTCACGCTCCCCGAAGCGGCCGCCGTGCGCCTCGCCGTCTATGACGTGCTGGGCCGCGAGGTGGCTGTCCTCGCTGAGGGTCCGCGCGCGGCCGGGGTGCACGAGGCCGTCCTCGACGGACGCGGCCTCGCGGCCGGCGGCTACGTGTGGCATCTGGAGGCGGCCGGGGCGGTGCAGACCGGGCGGCTGGTCCTCACGCGGTAGCCTCTCGCAGCCCCCTGTCCCGGCGCGCACGGTGATGCGGCGCGCCGGGACAGCCAGCGCACGGAGAATGCGCCAAAGCGCTCCTTCCCTCCAGCGCCCCCACGCCGTAGCTTGGCAGCCCCAACCACCCAGCCCCCCTGTTCCATGCGCTTCATGCTTCCCTTCCTCGCCCTCATCCTGCTGGCTCTTCCGGCGAATGCCCAACCCGCGTCCCTGCAGGTCGATACGCAGAAACAGCAGGACGACGGCGCGGCAGCGCTCGCTCGGGGCAACGACGCGCTCAACACGACGCTGCTCGGCCAGCTCGACGAGCGCGGCAGCTACGGCGACCTCTGGGGCTGGGTCGATCCGGCGACGGGCCGCGAGTACGCTCTACTCACCGCCCGCTACGACGGCCTCAGCGTGATCGACCTCGACGGGCCGTCGCTCCAGGAGGTCGGCTTCGTTCCCGGCCTCGAGGCACCGTTCGTCGGCGTAGCCGACGCGAAGGACATCAAGACCTACCGGCAGTACGCCTACCTCGCCCACGAATTCGATGACATCCTCATCGTCGACCTCTCGACCCCGTCGAACCCGCAGGTCGCCGGCCAGCTTGAGGTCCAGTCGGGCGATTTTGGCGGCTCGCACAACATCTTGGTCGACGGCGACTACCTCTACGTCGTCGGCGGGCGCGACCCCGGCGGCCTCCGCATCTACCACCTCGCCGACGACCCCACCGACCCCCCGCTCGTCGGCCAGATCAACGGCACCGACGGGCAGACCTACTACCACGACCTCGACATCGGCGGCGACATCGCCTACGCGGCGGCC
>JBCDFF010000569.1:0-1905 GCA_039178415.1 Bacteroidota bacterium
CCGCGCTCTTCATCCTAGACGCGACCGAAGGCGTGCAGGTCGGCACCGAACTCGCGTGGACCTACTGCGAGATGACGGAGACGCCTGCCATGTTCGTCCTCAACAAGCTCGACGAGGAGGGCTCGGACTTCGAGACGGCGCTCTCGCAGGAGCAGGAGCGCTACGGCCGCGCGGCCACGCCCGTCCAACTGCCCGGCGGCAAGCGCACCCGCACCATCATCGACGTGCTCCTGATGAAGCAGATCCGCTTCGACGAGAAGGGCCAGGCACACTTCGAGGAGATCGACGCCGCTTTCCGCGACCGCGCCGACGAACTGCACAACGAGCTCATCGAGAACATCGCCGAGAACGACGAGGGGCTGATGGACCTCTACTTCGAGCACGGCACGCTGACGGAGGACCAGATGCGTAAAGGCCTCCGCGCCGCGATGATCGAGCGCAGCCTCTACCCCATCTTCCTGACCGTCGCCACGGAGAACGTGGGCGTGACGCGGCTGATGAGCTTCATCGACAACGTGGTGCCCAGCCCGAAGATGATGCCCGCGCCGCAGATGGACAGCGGGGCCGTGGTGGCAGACCCCAGCGGCGAGCCGGTCGCGTTCGTCTACAAGACCGAGGCGCAGGCGCACGTGGGCGAGTACAGCTACTTCCGCGTCTACCAGGGCACGCTGGAGCAGGGCCTCGACCTCGAAAACGCGCACAACGGCGGCACCGAGCGCCTCGGCGCGCTCTACGCGATCAACGGCAAGGACCGCGACGGCGTGAAGCAACTCGTGGCCGGTGACATCGGCGCGACGGTCAAGCTCAAGGACACCGCCACCAACGACACGCTCCACCTCAAGGGCTCGGACGCCATCGTGGCGCCCATCGAGTTTCCCGAGCCGCGCTACCGTGTCGCCGTCCGGGCGTCCACGTCGGGCGAAGAGGACAAGCTCGCGCAGGGCCTCCACCAACTCGTCAAGGAGGACCCTTCGCTGCACGTGGACCACGACCCGCACCTGAGCCAGATCACGCTCGCCGGACAGGGCGAGATGCACCTCAAGGTGGCGCAGTACCGCCTCGACCACCGCGCGGGCGTGCACGTCGAGTACGACCAGCCGAAGGTGTCCTACCGCGAGACCGTCCAGGGGCGCGCGCGCTCGTCGTACCGCCACAAGAAGCAGTCGGGCGGGGCCGGGCAGTTCGCCGACCTCTCGCTCATGGTCGAGCCGCTCACGGACACCTTCGACGTGCCCGACGACATGAAGCAGCGCGGCGAGCACATGATGGAGACGGACTGGGGCGCGAAGATCCACTTCGTCGACGCCATCGTTGGCGGCGTGATCGACATGCAGCGCTTCTTCGGCGCGATCCAGAAGGGCGTCGCCGACGCGCTCAAGGAGGGGCCGATCGCAGGCTACCCGGTGGGCAACGTCCGCGTGGTCGTCTTCGACGGCGGCATGCACTCGGTCGACTCGAACGAAAACGCGTTCAAGACGGCGGCCAAGCAGGCCTTCCGCATCGGCTTCCGCGAGGCGCAGCCCGCCATTCTGGAGCCGATCCAGGACCTCGAAGTAAAGATCCCGGAGGAGTACCTCGGCGACGTGATGAGCGACCTCAACACGCGCCGTGGCCGCATCCAGGGCATGGAGGCGAACGGGCCGTTCCAGGTCATCAAGGCGCAGGTGCCGCAGGCGGAGCTCTACCGCTACTCGACCTCGCTGCGCTCGATGACGCAGGGCCGCGGCCTCCACGTCGCTCGCCCAAGCCACTACGAGGCGATGCCGCGCCACGTCCAGGACGCCCTCATGGCCGAGCGCGGCGAGCTGGAAGAGGCGTAGGCCTTCGGGTATGGACGTGTGAAGGTGTGGACGTGCGGACGTTGCCCGAGGGAGCGCCTACGTTCACACCTTCGTACGTTCACAC
>JBCDFF010000570.1:0-1878 GCA_039178415.1 Bacteroidota bacterium
CATCGAGCAAGCGGAGATGTGCGCGGGGAGCCCGACCAGGACTGGCGCTGGGGATGGTAGGAAGCGCGTCATCCAAAGAATGAACGAGATCGGAGCAGCACCGTTGACGCCCCCGCAAACGCGGCGCACATTCACGACCCACGACCCACGACCCACGACCCACGACCCAACGGACCCCGCCATGGATTCCTACTACGGCCAGACCGTCCTCGTCACCGGTGCTTCGAGTGGCATCGGCGAAGCGATGGCCCGCCAACTCGCCTTCCAGCAGGCCCGGCTGCTCCTCACCGCCCGCAGCGAGGACAAGCTGGAGGCCCTCGCCGCCGAGTTCCGCCGCGCTGGAGCCGAGGCGCATGTCTTCGCGCACGACCTCGGCGAGGCCGGGGCGGCCGAGGCGCTGTACGAGCGCGTCACTGAGGCCGGGCACGAGGTCGACGTGCTCATCAACAACGCCGGGTTCGGCTACGTCGGGCCGTTCGCTGACCAGGCGGCGGCCGGCGTCGAGGGCATGGCCACGCTCAACATGACCGCGCTCACGGTGCTGACGCGCCTGTTCCTCCCGGCGATGGCCGCCCGCGGTCACGGCGGTGTGCTCAACGTGGCGTCGACGGCGTCCTACCAGCCGATCCCGCTGATGAGCGTCTACGCGGCCACGAAGGCGTACGTGCGCAGCTTCTCCGAGGCGCTCGCCGCCGAGGTGCGCGACTCGGGGGTGGCGGTGACGTGTCTCTGCCCTGGGCCCACCGCCACTGCCTTCGCCGACGAGGCGGGCATGAGCGACAAGTTCTTCCGCGTCGCCGAGACCGCCGAGAAGGTGGCGTCCGTCGGGCTCGACGCGCTCCTCCAGGGGAAGCGGACCGTCGTGAGCGGGCTCACCAACAAGGTGGGAGCGGTGGCCTCGCGGTTGGTGCCTACCGGGCCCACGCTCACCATCGCACGCCGCATCATCGAAACGCAGGCAATGGCGGAGGGATGAGGGTGGATCGACGATCAGAAACGGAGGACAGTGCGCGCCTGAACGACCACGGGGGGCACACCACAGACCCACGAGCCCCCGTCGACCAGAGCCCGGTGCTGGTCTCGCTGCCCGAGGACCGCGGCTACCCGATCTACTTCGGCGACCTCGACGATCTCCCCATCCGGATGCGCGTGCGGGGGCTGACGCCCGGCGCGTGCTTCGTGGTGACGGACGAGCACGTAGCCGCTCGCTACCTCGGGCCGCTCCTCAACGCGCTCCGGCAACGGCACTGGCGGCCGGAAGCGCTGGTGCTCCCCCCCGGCGAGGGGACCAAGTCGATGGTGCACCTGGCGCGCATCCACACCTGGGCCCTGGAAAACGGCATCGACCGCAGCCGCCCCATGATCGCGCTCGGCGGCGGCGTGGTGGGCGACCTCGCTGGGTTCGCCGCCGCGACTACGCTGCGCGGCGTCCCGCTCGTCCAGGTCCCGACTTCGCTCATCGCGCAGGTGGACTCCGCCATCGGCGGCAAGACGGGCATCAACCACCGGCTCGGCAAAAACCTCGTCGGCGCGTTCTATCAGCCCCGGTTCGTGCACGTCGACCAGGCGCTCCTGGCCACGCTCCCCGAGCGCGAGTGGACGAGCGGGCTGGCCGAGGTTGTGAAGTATGCCTACATCGCCGACGCCGCGTTCTTTGACTTCCTGGAGGCGCAGTGGGACGGGCTCCTCGCCCGCAACGCGAACGCGGTCGCGCATGTGCTCCGGCGCTCCGCCGAGGTCAAGGCCGACATCGTCAGCCGAGACGAGCGGGAGGGGGGGCGGCGCGCGCTGCTCAACTTCGGGCACACGTTCGCGCACGCGATCGAAAAAGCCGCGGGCTACGGGACGTTCACCCACGGCGAGGCCGTCGCGCTCGGC
>JBCDFF010000571.1:0-1824 GCA_039178415.1 Bacteroidota bacterium
CCATGGCGAGCAGTTCTTCTTCGTCAACGGGCGCTACGTGAAGTCGCGCAGCCTCAGCCACGCCGTCGCGGCGGCCTACGGCGAGGCGCTCGCGAGCGGTACCTTCCCGTTCTTCGCGCTCTTCCTCGACGTCGACCCGCGCCACCTCGACGTGAACGTGCACCCGACCAAGACCGAGGTGAAGTTCGACGACGAGCGCGGCGTCTACAGCTTCGTCCGCGCCGTCACGCAGAAGGCGCTTGGCGCGGTCCTGCTCAGCCCGCAACTCGGCGACACCGCCGCGCGCACCGTCTCCGTGCAGCCCGATCAGCCAGTGAATGGGGGCGATGACGAAGCGCAGCCCAACACGACTTCGGCTGGGCCGACGTTCACGAGCGCACCCTTGCCTCCGTCGCCGATGCGGCTGCGCGGCGTCGAGTCGGGGAGCGGCGAACTACCCCAGCCTCCACGTCCCGGTGGCGGCGCAACGTTCTCGACGCCACGTCCGGCCCGTGTGCCGGGGCGTCCTCGCCTCGACGGACAGGAGCAGGCCGCTCGGCTGTATGGCGGTGCGGTACCCGAGGGCCTCGACCCGAGCTTCGACCTGCCAGTCCCCGAGCCGATCCCGTCGAAGGCGCGGCCCGACCAACTCGACCTCATCACGGACGCGGCGCTCGACGCGGACACGCCGACCGGCACGCCGCCCGTCTGGCAACTCCACGGGCGTTTTCTCCTGACGCCGATCCGGACCGGCCTCCTCGTGGTGGACCAGCACGCGGCGCACCAGCGCGTCCTCTACGAGCAGACGCTCGCCACGCTCGACGGCGGCATGGCGGTTTCGCAGCAGCTCCTCTTTCCGCAGACGCTCGACATCGCTGCGGCCGACTTCCCGCTCTTCGAGGAACTGCTCCCTGACCTCCGCCGCCTCGGCTTCGAGATCACGCTCGCGGCGGGCCAGACGGCGCTGCTGCGCGGCGTCCCCGGCGGCATCAGCGAGACGGCCGTGCGCTCGCTCCTCGAAGACGTGCTGGAGCAGTTCAAGAACCTCACGGACACGCTGCGCCTCGCCCCGCAGGACGCGCTCGCGAAGTCGATCGCCCGCCGCAGCGCCATCCCGTCGGGCATGCGGCTGGACGAGAAGGCCGCCCGCGCGCTCATCGACCAACTCTTCGCCTGCCAGCAGCCCTACGCCGACCCAGCGGGCCGCCCGACGATGACGAAGATGACCCTGGACGATCTCGCCGCGCGTTTCGGATGAGCGCCGAGACGCTGAGCGTGGAGCGTCGGGCGGCGGCCTTCATCGAGGCGCACGGGCTGCTCGTTCCAGGGCAGCGCGTGGTGGTCGGCCTCAGCGGCGGCGTCGATTCGGTGGTGCTTACGTGGACGCTCGCGACGCTCGGCTACGAGGTGATCGCCGTGCACGTGCACCACGGGCAGCGCGCGCAATCGGCCATGGACGACGCGCTCTTTGCCAAGGCGCTGGCCGATGAACTGGGTCTTGCGTTCAACCACATCCGGTTGCACATGAGCCCCTCGGCAGCCAACCTGGAAGCGCAGATGCGCGCGGCGCGCTACCAAGACCTGCACGCAGAGGCCAGGCGACGTTGTGCCGAGGTGGTCGCTGTGGGGCATCACCGCGACGACCAGTTGGAGACAGTGCTGCTCAACCTACTGCGCGGGAGCGGGCTGCGCGGCCTCGCCGGGATGCGGCCCAGCCGTACGATGCAGCCGGGCTCCGACATCCGGCTAGTCCGGCCGCTGCTCGGTATTCCGCGCGCCGACCTCGTCGCGCATGCGGAGGCCCGGGGCTGGACGTGGCGCGAGGACCCGACCAACGCCGACACG
>JBCDFF010000572.1:0-1810 GCA_039178415.1 Bacteroidota bacterium
GAACGTCTCACCCGCCACCCGCACGAAGTACACCCCCGCGCTCAGGCCCCGACCGACCTCCACGCGCTCGGCCACGCCCGCCTCCACGCGCCCGCTGAACGCATCGGCTACGTGACGGCCTGCGGCGTCGTACACCCGCACCCGCACCTCCTGTGCCTCGGCGACGCGCAGCGTGAACTGTGCCCCGGCCGCCGTCGGGTTCGGGTAGACCTCGCCCAGTTCGTGCGTGCCCGCGAGACCGGTACGCACCTCGGCGCTCGGTCCGTAGGCGCTGCGGCCGTCGGCCTCCACGCGGCGCAGGCGCACCTCGGAGACACCGTCGCCGAGAGGGCCGGTGTGGAAGCGTACCGCCTCGCCGTCCGTGGCGGACAGCGTGCCGAGCAGGTCGAACGCGCCTGCGGAGCCGAGGAGGCGGTGGACCTCGTAGGTGGCAGCGGGGCCGGTGTGGGTCCAGGCGAGCAGTGCGCCGTCGGCGTCGCGGGTGGCGGCGGGGAGGGGCACCGAGACGGCCTCGAAGCGGGCATTCGCTCCGTGTGCGCTTGCGGGCGTCACGTTCTCAAAGAGCTCGATGCCGTACGCGTAGCCAAAGACAAAGTCGAGGTCGCCGTCCGCGTCGAGGTCTACCAACTGGGGAATGACGCGAGTGAAGAGGGACACGTCATCTACGACGGCGAGAGGGTCCCGGTCGGCAGGCACTTGGCGGAAGTTGGGCGCGGTCGGCGTCCCCACGTTGCGGTAGGTGCGCACAGGCCGTGTCCCGTAGAAGTCGGAGTTCAATCCCACCACGAGGTCGAGGTCCCCATCGTCATCGCCGTCTGCGAACACGACGCCTTCGATGAACACTGGCTCTGCTATGAGTTCGTCGAAGGACGGCAGCGGGCTCGCTGATCCGGTGCGCTCCTCGAACACTGGCGCTCCGGGGGTTCCCGCGTTCTCGAAGTAGCGCGGACCACTGAGGGACCCGTCAACCCCGATGAGGTCGATGTCGTCGTCGCCGTCGAGGTCGGCGAACTCGACATCCTTGAGGTTGGCAATCCCGCTGACTGGGCTCTCGTCTCCGGTGCGCTCCACCACGCGGGGCTTGGTCGGCGTCCCGACGTTCTCGAAGTAGCGGAGGACGCCCGCCCGGTCCACTGTCACCACATCGAGGTCGCCGTCCGCGTCCAGGTCGGCCAAGCGAGGGGGTACGGTGAGGTCTGTGGGCAAGAACTCGGCGAGGGACTCCTGGTCCGTGACCAGCTTGAACACGGCCTCTTCAGGCGTGCCCACGTTTTTGTAGACCTCGAGGGTTGCGTACTTGTTGGTGTAGAGCAGATCGAAGTCGCCATCGCCATCGAAGTCAGCGAGTTCGATAGCGCTGTCCTGGATCCCATCGAACTGGTCGAAGGGCGACGGGTTGGCCTCAGCGAAGGTGACCTGCGCCTCTGCCTCCGGTGCGGCGACCAGAGCCGCTGTGCCGAGTGCGAGGGCGCCGAGAGATGTAGAAGCGTGGCGTTTCATGGGTAGGATCGGTTGAGTCGGGAGGGAAGTCTGGGCGTGAGGCTCGTGGATGAGCACAAGTGAACAGAGATAAGTGCGTCGGCGCGCGTCGAGGCATCCCGGGCTGCCCACCTGTCTTCGTGACCGGTGCGCAGCCCACTCGCTTCAACGGGGTCACCTTCACTCGGGAAGCACCGTCAGCCGCTGCACGTCCGCGAACGTCTCACCCGCCACCCGCACGAAGTACACCCCCGCGCTCAGGCCCCGACCGACCTCCACGCGCTCGGCCACGCCCGCCTCCACGCGCCCGCTGAACGCATCGGCTACGTGA
>JBCDFF010000573.1:0-1804 GCA_039178415.1 Bacteroidota bacterium
GTCCGCGACGCCGACCTCGTTGTGCTCGGCGCGCCGATGCGATACCTGCCCGTGCTGCTCAGCGACATTGCGCCCCACCTCAAACCCGGCGCAGTCGTGACCGACGTTGGCTCGGTGAAGACCCCGCTCGTAGCGCACGCCGCTGACGTCTTGCCCGACCGCAATCCGTTCGTGGGCGGGCATCCCATGGCCGGGGCCGAGCGTGGCGGGATCGCCCATGCCGATGCATTCCTGTTCGAGAACGCAACCTGGGTGCTCTGTCCCCCGGCTGACCTGGGCGAAGCCGATGTACCAAACCGGTTTCCTGCACTCATCGATCTCGTGGAGGCGACGGGCGCGCGGGTGCTTCTCCTCGACGCCGCGCGGCACGACCGGATCGCGGCGTTGGTGAGCCATGTCCCGCAACTGGTCGCGGTGCTGCTGATGACGCTCGCGGCCGCGTCGAACGACGACGACGATGCGTTCCTGCGCCTCGCCGCGGGCGGCTTTCGCGACATGACCCGCATTGCCTCGTCGCCCTTCGACCTGTGGCGCGACATCCTTGTTGCCAACGAGGGCCCCGTTCTCGATGCGCTGGCCCGCCTCGCCGATGCCCTGCAAGCGACGCGCTACAACCTGGCGAGTACCAATCTTGACGCGCTCGGCCTCGACTTCGACCTCGCCCGCACCGTCCGCAACACGATTCCCAAGAACACGAAGGGCTTTCTCGCGCCCCTGGCCGACGTGTACGTGTACGCCGAGGACCGCCCCGGCTTCCTGCTCCGACTCGTGCAGACGCTCTACGACGGCGGGCTCAACATCAAGGACATCGAGTTGCTCAAGATCCGAGAGGGCACCGGCGGTGCGTTTCGGTTTGGCTTCGCCTCGGCGACCGATGCCGATCAGGCCGTCGCCGCCCTCACTGACGCGGCCTACACGGCGTATCGTTTGTAGGCGTATCGCTTGTAGGCAGGCCGGTACTTCTGCGCATCTAGGTGAGCAGCCCCGCGTGGATCGCCCAGAACACCGCCGCGATGTGCGTGCTGTGTGTGATGGCGCCCTCGGCAACCAGAGCCGGTAGGGTGTCGGCGGCGACCAGACGTACCGCCAAATCCTCGGACGCATCGAGATGCGGGGCTGCCACGCGGCGTGCTCCCGTAGCGACAAAGACGTGCCCATAGTTGGTGTGCCGCCCGGGCTCGACGGCTCCCTTCCCGAGGTAGGTCCAGGCCTCCGCCTCATAGCCCGTCTCCTCCAGCAACTCGCGCCGCGCAGCGCGCTCCACCTCTTCGTCGGGATCGACAGCCCCCGCAGGAAACTCCAGTGAGAGCCGCTCGACGCCGTAGCGGTACTGCTCGACCATGACGACCCGTCCGTCGTCGGTGATCGGCAGCGCGAGGGCCCAGTCGGGGTAGCGGAGGACGTGGTACTCGTCCAGCACCGTGCCGTTGGGGAGTTGCACGCGGTCTTCGCGCAGCGTCATCCACCAGCGTTCGATGAGGGTCTTCGAGGCCAGGGTCGTCCAGGGACGGATGGGCATAGCAGGGGCGATCAGGAGCGAGGGACCGCCGACCAGGCGTCAGCGTTCAGTTCGTAGAAGATCGCTTGGTCTCCCTCCTTCCCGCACCCGCACGGCGCGGCTTCGCGCCGAAGCTCGCTGAAGCCGAGCTTTTCCAGAACGCGTGCCGACGCGGGGTTGCCTTCCAGCACGTGCGCCTCGATGCGGCGCAGGCCGAGGCGCTCCACCCCGAACGCGACCACGAGGCGGACGGCGCGGCTGGCATAGCCCTGGCCCCAAAAAGGCACGCCCACCCAGTAGCCCAAC
>JBCDFF010000574.1:0-1798 GCA_039178415.1 Bacteroidota bacterium
CCCAGTCGGCTGGGCTCGGCGCCAGCAGGTAGGCCTGGCGCGGTGACCAAGGGCGGAAGGTGGGCGGCGGCACGCCTCCACCAGATCACAACACCGGGCCCGCGTCGAGAGCCATCGCCGAGTGGCCCCAACTAGGAGCGGGGAGCGCATGACCGCGCCAGAGGCGCGGCTATGCGCTACACGCTCCTTGGACTACTTGCTCAAATGGGATCGACATCGGCCCGGTGCTGTGATCTGGTGGAGGCGTGCCGCCGCCCACCTTCCGCCCTTGGTCACCGCGCCAGGCCTACCTGCTGGCGCCGAGCCCAGCCGACTGGGTCCCCGAAGACCATCTCGTGCACTTTCTGCTCGACGTGGTCGAGCAGCTCGATCTGAGCGCCATCGAGGAGCGCTACCGGCGCAAGGACCCGCGGGGGGTCAAGGCGTACCACCCGGCGATGATGGTGGGGCTGCTGCTCTACTCGTACTGCCGTGGGGTGATGTCCTCGCGGAAGATCGCACGGGCGACCTACGAGGACGTGGCGACGCGCTACCTGGTGGCCGACCAGCACCCGCACTTCACGCGCATCGCCGACTTCCGCAAGGAGCACCTGGCCGAGCTGGCCGGGCTCTTTGTCCAGGTGCTGGAGCTGTGCCGCGAAGCCGGGCTGCTCAAGCTCGGCCATGTCTCGCTCGACGGGACGAAGATCCAGGCCAACGCGAGCAAGCACAAGGCGATGAGCCACGAGCGGATGGAAGCCGAGATTCCTCGCCTGCAGGACGAGATCGACGCCCTGCTCGCGCAGTCGCAGCAGGTGGACGAGCAAGAAGACGAGAGGCTGGGCGAAGGTCAGGACGAGGTCGATATCCCGGCCGAGCTTCAGCGACGCGAGAAGCGCCTGGCGCGGATTCGCGAGGCCAAGGCCGCGCTCGAAGCCGAAGCGGCTCGCACGAGAGCGGCGGAGCTTCGAGACCTGGCCGAAGGGAACGAGGCGCGCGCCGTCGAGAGCGAGCGACCGCAGAAGGCGCGCCGGCAGGCGGAGACTCGCGCCGCCAACCAGCGCCGAAAAGCCGACCAGCTCGACCCGCCCTCAGACGATCGAGACGACGACCCGCCCTCAGACGACCCGGACGACGACGAGGGAGGTGGCCGCAGCAGCAGCGATGCGGAGCTCCCCACCCACTCGCCCAAGACCCGAACCGATGGTCGACCCGACGCGAAGGCCCAGCGCAACTTCACCGACCCGGACAGCCGCATCATGAAGGACGGCCAGGGCGCCTTCACGCAGGCGTACAACGCGCATGCGGTCGTCAACGACGAGCAGGTCATCGTGGTCGCGACGCTGTCGAATCAGGCGCCGGACGCGCAGTACCTCATCCCCACGCTGATGACGGCCATCACGATGGCTGGAGAGGCTCCCGACAAGCTCACGGCGGACTCGGGCTTCTTTTCGCAGGCCAACGCCGAGTGGTGCGAAGAGCAAGGCATCGATGCGTACATCGCGACGGGACGCCGTCGCCATGGCGCCACGGCCGACGACGCGGAGCAGTCAGCGTCCTCCGCGCGCGCCAAGATGAAGGCCAAGGTGAGCAGTCCCGAAGGCGACGCGATCTACCGGCGCCGAAAAGCCACCGTCGAGCCGGTCTTCGGCCAGATCAAGGAGGCGCGCGGCTGTCGCCGCTTCCTGCTGCGCGGTCTCGAGGCGGTCCGGCTGGAGTGGGTCCTCGTGTGCCTCACCCACAACCTGCTGAAGCTGCACCGAGCACAGCTCCCGGCCGCCTGCGCGGCCTGAGCGCGGCCCCGACGAGCTCTCCACGG
>JBCDFF010000575.1:0-1770 GCA_039178415.1 Bacteroidota bacterium
ACCCGACGACCGACGTCTTCGAGCAGCGCATCGCGGCGCTCAAGGCGGGGCGGCGGAGGTCGCCACGGCGTCGGGGCAGTCCGCACACCTCGTCACGTTCACCACGCTCGCCGAGGCGGGCGACAACATCGTCGCGTCGAGCAAGCTCTACGGCGGCACCTACAACCTCTTGAAGGTCGCGCTCAAGCGCCTCGGCATCGAGACGCGCTTCGTCGAGACGGACGACCCGGCCGACTTCGCCGCGCAGATCGACGACCGCACGAAGGCCGTCTTCTTCGAGACGCTCGGCAACCCGCGCCTCAACGTGCCTGACTTCGAGGGCATCGTGGCCGTCGCGCACGACGCGGGCGTACCCGTGGTCGTAGACAACACCTTCGGCGCGGGCGGCTACTACTTCCGCCCCATCGAGCACGGCGTGGACATCGTGACGCACTCGGCAACGAAGTGGATCGGCGGGCACGGCACCTCCATCGGCGGCGTTATCGTGGACTCCGGCAACTTCGACTGGCGCAACGGCCGCTTCCCCAACTTTACCGAGCCGAGCGAGGGCTACCACGGCCTCCGCTTCACGGACGTGTTCAACCCGGAGAGCGACCTCGGCAACGTGGCGTTCGCGATCCGCGCCCGCGTCGAGGGGCTGCGCGACCTCGGGGCGGCGCTCTCGCCGTTCAACGCGTTCCTGCTGCTGCAGGGGCTGGAGACGCTTTCGCTGCGCGCCGAGCGCCACGCCGAGAACGCGCTCGTGCTCGCCCGCTGGCTGGAGGCGCACGACGCCGTCGAGTGGGTGTGGTACCCGGGCCTGGAGTCGCACGCCTACCACGAGGCGGCGAAGCAGTACCTCCCACGTGGCTTCGGGGCCGTCCTCAACTTCGGCATCCGCGGCGGCAAGGAGGCCGGGCAGCAGTTCATCGAAAGCCTGAACCTCGCCAGCCACCTGGCGAATGTCGGCGACGCGAAGACGCTCGTGATCCACCCGGCGTCGACGACGCACCAGCAGCTCTCCGAAGCCGAGCAGCAGGCCAGCGGCGTGCGCCCGGAATTGATCCGCGTGTCCGTCGGCATCGAGCACATCGACGACCTCACCGCCGACTTCGCGCAGGCCTTCGAGACGCTGCTCGTCGAAGCCTAGCGGCTTGCACCCCCTGCGTTTCTCCCCCCTTCCGCAAGCGTCAGGGCGGTCGAAACGCTGTCCCCCTCGTGCACGAGGGGGACAGGTCGAGCAGAGCGAGACCAGGGGGTGATCGGCCCGGATGGCGAAGTGGCAACGCGGCGGTCTGCAACACCGCTATCCGCGGGTTCGAATCCCGCTCCGGGCTCCCTCCACGTCCCCACCTTCACACGCGCACACGTCCACACCAGCACGATGAACGACGGCGTCACCACCCACCGGCTCAGCGAGCCGTTCACCACTGAGGGCGGCTTCACGTTCGAGGCCCCCGAAGTCGCCTACAAAACCTGGGGGACGCTGAGCCCCGCCGCCGACAACGCGGTGCTGATCTGCCACGCGCTCACCGGCCATGCGGCGGCGGACGAGTGGATGGGCGACCTCCTCGGCGAGGGCAAGCTCCTCGACCCCACGCGCCACTTCGTCATCGCGACGAACGCGCTCGGGTCGTGCTACGGCACCACGGGCCCCCGCAGCCGCAACCCGGTCACGGGCGAGCCCTACGGCGGCGCGTTCCCCCACGTCACCATCCGCGACATGGTGCGGCTGCAGCGGCGCTTGCTGGACGACCTCGGCGTGCGGCGGCTCGCGCTCGTCCTCGGCGG
>JBCDFF010000576.1:0-1758 GCA_039178415.1 Bacteroidota bacterium
CAGCTCGACGACAACCTCGGCGCGGCCGACCTCGACCTCACGCCCGACGAGGTCGCCGCGCTCGATACGGCCAGCGCGCTGCCGGAGCTGTATCCCTACGTGATGATCGACACCTACGGCCAGCGCACCTTGTAGCGTCCAGCGCACGGGGGCACGGCCCTGCACAGCCATGCACACCGAGGCTCCACGCATGAACCTCGCGACCTCGACTCAGAAACGAACGTTCAGCGGTAGCACGGACCCGCTCCGCGCCGAGGCAACGGCGTACTTCCTCGCGCAGCCCGTGCGCTACGCCGTGACGTCGGGGGCCGAGGTCGCCTACCGCCGCTTCGGCAGCGGGCCGCCCGTCGTGTTCGTGCATGGCTGGCCGTTCAACGGCTTCACGTACCGCGCGCTCGCCTACCGGCTGCGGGACGCGCATACGTGCATCGTGATCGACCTGCCTGGCACGGGCGAGAGCCGCTGGAGCGCCCGCACCGATTTCTCGTTCCCCGGCCAGGCGGCGACGCTCGCCGAGATGGCGTCCGTGCTCGGCCTCGACCGCTACGCTGTGGTCGCCCACGACACCGGCGCGTCCATCGCGCGGCACCTCGCCGATCTTGACCGCGCGCGGCTCGACCGCCTCCTGCTCTTCAACACCGAGATCCCCGGCCACCGGCCGCCGTGGATCCCGTTCTACGCCCGGCTGGTGCGGGTCCCTGGCGCGCACTGGCTCTTCGCCCCGCTCTTCCGCACCCGCGCCTTCCGCCGCTCCGCGATGGGCTTCGGCGGCTGCTATGCCGACCCCTCGCTCCTCGACGGTGACTTCAAGCGCTACGTCCTCGACCCCGTCATCGCCTCGCCGACAAAGGCGCGTGGACTAGCGAAGTACCTCCATGGCCTCGACTGGGCCCGCATCGACGACTTCGCGCGCCTGCACCCGACGCTCGACCTGCCCGTCCGCCTCGTCTGGGGCGCGGCCGACCCGACGTTCCCAGTCGAGCTAGGCCGGGCGATGGCCGCGACCTTCCCGGCCTGCGCGGGCTTCACCGCGATTCCCCACGCCAAGCTGCTGGTCTACGACGAGTTTGCGGAGGCCGTCTACCCGCACGTGGCAGCGTTCCTGGCGGCCTGATCCGACCCCGTCTTCCTCCTTCCCCCAAAACGATGCAGATTGCGATTGTCCTCTACGACGGCATGACGGCCCTGGACGCGATCGGGCCGTACGAAGTGCTGCGCACCATCCCCGGCGCGGACCTGCGGTTCGTCAGCAACGCACCCGGGCCGGTGGTAACCGACAGCGGCGTCCTAGTGCTCGGAGCCACCCACTCGTTCGACGAGACGCCCGCGCCCGACCTATTCCTTGTCCCTGGATCGACGGCGGATACGGCTACGGCGATGGCAGACCGCGCCTTGATTGAGTGGGTACGCTCTGCCCACGAGACGAGCACCCTGACGCTCTCGGTGTGCACGGGGGCGCTCGTGCTCGCGGCGGCGGGCATCCTCACCGGTCACCCCGCTACGACGCACTGGGCCGCGCAGAGCGTGCTGAAGGGCTTCGGCGTCGACGCACGCCGCGACGAGCGCATTGTCCGGTCGGGCAAGATCATCACGGCGGCAGGCGTGTCTGCCGGCATTGACCTCGCGCTCGAGGTGGTCATGGAGCTATGCGGCCGAGCGCATGCCGAGGTCACGCAACTCGCCATCGAATACGACCCGCAGCCGCCGCTCGACGCCGGGCATCCCTCGAAGGCGTCGCCGGAGATCTATCGCACCGCG
>JBCDFF010000577.1:0-1750 GCA_039178415.1 Bacteroidota bacterium
CCGAGGCGGACCGGATGTATCGTGACGGTAGGCTAGGGGCGGCGAGTAGCGTGATCGCCGTATGATAGCGCGGACCACCGTCGATTTCCTACGCGCCCGGTGCGGAGCGTTGGCACGCCCCGCGCCTTCGCCCTTCCTCGCACCGCAGCCTCCTCCCTATCGCGCCCTACTCGACGCGCTCGAAGCGCATGCCGAAGCTGCGGCCGTCGGCCGCGGTGAACCCGACGACCACGCCGCTCGCGTCGCGCTCGAAGTCGATTTCGCTGAGCGGCCAGTTGCCCGAGAACACGTCGGCGGCGACCGAGCGCAGCGGACGGGTCAGACGGCGGTGCTCGATCGTGAGCATGCCCTGTTGGATCACGACATCGTAGAACACCTCCAACTCCTCGCTGAAGTAGCGCCCCGTGTAGGCGTCCAGATCCGGGTCGTCTGGGACGGGTACCGCTGCATTAAGGACGACCGTGCCACGTCCGGCCATCAGCAGGGCTGCGTACGGCTCGGCTGAGTCGGACCCAGGCCGTAGTCTGAAGGAGAAGTCGTCGTTGAGCCGAAAGGTCGAGTCGTTGAGCGCGACGAGCGTACCCGCGCGGCCCGAGCTGGAGGTCATCGTCAGCACCTCGCCGTCGCGGGCGAAGGTGACGAGGCCGATGCCTGGCGCGAGGTAGGTGCCTGCCACGCCATCCAGGATCGCCGGATCGACGGTCACGGCGTCGGGCATCTCGTCGGCCGCGTCGTTCGCATCGGCTGCGGGCAGGTCGTCGGCGAAGAAGCCGCGCGGGGCGTCCTCGGCGACCACACGGAGCGGCACGGCCCCAATGTTGCCCATCATGACGAGCCCGGCGTCAATCTCGGGGTAGTAGGCGAGGAAGGCGCGGTAGCCGCCGGTCGCGCCGCCGTGGGAGTAGCGCGTCAGGCCGAGGTGCTGGCTCACGGTGAGGCCGAGCGTGTAGTCGAGCGTGTCGCCGTTCGTCATGACGCTCTTCTCGGTCATCCGCGCGATCACGCCGGGGCCGCCGCGCCCATTACCCAGGTCGCCCGTCTTGAGAAACTGCATCCAGATCGCGAGGTCGTCCACGGTCGTGTAGACGTCGGTCGCGCCGTAGTAGGCGTACGCCTCGAAGTCTTCGCGGAAGGTGCCGCGCTCGGTGGTGGTGTAACTCCGAGCCATGTTTGGGATTACATCGCCGGGCTCGCGCTCGATGGTCGTCTGCGTCATGCCGAGCGGGCCGAAGACGTGTTCGTCCATCCAGTCGGGATAGGGCTGCTCCGTGATGCGCTCAGCGATGGTGGTGAGCAGCACGTAGGCCGTGCTGTTGTAGAGGTGCCGCGAGCCCGGCGCGAACTGGAGCGCGGGCTGGCGCATCACCACATCGATGGCGTCCTGGCGGTCGAGGATGTCGCCGCCGACGGTGCGGCCGGTCATGGCGAGCGGGCCGTAGACCTCGCGGTAGCCGCTGGTGTGGTTGAGGAGGTGGCGGAGCGTGACGGTCGTGCCAAAATCAGGAAGCTCGGGGAGGTAGGTCCGCACATCGTCGTCGAGCGAGAGGCGGCCTTCCTCGGCCATCAGCGCGAAGAAGACGCCCGCGAACTGCTTCGAGACCGAGCCGATGTTGAAGCGCGTCGTGCGCGTGATCGGGAGCCCGTGCGCGAGGTTGGCCTGCCCGTAGGTCCGCGCCTCCTCGACTTCACCGTCGCGGATCACGGCGACGATAGCCCCGGGGCGGTCGGCCGCGTCGAAGGCGGCCATGCG
>JBCDFF010000578.1:0-1750 GCA_039178415.1 Bacteroidota bacterium
ACCCGGAGCGGCTGACGGTCTTCTTCACGCAGCCGCTCACCGACCTCCACCTGCGCTCTGACCTCAACTTCGAGTTGGGTCCGGGCGGGAGCGAGCGCTACGTGTGGCTGGTGGCGGCGCTCGGCGTGCTGATCCTGCTCTTGGCGTGCGTCAACTACACCAACCTCGCCACCGCGCGCGGAGCCACGCGGGCGCAGGAGGTCGGCGTGCGCAAGGCGGTGGGCGCGGGGCAGGCGCAGCTCGCCGGGCAGTTCCTCGCCGAGGCGCTGCTCGTGACCTTCATCGCGCTAGGGCTCGCGGTGGCGCTCGCGCAAATTGCGCTCCCGGCCTTCAACAACCTCGTCGCGCGGGACCTCTCGTTGGCCGTGTCGGAGACGCCCATCCTCTGGGGCCTGCTCTTCATGGTCGGCCTTGGGGTCGGGGTGCTCGCGGGTGGGTATCCGTCGCTCGTGCTGGCGCGGCTGCGCCCGGCCCAGGCGATGCGCGGGAGTGGCCCGGCGGGGAGCCAGCGCCTCCGCAACAGCCTCGTCATCGGTCAGTTTGCCGTCACGACGGCCCTCCTCGCGGGCACGCTCGTCGTCCAGCAGCAGGTCCGGTACGTCCAGACGGCCAACACCGGCCTCGACCGCGCGCAGGTCGTTTCCATCCCACTCGAAGACCGCGACACCGTTCGGCAGTACGACGCGCTGAAGACCGCGCTGCAGCAGCACCCCGGCGTGCTCGCCGTGACCGCGTCGCAGCACAGCCCCACGCGGATCGTCGGGCAGTCCGGCATGACGAAGTGGGAAGGCGCAGAGGAGGACGAGCGCGTCGGCGTGTATAACTCGGCCGTACGGCCCGGCTTCGTGGACGTGTTCGGGTTGGAGATCGTCGAGGGGCGCGACTTTGTGGACGGGCGCGAGGCCGACGAGGGCGGCACGCTCATCAACGAGACGCTGGCGCGCGCGCTCGGCTGGGAGACGGCCGTCGGGCGCTGGATCGACGTGCACGGCTTTCCGATGCCCGTCATCGGCGTCGTTAAGGACTTCAACTTCCTCTCGTTCCGGCAGCCGGTGGCTCCGCTCGCGCTCTACAACAACGGGAATTGGGTGTACCGCCTCCTCGTGAAGGTGGACCCCGCTCAGGTCCCTGAGACGCTGGCCCACCTGAAAGCCACCATGACGACGGTCGCGCCCGCGTATCCGTTCACCTACGAGTTCGTGGACGACGCCTACGCACGGATGTATGCCGACGACGTACGGCTGGGACAGCTCTTCGGCGTGCTGACCGCGCTGGCCGTACTCGTGGCCATGCTCGGGCTCGTGGGACTGGCGGCCTTCACGACGGCGCGGCGCACCAAGGAAATTGGCATCCGTAAGGTCCTCGGCGCGACGGTGACGCAGATCCTGGTGCTGCTCACGGCGGACGTTGCAAAGCTGGTCGCGCTCGCGTTTGTGCTGGCCGCGCCGGTAGCCTACCTCGGGCTGCGCCGCTGGCTCGATGGCTTCGTCTACCGCGTCGATCTCGGGCCGGGGCTGTTCCTGGGCGCGGGGCTCCTCGCGCTGACGATTGCCCTCGTGGCTGTTGGCCTCCAAGCCCTCCGCGCTGCGACGGCCGACCCGGTGCGGAGCCTGCGCTACGAGTGACGCCCTGGGTGTACGGTCTCAGGCCTCCCTGAAGGGCCTGCCCCCTTCGCGTCGGACATAGAGCGCGACGCGGCACTCCTTCAGCCTCGGGGAATCGCAACGACCAACGGACCTTTCTGTGCGGG
>JBCDFF010000579.1:0-1738 GCA_039178415.1 Bacteroidota bacterium
CGCCTTCCGCGCGGCGTTGCCTGACCTCACGCTCGCAGCAAAACGTGGCACACTCACGGATGCCGACGTGGACGAAGCGCGCACGCGGTTTGGGCTGCGTCCGCTCGACGTGCGCGCAGCCGTGCGACTCCAACTCCGCGTCCTCGACCTGGGGTTGGCAGCCCTTGGCGCGTAAGGCTGGAGCAGGGCCCCTCGGCCTGGGGCATGCGAAAACAAGGCAAAACGGAACTATTCGGGGGTGCCCCGGAACAAGCATAGTCTTTGGCACAACCAGCCGCCTTCGCGGAGCGCATCACGCGTCTCGCCCAGCCCCTCGGGGTAGTTCAGTTTCTCCTGGCGGCCAGGGTGCCCGTTTTCTCTACTGGTATGAACCTCTACGTGGGCAATCTGCCCTTCTCGACCACGGACGAATCGCTGCGCGAAGCGTTCGAGGCACACGGCACCGTCACCTCTGCGGTCGTCATCAAGGACCGCGAAACGGGCCGCTCGCGCGGTTTCGGCTTCGTCGAAATGGAAACCAAGGACCAAGGCACCGCTGCCATCGAGGCGATGCACGGGACCGACCTCGGCGGTCGCACGCTGACGGTCAACGAAGCACGCCCGCGCCAGGGTGGCGGCAACCGGGGTGGCAACCGCGGCGGCGGCGGCTATGGCGGTGGCAACCGCGGCGGCGGTGGCGCCTACGGCGGCGGTAACCGCGGTGGCGGCGGCTACGGCGGTGGCAACCGCGGCGGCGGTGGCGGCTACGGTGGCGGACGCCGCCGCGACTGGGACAGCTAAGTCTGGTCCACGATCAACCTCCCGCGAGGCTCGACCTACCCCGGTCGGGCCTCGCGTCATTCGTAGGCGTCTCGGGGCTCCGCGCGCCGTTCGGAACCCTCCCAGTGATCCGTATCGCCCGTTGCTTCACATTGCCGCGCATGCCGTCGTGCCGCTCCTCGTGGCCGTGGCCCTCGACCGAACGCGGTGGCAGGGCCCCTTCCTCGTGCTGATCGCCACGATGGTGGTCGATGTGGACCATCTGCTCGCAGATCCGATCTACGACCCTGCGCGGTGCTCCATCGGTTTCCACCCGCTGCACACCATCCCAGCCATCGTTAGCTACGTCGCGCTCTTGGTGGGCGGGCTCGCGCTGTACCGCGTTGCCGCATCCGAGCGCACGAAGCAACGTGCTCGACTCGGGTGGTTGATCGGGCTCGGTCTGCTCATCCACATGGCGCTCGACGCGGGAGATTGCGTGCTCTAAGCTCCCGCGTTGTGCTCAGGCAGCGGCACGCACGGCCTCGAAGAAGGCACGGAGCTTTACGGGGTCGAGGTGGCCGTCAGAGCGTACACCACTGCACAGGTCGAGGCCAAACGGACGCACCGCGCGGATCGCCTCGCCTACGTTCTCGGCACGAAGGCCGCCAGCGAGAACCACCGGCACGTCCACCGTCTCCACGATGCGGCGGCTGAGCGCCCAGTCGTGCGTTCGCCCCGTGCCGCCGAGCTCGGGCGTCGCCGCCGAAGGGCGGCCCGAGTCGAGGAGCAGCGCGTCCACATGCGGTGCCACGGCCGCGGCCTCCGCAACGTTCACTTCCGATTCCACGTGGATCACCTGAACGAGCTTGGTCGCCGGGAGCACCGTCCGGAGGTAGGCGTAGGTGGGCATCTCCACCGCATCGACGAGTTGGAGCGTGTTCACCTTGCACCGCCGGGCCTGTGCGGCGATGTGCGTCGCATCGGTGCTCGACGTGAG
>JBCDFF010000580.1:0-1725 GCA_039178415.1 Bacteroidota bacterium
ACGCTCTTCGAGGGCGCGCTCGGGGCGGAGGCGGCGCGCTCGCTGGTCTTCGACGGGTCGGGCCGCCCGGCGGGGCTCTACGTAGTGCGCGCCGTGGGCGAGACGTTCTCCGAGACCCAGCGCATCGTCATCGCCCGCTAGTCGCCGCCCTTCTCCTCCTCTTTCACACCTTCCTTCTCGCCTCTATGCCTCGTCTTGCCGCGTCTCTCGCCGTGCTCCTGTTCATCGGTCTCGCCCCGGAGGTGCACGGGCAGCGCGCGGCATGCCAGGACGGACGCGTCACGCCCGCCGGTTCGTCCCTCAGCTACGCGTGTAGCAACGTAGACTTTCTGGGGCACCTCAGCCTCAACGAGATGGGCGGAGGAGGCAACGTCGAGGGCAATGACATCTGGGGCTGGACGGACCCGGATACCGGCAAAGAGTACGCGCTCGTCGGGCTCGAGAACGGCACCTCGTTCGTGGACGTGTCGGACCCGACGAGCCCGGTCTATCTCGGCCGCCTCCCGACCCGCACGTTCAACATCACCTGGCGCGACATCAAGGTCTACGAAGACCACGCCTTCATCGTCAGCGAGGCAGAGGGTCACGGCATGCAGGTCTTCGACCTGACCCAGCTTCGCGGCGTCACCGCACCGGTGACCTTCAGCGCGGCGGCTATCTACGACGGCTTCGGGTCGTCCCACAACGTCGCCATCAACGAGGCGTCCGGCTTCGCCTACGCCGTCGGGTCGGCGGGCGGCACGCAGACGGGCTGCTCCACGGGCCTTCACATGGTCAACATCCAGACCCCAACCGCGCCCACGTTCGCCGGCTGCTTCGACGGCGACGGCTACACCCACGACGTGCAGTGCGTCACCTACGACGGTCCCGACACCGACTACACCGGCCGCGAGATCTGCTTCGCCTCGAACGGCGGCTTCGGCGACGACTTCGACCGCTACGCGGTCGTCGACGTGACCGACAAGTCGAACCCGACGCTCATCACCCAGATGCTCTACCCGACCGCGGGCTACGCGCACCAAGGGTGGCTCACCGAGGACAGCCGCTACTTCATCGCCAACGACGAACTCGACGAGACGGCCTTCGGAGACCGGACGCGGACGTTGGTCTTCGACGTGTCGGACCTCGACGACGCCGAGTTCCTCGACGCCTACGACCACGGGACCCGCGCCTCGGACCACAACATGTACATTCGCGAGCGGTTCGTCTACGCCTCGAACTACACGTCCGGCCTCCGCATCCTGGACACCCAGGAGATCGAGAGCGGCAGCGACGACGTGCTCTCGACCGTCGCCTTCTTCGACACCTTCCCGTTCAGCGAGGAAGCCGGCTTTCAGGGTACCTGGAGCAACTACCCCTTCTTCGAGAGCGGCATTGTGATCGTGAACGACATTAGCGGTGGGCTCTTCATCCTCGACCCGCAGCTCGACGACATTCCGCCGGTCAGCACCGAGGAAGAGACTGTGGCTGCCGCCAGCCGCCTCCAGGCGGCCTTCCCCAACCCCACCTCCGGGCGCACCACGCTGACGCTGACGCTGGACCAGGCCCAGGAGGTCTCCGTCGTGGTCTACGACGCGCTCGGGCGCCGCGTGGCGACGCTCTTCGAGGGCGCGCTCGGGGCGGAGGCGGCGCGCTCGCTGGTCTTCGACGGGTCGGGCCGCCCGGCGGGGCTCTACGTAGTGCGCGCCGTGGGCGAGACGTTCTCCGAGACCCAGCGCATCGTCA
>JBCDFF010000581.1:0-1705 GCA_039178415.1 Bacteroidota bacterium
ATGGCTTGCGTGGACATCGATCTCAGGTGCGGTGGCTCGGAGGGCTTGACAGGAGCTAAGATATTTTTTAGGTTGCCCTAAGTCAATTTAGGTAGACCAAAAAATGTTTTTCATCACACTCGTGATCGCGCTTCTCGCGCCTACCTCGCCGACGGCAGCGGACGATGTGACGTGGGCGTCGTTGCCGGACGCCTTCGCCGAGGCCGCCGCGACGGACCGGCCAGTACTCGTCTACGTCCACGCAGCGTGGTGCGGGCCGTGCCGCCAGATGGAGACGGCCGTCTTCCCGGAGGTCGTGCCGCTCCTGACCCGCTTCGCCCGCGCCGAGCTCGACTACGCCGATCACGAGTCGCGCCTCGCCGTGGGCGAACACACGCGCTCGCCCTTCGCCTGGGCGCAGCACTTCGGCGCGGTCGGCACACCCACCTTCGTCCTGCTCGAACCCGATGGCACGCCGATCACGCGCGTCCGGGGCCGCCAGTCCGCCGACGCCTTCGCGCTGCTGCTCGCCTACGTCGCCACCGACGCCTACCAGCACACCGACTTCGCCTCCTACGCTGCGCAAGCGCAGGCTACGCCGTCGGGAGGGTGACTTCTGCCAGGTCGGCTCCCCCCGTTTGACACGCCTGAACGGCGGTCAAACTGTCCCCCTCACCCGTGAGGGGGACAGTTCAGATCGACGCAAGCGCGCAGCGATTGTCGATCTGAACGGGGGGAGCCGCACCGAGCACATCACAACCATCATCGTCATGCTCCGCCTCCTGTTTCTCCTCACCCTGCTCGCGCTGACTGCGTCCCAGACCGTCGTGGTAGCGCAGGGCGTCATCGAAGGCCGCGTGACCGACACGGACGGCGAGGCCATCCCGTTCGCTTCCGTCGGCGTGCGCGGGACCACGCTCGGCGCGGCGGCCGACCTCGGCGGGCGCTTCGAGATCGAGGGCGTGCCTGCTGGGACGCATGACCTCACAGCTTCGGCCGTTGGCTTCGCGGCAGAGACGCAGGCCGTCACCGTGACGGACGGCGGGCCCGTGACGGCCGACTTCGCGCTCGCCGTGATGGTGAGCCAGACCGAGGGCGTCGTCGTGACGGGCACGATGCAGGAAACGTTCGTGCGCGACTCGCCGGTGAAGGTCGACGTGGTGTCGCCCCGCTACCTGGAGAAGATCCCCACGGCCAACGTGATGGAGGTCCTCGAAAACGTCAACGGGCTCTACCAGCAGGTCGACTGCGCCGTGTGCGGCACCAACAACATCCGCATCAACGGCATGGACGGTTCCTACACGGCGGTCCTCATCGACGGGATGCCGATCATGAGCAGCCTCGCGACGGTCTACGGCCTCAACGGCATCAGCCCGAGCCTCATCCAGCAGGTTGAGGTCATCAAAGGGCCGATGTCCACGCTCTACGGCTCCGAGGCAATGGGCGGCGTCATCAACATCATCACGAAGACGCCGCAGACGGCCCCGCGCCTCTCGGTGAACACGTTCGGCACCTCAGACGCCGAGTTCGCCGCCGACGTGGGCCTCGTCACGTCGCGCGGGCGACTCGCGTCGCTCGTCTCGGGCACGCTCTTCTACAACGACGTCTTCCACGACGAGAACCGCGACGGCTTCGCCGACCTGACGCTCAACACGCGCGCCTCGCTCTTCGGCAAGGCGGCGCTCGCCACGCGCGATGGCTTCCAGCAGGCCGACCTCTCGGTGCG
>JBCDFF010000582.1:0-1694 GCA_039178415.1 Bacteroidota bacterium
CGAGGGCAAGCTCGTCCGGCGGCTCCTCGACGACGCGCAGTTCACCGAGATCGTCGGCATGGACGTGTCGGTGCGCGTGCTCGAACGGGCGAAGGCGTGGCTCGACCGACGGCCCGAGCGGCAGAAGCGCCGCGTCCGGCTCCTGCACGGCTCGCTGCTCTACCGCGACCGCCGCCTCGACGGCTTCGACGCGGCCGCGGTGGTGGAGGTCATCGAGCACCTCGACGCGCCACGGCTGGCGGCGTTCGAGCGGACCGTCTTTGCGCACGCACGCCCCGGTACCGTTGTCGTGACGACGCCCAACCGGGAGTACAACGCGCTCTTCGAGAGCCTGCCTGCGGGTCAGTTCCGCCACCCCGACCACCGCTTCGAGTGGAAACGCGCCGAGTTAGCCGCGTGGGCAACGCGCCTCGCCGACGCACACGGCTATGCCGTCCGCTTCCTGCCCATCGGCCCCGAGGATGCGACCCTCGGTGCGCCGTCGCAGATGGCCGTCTTCGAGCGGACTGACGCCATGGCCTCTGACGTGACCCTGGCTGACGACGAGGTGCCCGCATGACCATCCAGATTCCCGAGTTCGCCTTCGTTGTGCTGATCGGCCCGAGCGGGTCGGGCAAGTCGACGTTCGCCGCGCAGCACTTTTTGCCGACGGAGGTGCTGTCGTCGGACTATTGCCGCGCGCTCGTCTCCGACGACGAGAACAGCATGGACGCCTCGCAGGACGCGTTCGACGTGCTGCACTACGTCGCGGCGAAGCGGCTGGCGCGCAAGCGGCTCACCGTCGTGGACGCGACCAACGTGCAGGCGTTCGCGCGCAAAGGGCTGCTCAAGCTCGCGAAGCAGTACCACGTGCTGCCCGTCGCCATCGTGCTCAACATGCCCGAGGCGGTGTGCCAGGCCCGCAACGAGGCGCGGCCCGACCGCAACTTCGGCCCGCACGTCGTCCGCAACCACCTCCGCGACCTGAAGCGCTCGCTGCGGTACCTCCGCAAGGAAGGCTTTCGCTACGTCCACGTCCTCACCACGCCTGAGGAGGTCGACGCCGTGACGATCGAGCGGACGCGGCTCTGGAACGACAAGCGCGACGCGCGCGGCCCGTTCGATCTCATTGGCGACGTGCACGGCTGCCGCGCCGAACTCGACGCGCTGCTGGCGAAGCTCGGCTACGTCGAGGACCCGGCACACACGTTCGACGGCGTCCCGGCGCTGCGCCATCCCGAGGGGCGGCAGGCGTTCTTCGTGGGCGACCTCGTGGACCGTGGCCCCGACAGCCTCGGCGTCTACCGGCGCGTGCGCGCGATGGTGGAGGCGGGCACCGCGCTCGCCGTGCCGGGCAACCACGACGACAAGCTCGTCCGCAAGCTGCGCGGCCGGAAGGTCAAGGTGGCGCACGGGCTGCAGCAGACGCTCGACGAGATCGCCGCGCTGCCCGACGAGATGCGCCCCGACTTCAAGCGCGGGATGGCCGACTTCTTCAGCGGGCTAGTCAGCCACTACGTCCTCGACGAGGGCCGCCTCGTGGTAGCGCACGCCGGGATGCGCGAAGACCTGCAGGGTCGCACGTCGCGGCGCGTCCGCGACTTCGCGCTCTACGGCGAGACAACGGGCGAAACCGACGAGTTCGGCCTGCCCGTGCGCCACAACTGGGCGGCGGAGTATCGCGGTAGCGCGTCTGTCGTCTACGGCCACACGCC
>JBCDFF010000583.1:0-1661 GCA_039178415.1 Bacteroidota bacterium
CGAAGCGGTCCGCTGCATGGTGCGTCCAAAGCGTCGACCGAGGAGCGCGTAGGCCGTCACAAGTCCCCCGTCGAAGTAGCGCGGGAGCAGCAGCACACTCACGACGATCCGCCCGAGGAGGAAGCCGAGGGTGAGCTGCATGAACGTGAGCGTGCCGCCATAGGCCACGGCCGGGATGCCGATCACCGTGAGCGTACTCGTCTCGGTGGCGATGACCGAGAAGCACACGGCCCACCACGGGAGGTCTCGCCCCCCAAGGAAGTAATCGGTGGCGGAGTCTTGCCGCCCGCGCACCGCCACCCCGAGGGCGGCAACACCCAGGAGGTAGCCTACCAGCACCACGTAGTCGAGAGGAGCAAGCATACCGGTGCAGCGTCAGGCGTCGCGGAACGCGAGCACGGGCGGCGAGACGCTCGCCAGGTAGCGCTCCAGCGCCACAAGCGCGGCATCCAGGTCGGCGGTAGGCGCGAGCATAAAGTCGAAGAACGGCTCGGCGAGGGGGTCGTGGAAGCCGATTCGGAAGCGCGCCGGGGCCGCGCCTACGAGGTACGCTGCGTTGAGGTCGAAGGGATGGCGCAGGCTGAGCGCCACTTCGGGCGCTTCGGCCCAGATCGCTGCTGCCTGTGCCGCCTTGGGCAGCCCTGTGATGCGTCGATAGTCTGCCTTTTGCAAGACGCGCACCCGTCCAATGAAGTCGTCGGGCGCGTAGACCACGTGGCCGCCCCGGGACACCGGGATGACGTTGGCGGAGGGCAGGTCGAGGCGCTTCAGGAAGCGCCAGACGCTGCGCACCGCGTCGTCCTCATCGGGGAGCACCACGAGCACTTTGCGTGCAGCGGGATGGCCGCTCCAGGTGACCGGCTGCCGCCGCTCGGCCGCAGCCGAGGCCGCTCGGTAGGCCCATCGTCCACGCCAGGTGTCGAGGACGGACGGAGAGGCTGACTCAGACACAGGGAGGACGTTGCTGGACGGTGGGATGGGTGCGGCTCCAAGCTCCCACCTGCGGAGCGACGTGTCAACCGTTGCTCTGCGTGACGGTCTGCCCCTCCCGGACGGTCCCAGGCGCGTCGTGCTCCGCACCGAGTGGCTGTTCGGCGGGCGAGAGCAGTACCTGGTGGGCAGGCCGTTCGTGATACCGGATCGCCGCTGTTAGTTGCTCAACGGGGACGAGCGTTCGGTCGGTTCTGAGGAGGTAATGGCACACCCGGATCGGCGAGCCTCCGCGGTCCCAGGCCTCGCGGATCAAGCCCCGCTCGTTGGCGGGCAGCCGGTAGTCCCACGAGTGGCCGATGGGACCGTTCGCGTCGCTGTAGCCCATCAGGGTAGCCGCCGCGGCGTTGGCCTGCCGAATCACTCCGTCCTGCACGACCAGGACGCCGTGGGGCAAGAGGTCGGCAAGCGCCCGCCATCGTGCTTCGGTCTCTTCGATCTCCTGCTCCGTTTGCGCTAGCACGGCGTTCCGCAGGGCCACTAGCTCGCGGTGACTTTGCACCCGCTCCATCGCCTGGTCAATGACGTGGGCGAGGGAGGTCGGCGTAAACTGCGCCTTCACGATGTAGTTCGCCGCCCCGGCCCGGATGGCTTCGGCTGCCACCCGCTCGTTTCCTGAACCGGTGAGCATCACCACGGGAAACGGGGCCACCTCTCCGTCCTCGGCGAGC
>JBCDFF010000584.1:0-1657 GCA_039178415.1 Bacteroidota bacterium
ATAGCTGTAGCGCCAGAGGTAGCCGAAGACCCGCGCCGCCGTGTCCGGGTAGGCGAAGGTGGGAATGCCCGCGCTGTTGAGAAGCGCCGTGGCGTTCGCCACGTCATCGGCCCCCATGAAGCTGGCGATGAGCGGCTTGGCGGCGCGCGCGTGGGCACGGAGGCGGTCCGCGACGGCTTCGGGGTCGGTGAGCGCCTGCGGGGTCAGGATCGCCAGGACGCCGTCGGTGGCCTCGTCCGCCAGGGCGGCGTCAAGCGCCTCGGCATACCGCTGCGGCGTCGCGTCGTGCTGGAGGTCGATGGGGTTGGTCGCGCTCGACTCGCTGGGCAGGGTCTCGGCCAGGCGCGCCCGGGTGTCCTCCGAGAGGGCGGCCAGAGCCCCGCCGTTTTCTTCGAGCGCGTCGGCGGCCAGCAGACCCGGGCCTCCGGCGTTGGTCAGAACCGTGAGATGCGGGCCCAGCGGGCGCGCCTGCTTGGCGAGCACTTCGGCGGCGTGGAACAGCCCCGCGATGGACGGGACGCGCAGCACGCCCGTGCGCCGGAACGCCGCGTCGAGCACGGCATCGTCGAGGGCGACCTCGCCCTGACCACGCCGGCTCGCCTTGACGACGATG
The DNA here is from genome assembly GCA_039178415.1 of Bacteroidota bacterium. GTDB lineage: Bacteria > Bacteroidota > Rhodothermia > Rhodothermales > Rubricoccaceae > JBCBEX01. The sequence goes on from JBCDFF010000584.1 coordinate 614, forward strand.
ATCGGCTTCTGGAGCGCCACCTCGCGTGCCGCCGACAGCAGCCCCCGCGCGTCGTCGATCGTTTCGAGATAGAGCAGGATGCTGCGCGTGCGCGGGTCGTCGCCGAGGAACGTGATGGCCTCGCCCCAGCCGATGTCGAGCATCGTCCCGAGCGAGAGGACCGTGGAGAAGCCCACGTGTTCGCGGCGGCTCCAGTCGAGGACGGCTGTGAGGAGCGCCCCGCTCTGGCTGACAAACCCGACGCTGCCTTCCGGCGGCAGATGGCGTGCGAAGGTGGCGTTGAGCTGCGTCCGGGGCCGGATCAGGCCGAGGCCGTTCGGTCCGAGGAGGCGCGTCGGGCTGTCGCCGAGGGCGGCACGAAGCTCGTGCTCCAGCCGCGCGCCCTCGGGGCCAGACTCGCCAAACCCCGCCGCGAACACGATGACACCGGTGACGCCCGCGTCCACGCACTGCTGCACGAGGTCCGGCGTCGAAATGGCAGGGGTGCAGATGAGGGCGAGATCCACCCGCGCCGGAACCTCGGCGATGGTGGGGTAGGCCTTCACGCCGAGAACGCTCGCGCGGTTCGGGTTGACCGGATAGACCGTCCCGCCAAAGGGGTGCGTGAGGAGGTTCCAGAAGGCCTGCCGCCCGACGCTCTGGGGAGCATCCGTCGCGCCGATGACCGCGACGTGGCGCGGCTGCACGAAGGCGTCGAGGCCTGGACGGCGCGCGCGCAACGCGGGGCGCGAGGGTGCGGCGTCCGAAGGCGGCGCAGTATCCGAAGGCGGCGCAGTATCCGAAGGCGGCGCAGTATCCGAGGGCAGCGCGGCATCCGAGGGCGGCGTGGAGTCGAGCATGGGAAACGGTTGGGGAAACAGGCGGAGACGGTGGAGCGATAGACGGCGCGGGTGCGTGGAAGCTCCGGCGTACGAGGGCGTCCCTCCGTCTGGCGTCCCTCCGTCTGGCGTCCCTCCGTCTGGGGTCCCTCCGTCTGGCGCCGCGGAGGCTCTTCGTCGGCTCGAGGTCTTCTCGGTCTGCCGGGTGCCACGGCGTAACCCTGCG
>JBCDFF010000585.1:0-1655 GCA_039178415.1 Bacteroidota bacterium
AAAGCGCATCCACATCCTGCGCGGTTTCGCGATCATCTTCGACGCGCTTGACGAAGCGATCAAGCTCATCCGCGCCTCGCGCAACAAGGCCGACGCCGCGCAGCGCCTCATGCACCGCTTCGGCATCGACGACATCCAGGCCGACGCGATCCTGGAGATCAAGCTCTATCGCCTCGCGCAGATGGAGATCGACGCGATCAAGAAGGAACTGGAGGAGAAGGAGGCGATGGCCGCTGAACTCCGCGCGCTCCTCGCCGACGAGGACGCCCGGTGGAGCCTCATTCGCAAGGAGCTCCGCGCTGCGAAGAAGCAGTTCGCCGACGAGCGCCGCACGACCGTCGCCGGGCCGGACGCGACCCTCGACTACGACGCCGAGGACTACATCATCGCCGAGGACGTGGTCGTGATCGTGACGCGCGACGGCTGGGTGAAGCGCCAGCGTTCCTACACCACGCTCGATGCGATCCGCGTGAGAGAGGGCGACGAGGTAGCGTATGCGCTCGGCGGCTCGACGCGGGCCTCGCTGGTCTTCTTCACGACGGCGGGCCGCGCCTACACGCTCCGCGTGGACGACCTCCCGCAGACCTCGGGCTACGGCGACCCGATCCAGAAATACTTCGACTTCTCGGATGGCGAGCGACTCGCCGGGGCTGTCCTCCTCGACCCCCGCGTACTGCCACCACCCTACGCTCCCGAGACCGACCCCGAACTATTTCAGGGCAGCTCTTATCAGGGTGATGGCGCCCCGCCCAACACGGACGATGGGTACGGCCCGTTCGTACTCGGCGTCACGACCGACGGGCAAACGGCGCGCATGGCGCTCGATGCGTTCGCGGACCCGTCGAACAAGAACGGGCGCGGCTTCATGCGGCTCGGGAAGGGGAAGAGCAAGTCGTACCTCCTCTCGGCCCACCTCTGCCGCGGCAACGAGCACGTGTGCCTCGCCACCCGCCAGGGCCGCGCGCTGATCTTCCCGGCGCAGCAGGTGCCCGTCGTGAAGAGCATGGCGAAGGGCGTCATCGCGATCCGCCTCGACGGCAGCGGCGACCGCGTCCTGGGTGCCGCGCTGTCCACAACGGCCCGCGACGGCCTCGAAGTAGAGACGAGCCGCGGCCGCAGCGAGATCGTCCGCACGACGAAGTTCGACGTGGCCAACCGCGGCGGCAAGGGCCGCGTGGTGATCCAGCGCGGCACGCTGCGCGCCGCCAAGCCAGAGCCGGTGGTGCGACCGTTGCCGGAGTAGGAAGTCGCTCCGACACACCCCCTGGTCTCACTTCGTTCGACCTGTCCCCCTCGCTTGCGAGGGGGACAGCGTTCGTTTTCATGGGAGCACAGCGACCGTAAACGGACGCAGGGGGTGCGCTACGCCAGCTTCGCCGCGATCTCGACGAGGCGCGTGGCCTGGTGCTCGATGGCGGCGGTGTCCTCATCCGTGAGGCCTTCGCCGGTGGCGGTTACGGAGACGCCGTAGGGGTTGCCGCCGCTCGCGAAAACGGCGGGGCTGGTGTAGCCGAGCGGAACGAGGATGGCGCTCCAGTGCATCGCGGTGATGTAGAGCGTCTGGAGCGTCGTCTCCTGGCCGCCGTGCGGGTTCTGAGCACTGGTCATGGCGGCGAACGCCTTGTTGGCGAGGCCACCGCTCTGCCAGACCCCGC
>JBCDFF010000586.1:0-1620 GCA_039178415.1 Bacteroidota bacterium
CACGCTGCCCGAGGCCGGTGAGGCGACGGTGGCAGTCTTCGACGTACTCGGTCGGCGGGTGGCGCGGCTGCACGCCGGGCCGCTGGCGGGCGGCACGCACCGCTTCCGGCTGGAGGCGGCAGGGCTCCCGAGCGGGGTGTACCTGGTTCGGGTAGACCAAGCGGGTGGACCTGCCGGCGACGCTCAGGCGTTGACTGAGCGGATCACGCTCGTGAAGTAGCTTCGCCCTATGCTCAAGACCCGTGCGCTACTCTGTGCGCTCCTCGGTGGCCTCGCGCTACCGGGGAGCGTCCTCGTGGGGAGCGCGCGGGCACAGGTCACAGCGTCACCGGAGAGTCTGCGCGTGACCGTCGCGCAGGGCGAGGAGCTAGAGCGGATGCTCGCGCTGGGGAACGCTGGTAGCGAACCTGTCGAGTTCTGCCTCTCGTTCGCGCGCCCGCTGGAGGGCGCGGCGGGCGACCGGCGCCTGAGCAGCGAGGCGCTCGGCGCGGCGTGCGGGGCCTACGGCGAGGTGCTCGCGCTGGTGGACGAGAGCGCGATCACGGACCTCTCGTGGGACCCCGATGGGCTGGCGATGACACCCGACGGCCGGCTCTTCGTTGCAGAGAGCAGTGGCTTCCGCGTGCAGACCTACGAGCTCACGCCGGGGCTCGAGGTCGTGCGCGACTTCGAGCACCCGCTCGTCGAGGAGCTCAGCGACGCCGTGACGGTGGGGGTGGCCTACGTGCCGGAGACGGGACGGTTGTGGTGGCTGAACCTCGAGAGTGGAGGTCCCGGCGTAGATCGGGCGCTGCTCCTGGAGGGGGACCTCGACGGCATTCCGACCGGGCGCCACATCGAACTCCCCGTCGCCGACTCCGCGCCGCCGCCCACCGAGACGGGCGTCCCTAAGGGCCTAGGCTACGCCGGGGGCCGCTTCTACTGGACGGACTCCGCCAACGACGACCTCTGGGCCGCCGACACCACCGGCGCGCTCATCGACGGCTACCCCGTGCGCCTCGACGCTTACCCCGGGGCCAACCTCGCCGGCCTCGACGCCCTCGGCAGCGGGCCGGACCTCCGCCTGGAGACGCGCGCGACGCTTCCCGGCTCGACCGAGCGCCAGCGCTTCCTCGTCGCCGGCACCCGCGGCGAGGACACCGCGCCGGAAGCCGAGCCGCTGGAGACGGTGCTGGCCGTCTCGAACCCGTCGGCGGCGCCGGGCGTGCCCGGTGGCGAGCCGCTGCGGAGCCGGCTCGACCCGAACGGGGTGATCTACCACCCGTGGGGGACGTTCGACGATGCAGGCGTGGTCGCGGTGCGGGCGCACCCGCTGCCGCCGGCGTGGCTCGTGGTGGAGCGCTGGCAGGGGACGCTCGCGGCGGGCGAGGAGACCGAAGTCGCGCTAACCTTCCGTCCGGGGCAGCGTCCGGCGGGCGAGTACCGCGCGGCGTTGCAGGTCTTCGAGGCAAGCGGCGATGTGGTCGAGGTGCCGCTCGCGCTGGAGGTGACCGAGGGCACGAGCAGCGCCGAGGACGGGGCCGCGCCGGGCGAGGCGTCGCTCGTGGTGTACCCAAACCCGGCGGCGCGTGCGGCGACGGTGGCCCTCACGCTGCCCGAGGCCGGTGAGGCGACGGTGGC
>JBCDFF010000587.1:0-1606 GCA_039178415.1 Bacteroidota bacterium
GGCGCACGTCACGTTCGGCCAGAAGTGCAAGCTGTGCCACCCCTACACGCGCCGCATGCTGCGCACCGGCGAGACGGTCTTCCACGAGATCGTCCGCGATGACGGCCCCGTTGAACAAGCGACAGAGAAAACGGTGGGCTGAGCGCGCGCGGCTTCACGTCAGGAAAAACCAGACGTTGGGGAAAACCAGCGCACAGCGAAACGGAATCACCGATTCGTTCGTTACAACGAATAATTAAGTCGGTTCCGCTCCTGTGGGCCGCTGCCTTGTCGGTTCGCCGTTTCCTCTCCCTGCTGGCCCTCACTGTGACGCTCCTCTACGTCTTCCCGCACCCCGACGACGAGTCCTTCTGCCCTGGGCCTGCCATCGCTCGCCAGGCGCGGGAGGGCCACGCCGTCCACCTGCTCACCCTCACGCAGGGCGGCGCGACGACCCAGCGGCACGCGTACGGCTACTCCGTCGCCGAGATGGGCGCGGTCCGCGCACGCGAGACGCGAGACGCCGCCGCCACGCTCGGCTGCACGAGCGCGACGGTCCTCGACTTTCCCGACGGCGGCCTGGCGGACCTCGACCCGCGCGACCTCGAAGCGGCCATCCACGACGCAATCGACCGGGTGAGGCCGGATATCCTCGTGACCTACGCGGCACACGGCAACAGCGGCCACCTCGACCACCTCGTCGCCCACGCCGTCGTGAAGCGCGTCTTCTGCGAGCGGCGCGGCGAGGACGGACCGCAACGGCTCGCGCTCTTCACGCTCATCGACGACGAGATCATCCGGCCGCCGAGCCACCTCCGTGGCTCCCCGCGCGAAGACATCGGGGCTATCGTCCCATTCACCGACGCCGATCGTCAGCGCGGCGAGGAAGCGCTCCGGTGCTACGAGACGTTCCAGGTCGTTGTGGAGCAGCACGACCCGCTCAAGCAGGTCGCGAATGGCGTTCCTTTCGTTCTCTTCCAGGAGGAGCACAGCGAGGTGCTTGGCGACCTGACGGCGGAACTGGCGATCAGCGCCGTCGTCGCGTGATGAGGCCGACGCCGAAGGCGAAGAGCGCGGAGCCGAGTACGGCCCAAATCACCGGGAACGCCTCGCTGCCGATGCGGAGCACCCAGAACTCCGGGAAGCCAAACTCGCCCGCGATCCAGGTGCCGAGGTAGGCCCCGATCAGCCCGACAACGGCGGAGACGAAGCAGCCGCCGAGCGAGTAGCCCGCGAGCGACTGCCCGACGGCCCCGCAGACCGCGGCGATGAGGAGGTAGACGACGAAGCTGCCGAGCGACATGGCGAAAACGGGCAGATGAGCAGGTGGTACATCCTCATGCTACGACAGCCACAGGAAATGGCTGCGTGAAGGACGCACCCTCTTCGCCCCAAATCCGCACGCCTGGGGAATCACCCCGCCGCGCTCCCGGTTGTCCCATGCTCCGCTCGATCCGTCTGGGTGGACTGCTTGTATGGGCTTTTTGCTTGTACGGGCGGTTTGCAAACCGCCCCTACCGACCACGCTTTCGCTTCGGCGAATGCCGCTCCCGTTCGCAAACCGCCCATACCTACCCCGCTCTCCCTTCGGCGCACGCCGCCCCAAACTCATGCAACAGCACACGCA
>JBCDFF010000588.1:0-1603 GCA_039178415.1 Bacteroidota bacterium
CGCGCACCTCGCCGGAGCCGTGTGCGTGCTCGGCAGCGCCACGCCGAGCGCGGAGAGCTTCGTCAACGCCAAGCGCGGGAAGTACACGCTCCTCCCCATGCCTGAGCGCGTGCCCGTGCCTGGCCGTGCTGCAGCTCGGCTACCGGAGGTGAAGGTCGTGGACCTCGCGCGGGAGCAGGAGGTCCGCCGCCTGCGCGGGGCGCTCTCGGTGCAGCTTCAGGAAGCCATCCAGGCACGCCTCGACCGCAAGGAGCAGACGATCCTGCTGCAAAACCGCCGCGGCTACGCGCCGATCCTGACGTGCAACGCCTGCGGCCACACGCCCGAGTGCCCGTCGTGCGCGGTCACGCTCACGCTGCACCGCCCGCCGGGCCTGCGCCCGCAGCTGCGCTGCCACTACTGCGGCTTCACCCGTGCGGCCCCGTCGGCGTGCGATAATTGCGGGCAGCACGACCTCGCCGACCTCGGCGCGGGCACGCAGCGCGTCGAGGAAGAACTCGCGGCGGCGTTTCCCGAAGCGCGCGTCTTGCGCATGGACCTCGACACGACCTCGAAGAAGGACGCCCACCGCAAGCTGCTCACCGCGTTCGGACGTGGCGAGGCCGACATCCTCCTCGGCACGCAGATGGTGGCGAAGGGCCTCGACTTCCCGCGCGTGACGCTCGTGGGCGTCGTCAACGCCGACACCGGGATGCTGCTGCCCGACTTCCGCGCGGCCGAGCGGACGTTTCAGCTCCTCGCGCAGGTCGGCGGCCGGGCAGGCCGCGCTGAGCGCCCCGGCGAGGTGCTCCTCCAGACGCGCAACCCCGACCACCCCGCGATCCGCTTCGCGCTCGCGCACGACTACGAGGGCTTCGTCCGCGCCGACCTCCCCGACCGCCGCTTCCTGGGCTACCCGCCCTTCGGACGCCTCGTCGGCATCGAGTTCAAGGGACCGAACGAGGCTACCGTCGAGAAGCTCGCCAACCGCTGGACCGGCCAACTCACGAAGCGGCTTCCTCGGTTGCTCAAAGGCGTGTCGGAGAACGACGCGCAGCACCTCCAGGTGCTCGGACCGACAGCGGCATTCATCGGGCGCGTCAAGAAGCAGTACCGCTTCCACACGATCCTGAAGGCGCCGCTCGCCGTCTCGCCCTACGCGCTCACCGCCGCTGTCTCGGAAGCGGACGCCGCCGCCGGGTCGCCGCCGAAGGGCTGCCGGGTGAACGTAGACGTGGACCCAGTGGGGCTGTATTGAGTGGGGTGAGGTTGAGCGGTTCGGTGTCTTGGTGCCGGACGAACCGAACGCGCACGCTCGCCCAGCGCCGCGCGTCCTACTCGTCGCGAATACGCACAACCAGGCGGGCTCTGGTTTGCTGGAGGCCCTCATCGATCCCATGGCCCGCAGGATCGGTGAGCAGGGCTGTGATCACGAGCCGATCTGGCGTGCATCGGCGGGCGCAGCGTGGCGGAGCCGGACGCAGCCGATAGCCTTCCACGTCGGAGGTGACGCTCACCGTGTCACGTCCAGCCAGGTATGCGTAGCTCCACGTTAATCCGTACCAGACGGGACGCTGCGTGGGGAGGGCGATCCAATCGGTCGTCCCCAGCCTCGACCGTGCGA
>JBCDFF010000589.1:0-1597 GCA_039178415.1 Bacteroidota bacterium
CCTCATGCTCTCGGCGCAGGTGGTTGTGCGCGATCACCCGGAGGGCGTCGTAGACCTCCGGGATGGCGGCCTCGGCCGCGTCGGCGTCGCCGCGGCCTGCGGCGGAGAGAAGCTGGGTGAGCGTCGAGTCCGACATCGCGACGGAGGGTCGCTACAGGATACTCCGCCATCGGTGAACGCACGTCAGGACGCGCGCGGGCCGCCAGCGGGGCCGGGTGGGCGCTCAGCCAGCCTCGCTGACGAACCGGGCCAGGCACCGCTCGCTGTACGAGGCGAACGTCGACGCGACGATGCGCCCGTTGACCGCCAGCTTCGGCACCGAGATGCCGCCGTCGGCCGTGGCGAACGAGCTGTTGACGGCATCGGCATCGGCCTGGACCTCTGCGAGGAGCGGCTGCACCCGGTCGTCGTCGGCCAGGAGCGCTTCGAAGCCGGCGCCGTCCATGCCCACCGCGTCGAGCGTGGCGACGAGTTCGATCATCGTCATGCCCCAGGTCTGGTCTTGCCGCCTGAACATCTCGTTCATCAGGTCGAAAAACTTGCCCTCACGCTGGGCCAGCTTGAGCGCGAGCACCTGCCCGAGCGACTGCTGGCGCAGCGGGTACGCCACGAAGTAGTACGCGGCCGAGTCGGCGTTCTCCTCGATTACGTTGTCGAGCGTCTCGGTCAGGTCCCGGCAGTGCGGGCAGTTCGGGTCGAACACCTTGACCACGGTCACGTCGGACGACTCGTTGCCCATGAAGGGGCTGCCGGTGAAGGCCGTCAGGTCCTCGATGGGGTCGAAGGAGGGGTCGTAGGTGCACTCGCCCGTGACGTCCTGAATGCGCGGCGTCGGCGTCTGGGAGACGCCCTCGACCTGGAGCGCCTGGCCAGTACCCGCTTGCGCATCGTCGGCGCGAGCGGCCAGGCCGAAGGTCGTCGCCAGCAGGACCGCGAAGCCACCGAACACGGCGAGGTACGGCCGCAGCGCCGACATGCCGGTCAGCTCGGGCTGGGGCTTCCTGCGCTTCTGCGGAACGACGGCCGTGCCCAGCCTGCGGTGCTCCACCACGTGCAAGATCGTCAACAGGGTCACCAAGGCCGCCGAGGCCATGCACAGCGGGCAGAACGAGTTGAGCACGACGGCCTGCAGGTACACCAGGTACACGGTGTACGCCATTCCCACGCCGACCACGCCAGCGGACGCTAGCCGGATCCGGTCATCGCGCACGACGGCGTAGCCGAGGCGAAGCAGGGCCACCAGGACGTAGAAGACGATGCCCAGCGCGATGTTCGAGATGCCGAGGAAGTCGGCGTACTCGCTTTCGGTCACAGCGGCACAGCCGGCCGTGGTGCCTGTCGCGTCCGCGCCGACGGCGAAGGAGACCTCGCCGCCGAGACCCGTGCACCCGTTGGCAAAGCCAGCCGCTTTCTGGAGCGCGAGGTGCGTGACGACGACGACGCCGAGCAGCGCCACGCCGACGATCACGCGGCGAAGGATGGAGGTTTGTGCTGGGAGGGCCATACGTGCTGGTGGAAATCGTCCTGTGTGGTAATCGTCTCCGGTTCTGAGAAATCAACCCGCTGGGAAAGCTACGAATGCGGGCCTTGGGCGACG
>JBCDFF010000590.1:0-1592 GCA_039178415.1 Bacteroidota bacterium
GCTCCGCGCCGAGGGCCCGCAGTCGCGCCTCGGTGTACCGCATCGCCGCTGGCGCGTCACCGTCGAGCGACCCAAAGTTGCCCTGGCCGTCCACCAGCGGGGCCCGCAGCGACCACTCCTGGGCCATGCGGACCATGGCGTCGTAGATGGCCGTGTCGCCGTGTGGGTGGTACTTGCCCATCGTCTCGCCGACGATCGTGGCGGACTTCCGGTGCCTCGCGTCGGGCCCGAGCCGAAGGTTCGTGTACATGGCGTACAGGATCCGGCGCTGGACCGGCTTGAGGCCGTCACGAACGTCCGGCAGCGCCCGGCTGGTGATGACCGACAGCGCGTACGTGAGGTACCGCTCCTTGGCCGTTTCGTGGAGCGGGATCGTATCGACGACAGGCATTCGCAAACACACGTGGGGGGATGCGTCGAATGTAGCGAGTGCCCATGACACCTCACGTCACAGGTGGCCGTCGCATATTGCAGTCCGTCCGGCCAGACCCATGCGCTCGCTCCTCCCGCTTCTCTCCGTCCTGCTGGCGTCCGTCGCCAGCGGGCAGGCCCCGCTCAGCGGAATGCTCTCCGCACCCGACGGGACGCCCTATGCCGATGTCGAGGTACGGCTGGAGAGCGGCCGTCTCGACGTGCCCGACTCGACGCGGACGGATGCCGAAGGGCGCTTCGCCTTTGAGCGTGCCGTCGCGGGCGCCATCGTCGTCTCCACCGGTGGCGAGCCGCTGTGGCTCCCGCTGGCGATCCCCGACAGCGCCAGTGGGCCGTTCACGCTCGACCTGGTGGTGCCACCGGTGCGCGGGGAGGGTGCGGACTACCTGGCGGGCTTCCGTGCATCAGGAACACGCCCGCTGGCGGAGGTCATTCCGATCTACGTCGCGGCCGAGGCGGGCCACCGGACGCCGGTCACGTCGCCGGAGTTGGAGGCCGCGACCGAGGAGATGCAGGCCCAGGTCTCAGAGGCTCCGCTCGACCGCAAGAATGCGGTGCGCGATTCGCTCCGAGCCCTTGTTGGCCCCCTGTACGAGGCCGCGCTCCAACCCCGGGTCGACGCGTACGATGCAGCCTTGCCCACTGGCGCTCTGGAGGGGACTGCGATGGCCCACGCGTTCTGGAGGCTCTACCGCATCACGCCAGACTCGCTGACGGCACTCCGCGTGCTGGAGACGGTCCCCACGGACGCCCCGCTGTGGTCGTTCCAAGGCCTGTCGCGGAGCGGCGTCAACAACACCCTGTTCCTGCTCGCGCGGGCACTCGTTCCAGACGGTGGCCCGGTCCCAGCGCCTCTCGACGCCTACTTCCGGGCGCTCGCATACGGCTATCCCGATCCGAACGTCCGCGCACAGGCGTCAGGCGTGATCGTCGGCGTGCTGCGCAGCGCGGGCAACGATCAGCGCGCCGCCGTTGCCGTGGACCGGCTCTACCGCGAGCACCCGGACTCGTACCAGGCTGAGCGGCTGCGCCGCGACGAGGCCGAGGACCGACGCGTGCAGGCCGGGCGCCAGCTGCCCGACTTCGCCATTCCCTCCCTTGCGGATTCGACGGTGATGATCACCCGCGCGGACCTCAGCGGGAAGACTGTCCTGGTCGAC
>JBCDFF010000591.1:0-1579 GCA_039178415.1 Bacteroidota bacterium
CTCCCCTCTCCACCGACGGGCAGCCCACTGCTGACAGCCCGCAGCCGATCGCCCGCAGCCGATAGTCTCCTTGCCATGACCCTTGCCCAGCGGCTCTGGGAACGCACGCGCGACTACGTGTTGCTCGCCGTGCTGCTCGTGGCGAGTCTCTTGCTGCTGCTGCGGCAGAACGGTCCTGCGCTGCGCACGGCCCGCGCCGCGGCGCTGGACCTCACCGCCCGCGTTGAAGGCGTCTTCTCATGGGCGGGACGCTACACGGCCGCCCTCCAGGAAAACGAACGGCTCCGGGCCGCCACCATCGACCTCGCTGCGGAGGCGGCGCTGCTGCGTGAGGCCCGCGCCGAGAACCGGCGGCTGCGCGGCCTCCTGGCCCTCAGCGACACCTCGACCTACGACCTCCTCCCCGCGCGCGTCGTTGGCAAGGACCTCACGCGGCAGAGCAACCAGCTCACGCTCAACGTGGGCACGAACGACGGCGTGGCGCTCGACATGCCGGTGATGGACGAGCGCGGCCTCGTCGGCAAGGTGAGCCTCGTGAGCGCCAACTACAGCCTCGTGCTGCCCCACCAGAACACGAACTTTGCCGTCCCGGCCCGCATCGACGAACTCGGGCGCGACGGCCTCGTGCGCTGGGACGGCACGACCTACGACCGCCTCACGATGGACTACGTCGTCCGCACCGAGCCTGTCCGCATCGGGCAGCGCGTGGTGACGAGCGGCTTCAGCGACGTCTTTCCGCCCGGCCTCCCCATCGGCCGCATCGACTCGGTGCTCGTAGCCGGCGGGCGCAACGACTTCGTGCTCTTCGTGGAGCCCGCCGCGCCGATCAGCACGGTGGACTACGTCTACGTCGTCCTCCGCACCCCCGACCCCGAACGCGCCACCCTCGAAGCCGAGGGAAGCTAGAGGCTTGAAGTATGAAGTTAGAAGTTGGAGCCGTGTGTAGATGCTGTGCCGCTGCCTGGTTTCTGCTCTCCCTATCCCCCATCCCCTATTCCCTTGCTCCGGTCGCAGCGGCTCAGCCCAGCCTCACCGCGCAGATTGATGCGCTGATTGATGCACCGGCGTTCGCCGACGCGCACTGGGGGGTGCAGGTTGTCAACCTCGGCACGGGGCAGACGCTCTACCGCCGCAACGAGGCGAAGCTCTTCATCCCCGCCTCGACGCAGAAGCTGTTCACGACGGCGGCGGCCCTCGACCTGCTCGGGCCGACCTTTCGCTACGTCACCCCGCTTTACCTCGACGGGCGCATCGAGGGCAGCACGTTCGTCGGCAACCTCGTGGTGCGCGGCGCGGGCGACCCGACCATCGGCGGGCGCTACACCGACGGTGACAAGACGCTCACCTACCGCGCCTGGGCAGACGCGCTCCGGGCACGCGGCGTCACCCGCATCACCGGGCATGTGCTGGGCGATGACGACGTGTTCGACGAGACGGCGCTCGGACCCGCGTGGTCGTGGGACGACCTGCCGTTCTACTACGCCGCCGAGATTTCGGGCTTGAGCTACAACGAGGGCACGGTGGAGCTTCTGGTGGAGGCGACGACGCCCGGCCAGCCGACGCGGATCACCTGGGAGCC
>JBCDFF010000592.1:0-1575 GCA_039178415.1 Bacteroidota bacterium
CTGGCGTGAGCACGTCGCAGTAGAAGTCTCATTCCTGAGACGCTCCACTCCGACCCCGTTCGCGTGCCCCAACGTTTTGCGTTTGCCGTCCCTCTTGCACACCGTGCCTAAGGCCAGCGAAGCTAACCTTAGGCGATCGCAATGATTCGCTGCGTCGAAAGCAAGCGGCCCATTTTGGCACGACCGCTGGTATGACCCTCGCCGCACCTCGACACAAACGCCTGAACCCGCAGCCTCTCTCAGGTGCATTGAGCAGCCTCTCTCAGGTGCATTGAAACGTAAGGGACCTGGCGGCTGGTCGCGTCACGATCGTGCGGTGGACGTCGTTGCGTTTAGCGTCTGAGTCGTCTTTAAACGTGTTTCAACAAGCGAATCGCGCCATGTACTAGGCGCAACCCGGTGTGATCGTGTATTCTCGGTGCTGCGTCGTTCAGGGTCTGAGCCAGTCGGGTATCTCCACCATACCCTAACCTCGCTCGGCGCGCTCACCCTCCGCTCTTTTCCCTCCCAGAGCCCCATGCCCTCCCGACACGTACCGCTGCTCCTATCGGTTCTGGTCGCCGCGCTCGTCACGCCCGTCCACGCGCAAACCGACGACTTTCGTCCACTCGTCCTGGAAGGAACCGACGCCCCCGTCCTCCTCGGTGCCAGCGTCACGGCTCCGGTGTGCTACGCCTGGTCCGGCAGCGACTGGCAACAGTGCCCCATCCAAATCGACGAGCGCGCCCTTCTCGATCGCGGCCTCGCCTACCCCATCGACCTCTACCCCGAGTTCCACGACGTCGATGAGATCTACCACTACACGGCCCCGCAGGACTATCCGAACCCGCGCAGCACGCCCTACGTCCCGGTCGACCCGGATCCAGCGCTGGACGACGACGACGAGATCGTGCTCATGGCGCGCTTCTTCGGTCAGCAGGCCGACCTCGCGGCCTCCCCACCGCCCTTCTCGTCCGAGAATATCCAGGAGGTCGTCTTCGAAGGGCGCTACGTCTACCTCTTCGTCCCAGCCATCGCCCTCGACCAGAGCGCGGGCTACGACTTAGTCGACTACTACTTCAACCTCCTCGCCGGCAATTTCCCCGACGACTACGACTTCACCGGCACCCACTACGACCAGTTTCACGCCGAGCCCAACAACCACAACCTCGGCGACTTCCTCGCGGCCAACCCCGAGTACAGCCCCGTCGAGACGGCCTTCTACCGGACGAGCTTCGAGGACCGGTGGATCCAGCGCGAGATGCAGTTCGCCGACGCAGGCGGTACGATGGGGCCCGACATCCTCGACCGGATCAAGTACGCCTCCCGTCCAGACTACACGGGGTCCCGTTTCGGCTGCGGGCGCACCATCTGGACAGGGAGCGCCGAGCGCGGGACGCTGGGCATCCAGAAGGACGGCCCGCTCCGTGCGCTGCGCTACGCCCAGGGCTACAACTCGGGCGGCTACAACCACGTGCTCTACCGGATGTACGAGAAGTACATGGTGTACGAGATGGCGCACACGATGCACCAGACGCCCGGCGCGTCGATGTGGTACGACCTCGGCGAGGGCGCGGTCGGCATGACCTACTACAG
>JBCDFF010000593.1:0-1571 GCA_039178415.1 Bacteroidota bacterium
ATGGTGCCCAACTCGCTCGGGCCCGCTGAGCTGCTCATCCACTACGGCACGCAGGCGCAGCGCGACCACTACCTCCCCCGCCTCGCTCGCGGCCAGGACATCCCCGCGTTCGCCCTCACGGAACCGGGAGCCGGCTCCGACGCGGGCGCGATCTCGTCGAAGGGCGTCCTCTTCAAAGGCGACGACGGCGAGGTCTACCTCCGCCTCTCCTGGAAGAAGCGCTACATCACCCTCGCCGCCGTCTCGACAGTGCTCGGCCTCGCCTTCAAGCTCGAAGACCCCGATAACCTCCTCGGCAAAGGGAAAAAACTCGGCATCACCTGCGCGCTCGTCCCGACCGACGCGCCGGGCGTGCACCTTGGCGAGCGCCACGACCCGCTCGGCATCCCGTTCTACAACTGCCCGACCACCGGCACCGACGTCGTCGTGAAGGCCGAGGAAGCCATCATCGGCGGCACGGCAGGGGCCGGGCGCGGCTGGCGGATGCTCATGGAGTGCCTCTCCGTCGGGCGCGGCATCTCGCTGCCGTCGTCGTCCTCGGGCGGCGCGAAGACGATGCTGCGCGTGGCGAGCGCCCACGCCGTCAACCGCAAGCAGTTCGGCCTCTCCATCGGCAAGTTCGAGGGCATCGAGGAGCCGCTGGCGCGCATCGGCGGCCTCACCTACGTCCTCGAAGCGGCGCGGCGCTACACCAACGGCGGCCTCGACAAGGGCTCCAAACCGAGCGTCGTCACGGCGATGATGAAGTACAACGCCACCGAGCTCTACCGCATCGTCATCAACGACGCGATGGACATCCTCGGCGGCAACGCGATCAGCCGCGGCCCGCGCAACACGACCGCGAGCGCCTACACCAACCTCCCGATCATGATCACCGTGGAGGGGGCCAACATCCTCACGCGGACGCTGATGATCTTCGGCCAGGGCGCGATTCGCTGCCACCCCTACGCGCTCAAGGAGATGCTCGCCGTCGAAGCGAACGACGTGAAGGCGTTCGACCGGGCCTTCTGGGCGCACGTCGGGCACATCGTCCGCAACATGACGCGCGGCGTCGTGCTCAGCGCCACGCGCGGTCTCTTCGCGGGCAGCCCCGTCAGCGGTCCGACGGCGAAGTACTACCGCAAGCTCGCCTGGACGTCGGCGTCGTTCGCCTTCCTCGCCGACATGGCGATGGGCACGCTCGGTGGCAACCTCAAGCGCAAGGAGAAGCTCACCGGTCGCTTCGCCGACATCTTCTCGTGGATGTTCCTCGGCTCGGCTGTCCTCAAGCGCTACGAAGCCGACGGGCGTCGCAAAGAAGACCTCCCGTTCGTCCACTGGTCGATGCAGTACGCCCTCGCCCAGATGCAGGAGGCGTTCGACGGGCTCTACGCCAACATGGAGATCCCGGGCGCTACGTGGCTCTTCCGCGGCCCCGTCGCGGCATGGAGCCGCTTCAACCGCCTCGGCGCGATGCCGTCGGACGACCTCGGCCAGCAGGTCGCCCAGGCCATCCAGCGCGACGGCGAGCAGCGCGAGCGCCTCTCGAACAACATTTACGTCTCCAGCGACCCGACCGACGCGCTCGGCCG
>JBCDFF010000594.1:0-1557 GCA_039178415.1 Bacteroidota bacterium
CGAGGAGAACCGATGCGAACACGGAGCGATGAGGATGCATGGCCCAGATATACGGCGCATTCACCCGCCGAGCAAGTGCGCCCGTCGATTTCGCGGTGAGTCGACAAACCAGGCACGCAGCCCGCGCTTCCTGAGCTGCCTTGACTACGCCCGGCATAGGAGGGCTCGGCTATCGACGGCGCGGGAGCGTACGTCGATGATGGCAGACCGTCGGCAAGGCCACACGCGTGCGCTATGGCGTGTGGACGCTTGCGAGCAGAGTTTAAGCCCGCCCGCCTGAGTCCGACCGAGTGGACGCGCTTCGACTTAGTCTCGACGGAGGGCGCTAAGGGCACGAATAGGGTCCGCCAGCGCGGAGCGGAGGACCAACGCGCACACAGCCGCCAGCGTCGTGGCAAGTAGTACGCCACCCACAACCACGAATGGGGCGGGGCCCAAGTCGATGCGGTACGCGAACGTCTCCAGCCACCGCGCAGCGGCGAGGTACGTGAGCGGAGCCGCGACGCCCATCGCCACGAGCACCAGCACGCCGAAGTCTTTCACGAACAGGCCAACGATCCGCAGCGCGCTCGCACCGAGCACCTTACGCACCCCGATCTCCTTGCGCCGTTGCAGCACGACCAGCGAGACCAGACCAACCAGGCCCAGCATCGCGACGACAAGCGCCAAGGCTGCGGCCAGCGCGACCACCGTCGCAGCGCGCCGCTCGGGCGCGTACAGCAGCGTCAGGTCCTCGCTCACGAACGAGTAGTCGAAGGGAGCCGTGGGGAGCACGTCCTGCCACGCTGCGCGCACTGCTGCGAGCGTGGCCGCCGTGTCGTCGGTGTCGAGACGCAGCAAAAACGTGCGGTAGAAGGGTACCTGATCGACCGACGTGAGGACGAGCGGGCCGATGGCGCGGTGGAGCGACTCGAAGTGGAAGTCGCGGACGATGCCCAGCACGGGGACTTCATTGCTTTCATTTCCATCGCCCCCATCGACATGCACCAGCGCGCCCGATGCGGTCACCCCCAGGAGGGTAGCGGCCTGCTCGTTCAGCAGCACCCCGCTCTGCTGCTCGTCCGGCGGGAAGAAGGTGCCCATCGTCATGTCCAGTCCGTAGACATCGTCGTACTCGGCGTCGACGACAAAGCGCGGGACGTTAATGGCGTCGCTCTCGGGCTGATCGGACCGGCGGACCGCGAGGGTGTTGTAGGCCCCTTCGGCGGCGGTCTCCCACGAGAGGCTCACCGCGCGCACGCCCGGCACGGCCTCCAGCCTCGCCTTGATGGGCTGAAGCTGCTCGACGCCCTCGGGCGACCAGTCGCGCGGAACGGAGCGGATGGCGAGCACCTGGTCCCGGTCGAAGCCCAGCGCAGCCTTGTCGAGGAAGACCGTCTGCTGGTGCACGATCGAGGCACCGGCCACCAGCACCAGCGCGACGGCAAACTGCGCGACGATGAGCGAGCGCCGAAGCCCGCCGCCCTGTCGTCCCGTGGCTGTTCCGCGCAGCACCCGCACGGGCCGAAACGCGGACAGCACCAGCGCAGGGTAGCTCCCCGCCAGCACGCCGGTGGC
>JBCDFF010000595.1:0-1552 GCA_039178415.1 Bacteroidota bacterium
CGGCACGACCAGCTCAACTACGAGACCGTTGACGAGCGGCAGGACAACATGCCCGTGGGGTCGCTCTCGCTGGCGCTCAACCACGCGCTCGCCTCGGTAGGCCCGCGCACGAGCTACCGGATGGCCTTCGAGGAGATCCGCGCGCGCATCGCCGCCAGCCACCCGCATCAGACGCCACAGATCGAGGGCGACGTGGACGTACCCGTCTTCGGCGGCGCGGCGGTGGCGCAGGAGCCGTTCGTCCGCGTCCGGCCCGGCGAGCGGCCCAGCCCGGACACCGTGGTGCTCGAAGCGGGCGCCTTCATGGGGCTGCTCCCTGGCGCCGAGGTAGCGCTCTACCCCGCCCGGACGGCGCGGCCCGAGGACGAGGATCCGCTCGCGACCGGTGCGGTCACGCGCACGACGCCGACGACGGCGACGGTGCGCCTCGCACGCCCGCTGCCTGGCGATGCTGGCGCTGCGATTGCCTTCGTGACGCGACCCGTCTACGGCGACCTTGCGCTGCGCTTGGCGCTCGACGACCGGCTGCCCGCGACGCTCGTCACGGCGGTGCGCGCGCTCATCGAGACACGGCTGACCGAGCCTGTGGCCTTGGCGACGCTCGTGGACGACCCCGCGCACGCCGACCTCGTCCTCCGCCCAGACGGCCTCGCTGCCCGGGGTAGCGCGGCCTCGTACACGCTCGCCACGGCTGCCGACGGGCTACCCGTGGCCGACGTGCTCGCTACGACCACCGCGTCCGTGAACCTGGAGCGAGCCCTCCGCGCGTATGCCCGCACCGCCTACCTCCGCGCCCTGCCCGCCAGCACGGCCCCCGACATCGACGTAGCCCTGGAGCTCCTCCCTGCCACCCACGGGGTCGACGAGGACGGGTATTACACGGGCCGCTCCACGATCACCGAAGGGCGCAGCCGGGGCGGCACGCTGGTGTTTGCGCCCGGCGAAGGCTACCTCCTGCGCGTCCGCAACGCCGGGACAGACGAGGTCTACGTGGCCGTTCTCAGCCTGATGCCCGACGGCAGCATCGCGCAGGTTGTCCCGTACGAGGGCTACACCACGGCCGAGGCGATGCTGCGGCCAGGGCAGACGATTGAGGTACCGATTGCCGTGGAGGCCCTCCCCGGCGCGGAGGTGATCCGGCTCTTCGCCGCAGAGCAGCCGCTCGACTTCGGCCCCCTCCTCACCCGTCGCAGCCGCTCCGCCGCGGCGGGTCCTGCCAGCCCGCTGGAGGCGCTCTTCGAGGCCGTTGGCGCAGGCACCCGCAGCCGTCCGCTCGCTCCCCCGCCCGGGAGCTTCCACACGCAGGCGGTGACGATCCACGTAGCCTCTGACTAGGGCTGGCTCATGACCGTTCCAGCGGTTCGGCGTCCCAGCAGTTGATCCGTGGTACGTGTCGGGTGGCCAGCGCAACGGCTCAGAGCGGCTCGCGGTGGAATCCCGATATTCTCGGCGCGCTCCCCTGACTTTCTGCACCGCTCCCAACCCGCTGTTCGATTGCGCTCGCTCCTTCTCGCCCTCGCCCTCGCTCTTGTGGCCCCCTCGACCAACGCCC
>JBCDFF010000596.1:0-1544 GCA_039178415.1 Bacteroidota bacterium
ACGCCGTCGTTGTTGGTCCCGCGCACGCGGAAGGTGTAGCGCCCGGGCGGCACGTTCGTGTACGTCGCCGTGCGCGCGGTCCCGGCCTGCACCCAGGCGTCGTCGAAACCATCGAGGCGATAGGCGTAGCGGTTCTTCTCGGGCGCGGAGTAGTCGAGCGCGGCGAAGGTGAACGCGAAGGCGTTCTGGCGGTGGCTCAGCCGAAGTTCGTCTGTGGCCAAGAGCGCGCGCTGGAGCACGCCCGTGCTATCTCCGAGGGCGACGGGCTGGCCGCCCACCCGCAGCTCGGTGAGCACCACCGTCGGCGCGTGCGGGTTGTCCGCGACCTGCTCAGGGTAGAACGCGTTGATGCCATGGATGCCGCCGAAGAACAGCTGCCCATCGGCGGCGCGGAAGGCGGCCCCGGCGTTGAACTCGTTGCTCTGCAAGCCGTCGTGCACGTCGAACGTGCGGACGCTGCCCGTTTCGGGGTCGTAGCGCGCCACGCCTCGGTTGGTGCTCAGCCAGAGGCGACCCGCCTCGTCTGGCAGCACGGCGTAGACGACGTTGTTGGGCAGCCCGTCGCGGGTGGTAAGGTGCGCGAACGTCTCCGTCGCCATGTCGCAGCGGTTGAGGCCGCCGCCGTCCGTGCCGATCCACAGTACCTCGTCGGGCGTGCGCGGGTCGGGGGTGATCCAGCGGATGCGCTCGCTGCTCAGGCTCGTCGGGTCGGTGGGCACGGTGCGATAGCGGCGCAGCGCCCCCGTGGCCGGGTCGAGGCGGACCAGCCCGGTTTCCGTCCCCAGCCAGAAGCGGCCCTCGGCGTCCTCGTGGATCGAGGGAAAGAGCGGGTCGACGTTGAAGTCGCGCTGCGGGGTGTGGACGA
The DNA here is from genome assembly GCA_039178415.1 of Bacteroidota bacterium. Taxonomy (GTDB): domain Bacteria; phylum Bacteroidota; class Rhodothermia; order Rhodothermales; family Rubricoccaceae; genus JBCBEX01. Next base: position 866 of record JBCDFF010000596.1, read on the forward strand.
AGGTCGTGAACCGCCCCGCGTCCTCGTCATCGAGGCGGGCGAGGTAGCGTGCCGTCACGATCCAGAGGTGCCCCGAGCGGCTCACGTGCACGTCGAAGACGCGGTTGCCCTCGATCGCGGCCACGTCCGCCGAGGCCTCAGGCCGCCAGGGATGCCGTCCGTCGGCATCGGCGTAGTGCCGCAGTTGCCCGGTCGCAGGGTCTCGCCTCACCAGTCCCTCCTCCGTTCCGAACCAGAGCGCGCCCGTCGTGTCTCCGGTAATCGCCCAGACCTGGCCGTGGCCGACCAACTCGTGGACTCGGGGCACGCCGCTCGACCAGACCTCGATCTGCGGCGTCCCTGGGTCGCGCAAGCCGTTCGTCCCGATCCAGACGGTGCCGTTGGGGTCTTGATGGAGGGACCGGATGCTCGCGTCGAGAGCGCGGACAGTCCCCCCGCGCTGCTCCGCGACCCGGGTGAACCGCGAGCGGCGGGCATCGAAGCGGCTCAGCCCGTAGCCGCTCGACCCCACCCACAGGACGCCAGTCCGGTCCCATACCACCCTGGTGAGGCTGCCCGCGCTCACGCTCGTTGCATCGGTGGGGTCGGCGTGGTAGAATGTGAACGATGCCGCCTCGCGGTCGAAGCGCGCTAGGCCGACGGGCGTCGCGAGCCACAGGTGCCCGTCGGGCCCCTCGGC
>JBCDFF010000597.1:0-1538 GCA_039178415.1 Bacteroidota bacterium
GACGTTCCTGCGCCGCCGCCTCTTCCCCAACGCGCTGCACCTGCGCGTGACCGCCGGCACCACGTCCGGCGACCGGCTCCCGCAGCGCACCTTCGCCGTCGATGGCAGCCTCCTCGGCATTGCTCCGTTCGGGACGTTGCGCGCCCGCGCCGGGCGGCCCATCGAGGCAACGCGCTACGTGGCGGGCTTCTGGGAGCACGACTTTCGCAGCGTGCCGTTTGAGCTGCTCGGCTGGGAGTGGGCGGCGGTCAACAACGTCGGGCTGCTCGTCCACGGCGCGCACGCGGCAGGCGAACAGGAGGCGTTCGGCCCGGCGACGGACTGGCAGCACCACGAGGTCGGCGTGGGCCTCTCCGGCGGCCTCGCGCTGCCCCTGCGCCTCGATGTCACGTTCCGCCTCGACCAGCCCGGCACGGCCGTCACGCTCGGCTTCGCGCGGGTGTTCTGATCCGCTCGGATGCTTGGGTCGGCTTGGCAACCTCGGTGCCAAGAGCGTACCATGCCGGCGTTATGCATCGCGGCAATCCCAAAGCTCAGCGTCGGAAGCAACTCGTACGCACACAAAGCGCGACCGGGTTTGTCGTGGGCGTATGCGTGGTGCGCGCGGTGAGCGGCCAAGGAGCGGGCACGCAGACGTTCACGGTGGCGCGATGAGGTGGGGCATCTCAGTCATGTTGGGAGCGATGCTCACGCTGGGGAGCGCCGCGGCGCTGCATGCCCAGGAAGTCACCTGGGAGGACATCGGTCCCGTTGAAGGGGTAGCGGAGCGCCTCACACTGGTGGTCGGCCCGACGGCCAGCACGGACACCGTCTTCGTGGCTGGGGGTAGCACGGATCTGCGACGCTATCCGCCAGGTGGCCCCTGGAGCGAGGCGTTGCACGGTCCTGCGCTCCCAGCTGTGGACTTCGTTGTGACCAAGGAGGGCTACTACCTCGCTGAGTCGATCCCCATGGACCGTTCGACCGACGGCGGGCGCACCTGGCAGCGGGGCGTCTACGACAGCAACCAGATCTCGTGCTTCTTGCAGACGACGCTGCCCGTCTTCGCGGGGGCCGTCGTCGCCTGCCGCCGCATCGCCGCGCTCCTGCGCTCCGACGACGGCGGGGCCACCTGGGCCACGCTGCCCATCACGCCCGTCTCGGGCGAGGGCACGGGCTCGCTCTGGGACCTCGCCGAGGTGCCGGTGTCGGCGGCGCTGCCAGCGGGGCGGCTGCTCGCGGCGACGAGCCTGGGCGTGGTCTACTCCGACGACGGCGCGGAGACGTGGCGGACCTCCGACCTCTGGCGTCTCGGCGAGGTCTGGATTCTCGCCCGGCAAAACGATCCAACCCACCCTTTCGGTGGCACCGTCTATGCCTCCGCCGATGCCGCAATAGTAGAGAGCCCCCCGGCGCTGTGGGCGAGCGAGGACGGCGGCGCGACGTGGGCGCAGCGCATCGTCTTCGACATGCCGAGCTATGGCTACGAGGGCCCGTACCCGCCGGCCTCGGTGGCGGCCGGAGACGACGGCTCGGTGTGGATGGGTCTCAACCAGCTC
>JBCDFF010000598.1:0-1533 GCA_039178415.1 Bacteroidota bacterium
AGAGGTGGACGCGCTCCGCCGCCCGCCCGAAGTGCTGCTCCTCGGCCACGGCGACGAAGCAGGCGATCTGGCGAAGCTCCATAGGACTGATGTGCTTTGTGCATCGTGTCTTGCAACATATGCATCGAGGTAAACAGAAGGACGATGGCTCCGTAGCGCTGCCTTCACACCTCTCTCCCCCTAGCCGCTATGTCGATGCGCACCTCCCTTGCTTCCCTCGTGTTCATGGCCGCGAGCCTCGTGGTTCTCGCGAGTCTGACGGCCTCGGTGGCCCACGCCCAGCCCGCCGCTGGCACCCTGACCCTCACCGAGGAAACGGTCACCTGGGACGATAGCGTGAGTGCTACGTTCGAGCGCGGCATCTTCAATGCGCCCGCTAACCGAGTCCGAGGCTCCGCTGGGACGATTCCCGTCGAGATCGTCCGCTTCCATCGCAACGCAGACGCACCGGGCGACGTGCCCCCAATCGTTCTCCTTCAGGGCGGTCCCGGATACGGCACCTTCGACGACTATCTGGGTGGCTCCTGGTTCTACGTCGGGGAAGTAGAGCCGCTGCTCAACATCACCGATGTCATTCTCGTTGGTCAGCGCGGGTTTGGCCCGGGCGTGATGCCCTGTGACGAGGCCGAAGCGCTCTCGCTAGCCGAGGCCTTCGACGACGCCACACGCGAGCGTACTCGACGAGAAGCCATCGCGCAGTGTCGCCAAAAGTGGGAGGCGGCCGGGCGTGACCTGGCCGGGATCAACGTGATCGAAGCCGCCGCGGATGTGGCCGATGCCGCCCGGCTCCTGGGCTACGACCGCATTCAGGTGTACGGCAAGAGCTTCGGCTCGCATCAGGGGATGGCTGTGGTTCGCTACCATCCTGATCTCGTAGTGCGCGCCACCCTCGGGGCCCTCGAAGGACCGGACCACACCTACGATTCGCCTGATGGCGTTCTGGAGACGCTAGAGCGCATCGCCGCCGCCGCCGACACCTCCGCCGCCCTGCGTGCCCTGGTCCCCGAAGAAGGTCTCCTCGCCGCGTACCGTGCCCTGATTCACCGCGCCGATGCCGAACCGATCACCGTGGAGACGACGAACCCCCGCACCGAGGAAGCAATCACCGTGCAACTCGACGGCGACGACTTCCGCGAGTTGGTGCGCGGCGTGACGCGCGGCCTCAAGTTCCGCTACATCATGCCTGCGTGGCCGCTCGATATCCTGACGATGCTCAACGGCGACTATGCTCAGGCCGGTCGGCGCATCACCGGCATGAACACCTCAACCCGAGTCCGGAGCGCGGGGTGGTACGCGTTTGACTGTGCCTCTGGGATCAGCGCCGAGCGAGGCGAGCGGTACCGCCAGTCCGCCGCCGCTGAGGTCGTTGGGCCGCTCTGGCGCGACTACGATGTGGACTGTGCGGCCTGGGGCGGTGCCGACCTCGGCGAAGCATTCCGCACGGGCTTCGTGACCGACGTCCCCACGTTGCTCGCGCAAGGGACGTGGGACATGAACACGCCCTACGAGAACGCCACCGACCTGCTTCCAGCG
>JBCDFF010000599.1:0-1509 GCA_039178415.1 Bacteroidota bacterium
CGGGCATGCTCAAGAAGCTCGCGGCGATGAACCTCATCGTCTACGAGCGCTACCACGGCGCGGCGCTCACCGAGGCCGGGCGCAAGCTCGCCGTCGAGGTGATCCGCCACCACCGGCTCGTGGAGGCCTACCTCCACCAGGCGCTCGGCGTCCCCTGGGACCGCGTCCACGCCGAGGCGGAGCAGTGGGAGCACGTCCTCTCTGAAGACCTCGAAGCCCGCATCGACGAAGCGCTGGGGCATCCCACGCACGACCCCCACGGCGCGCCGATCCCGACGCCCGACCTCCGCCTCGTGGAGCCCGACTGGCCCGCCCTCGTCACGCTTGACGCTGGGGCCAACGGCATCGTCGCCGAGGTGAGCGACCACGACGCCGAACTGCTGCGCTACGTCGGCAGCCTCGGCCTCTATCCCGAGACGCCCTTCGAGGTCGTCGCCGTGGCCCCGTTCGACGGGCCGATCTCGGTGCGCCTCACCGCATCGAATGCGGCCAGGGACGTGCACCCCGTCGGCCACGCGGCGGCGCAGCACATTTTCGTGAAACCGGCGGCGTAACTCCGCTTCACCTTCCTCTTGGATTCCCCACCATGCCTCGCTCCCCTATCCGAATGTGTTACGTGTTGCGTGTTGCGTGTTTGGTTCGAGGTAAAGCCAACACGCGGCTCGCCTCGTTCCTCTTCCTCATCGCAAGCGTCGCCCTCTCGGCCTGCACAGACCCCTCTGACGACGTCCCGCTCGCCGAGCGTGAACTCCGCATCGTCGCGACGACGAGCATGCTCGCGGACCTCGCGCGCGAAGTCGGCGGCGAGCACGTGACGGTGACCGGGCTCATGGGACCGGGCATCGACCCGCACCTCTACCGGCCCACGGAGGGCAACGTGCAGACGATGATCGAGGCCGATCTCGTGCTGCTCAACGGCCTCGACCTCGAAGGCAAGATGGGCGAGGTCGTCCAACAACTCGACCGCCTTGGCATCCCAGCCATCGCTATCGCCGAGGCGTCGATTCCGGCAGAGCGCCGCCTCACGGCTGAGGGCTCCGCGAACGCGTTCGACCCGCACGTCTGGATGGACGTGACCCGCTGGCAAGACGTCGCCACGGCCGTCGGCGCGACGCTCGCCGAGGTAGACCCGACGCACGCCGAGAGCTACGTGGCTAGCGCGACGGCCTACCGCGACGTGCTCGGCCCGCTCGACGCCTACGTGCGCGACCAGATCGCCACGATCCCCGAAGGCCAGCGCATCCTCATCACGGCGCACGACGCCTTCGGCTACTTCAGCGACGCCTATGGGATCGCCGTGCGCGGCCTCCAGGGCCTCTCGACGGACGCCGAGGCCGGGACGGCCGACGTGCAGCAGCTCGCCGCGTTCGTCACCGAGCGCCGCATCCCCGCGATGTTCGTCGAGTCGTCGATCTCGCCGCGCAACATCGAGGCCGTGCAGGCCGCCGTGCGCAGCCGTGGCTTCGACGTGGTCGTCGGCGGCACGCTCTACTCCGACGCCCTCGGCCC
>JBCDFF010000600.1:0-1505 GCA_039178415.1 Bacteroidota bacterium
CGCTATCTCCAGAGCGAGACCCTCGGCTTCGACGACCAGCAGCTCATCGTCGACTTCGGGCACGACGAGGTGGTCACCGAGAACGTGGACGCCGTCAAGCAGGCCCTCGCCGCGCTGCCGGTGGTGGAGCAGGTGTCGGCTACGCGCAGCGTCCCCGGCGGCTTCTTCCCGAACGCCGGGACCAGCGTCGAAGACGCCCAGGGGGCCATGCGGGGGATGGACTTTGGCCTGTTCGAGGTGGACGACACCTTCCTGACGCAGCTCGACGTGGAGGTGGCCGCCGGGCGGCTCTTTAGCCCCGACTTCGAGACGGACGCCGAGGAGGCCCTAATCCTGAACGAGGCGGCTACGCGGGCGCTCGGCTACGCGGACCCCGCCGAGGTCGTCGGCAAGCCGTTTGAGCAATGGGGCCGCAGCGGGATCGTGGTAGGCATCGTCAAGGACTTCCACCACGAGTCGCTGCACCACGAGGTGCGCCCGCTCTCGTTCCGCGTCTCGCCGTGGCTGGGCCAGCTCGTGCTCCAGGTCGACGCCGCACGCGCGGAGGAGGCGGTCGCGTTGGTAGAGGCCGCGTGGGCCACGCTCGCGCCGCACCGGCCGTTCCTCTACCGCTTCCTCGATGATGCGTTCGACGCGCAGTACCGTGCCGAGGAGCAGTTCGGCGCGCTCTTCGGCACGTTCGCGGCGCTGGCCATCATCGTGGCGTGCCTCGGGCTTTTCGGGCTGGCCGCCTACGCCGCGCAGCAGCGCACGAAGGAGATTGGTGTGCGCAAGGTGCTCGGCGCGGGCGTGCCGGGCCTCGTGGGCTTGCTCGCCCGCGACTTCGTGCGCCTCGTGCTCGTCGGGACGGTGCTGGCGGCTCCGCTCGCCTACCTGGCGATGGACCGCTGGCTCGACGCCTTCGCCTACCGCATCGACATCGGCGTCGGGGTCTTCCTCGTCGCGGGCGGCCTCGCCTTCGCCATCGCCCTGCTGACGGTCGGCGGTCACGCCCTCCGCGCCGCCACCACGGACCCCGTGAAGGCGTTGCGGTACGAGTAGGCTGCTGGCGCGGCGTCCTAGATCCGGCGGCGCAGGTCCCACATCGCCGGTCTTGGGTCTGAGAGCGCGCGTCGGCTGTGCGCTACCGCTCACGTTGGGCGAGACCACCGTGCCTCAGACGAGGTTGGTGCGCCTGGTCCGACCCTTGCGTGGCGGCGCGGGCGTTCATCGCGAGGCTTCGCGCTGCGCCGATCTGCCACCCTTGACCTCCTCGACGTTATGCTCAAGAGCTACCTCCTCGTTGCCCTCCGGACGCTGCGGCGACAGACGAGCTATGCCACGCTCAACGTGCTCGGGCTGGCACTCGGGATTGCCTGCTTCGTCCTCATCGCGCTCTTCGTGCAGCACGAGTGGTCGTTCGACCGCCATCACCCCGAGGCGGACCAGCTCTACCGCGTCGAGCAGCTCATGCCGCGCGCGTTCATGGGCACCCGGCGGTTCCCGGCCACGCCCGCGCCGCTGGC